>JBEKFK010000042.1:0-12761 GCA_050013375.1 Nitrososphaerales archaeon | reverse complement strand
TGCACATCAGAATATGATGCTTAAAGGAATAACAAGGAGCGCCGAAGTCCTCCGGATTGCACTAACACGCTCGCGCGGCACGATGGCGGGGCCTCCCGCCACCCGTGGCTCCGGGGTTTTGCCGACTGCTTAATACGACGGCAACGGATGGCGAACCAGCGGGGAAGAAATGAAGTTTACGCGAAGAACCAGACTTGCCGTCCTTGTGGTGCTGGGCGTGGTGCCGCCCTCGCTCGCAATCTTCTTGCTAGACAAGACGGTCACGGGGGCCACGCCGGCGGCGATCCAGGCGGCGATCGCGGGCGGCCTCCTGACGGCCATGGGCACAATATTCTCCGCCGTCTACAAGGAGGTCTCGGCGTACTTCCAGCAGACCTCGGCGAACGTCGACAAGAAAGTGACCATGATCTCGCCGCTGGTCCAGAAGTACTACAGCCCGTGGATAAACTCCGCTCAGATACTTCAGGGAAAGCTCGTGAGCCTGAGCGAGAACGGCGTCGTGGGACCCGAGGACATCCAGACGCTGCTCTACTACATCATGGTCTACTATGGCTACAGGATGAAGTTCATCCTTGAAGCAGGCGGTCTGATCCTGCTCTCCTCGACCGCGGAGCAGAACAGCGTCCACGACGCTTACAGGGCCGCCGAGCGGGCCTTGGACTGGGAGGGTCCCGAGACGCACGGGGACGTGTCGTACCTTCAGACTCTCTTCCTGACGAAGAATGCGGCTACCAGCGCTGGGAAGGCGCAGCCGGCCCCCGACAGCACTCCGGCCGGTGCTGGCAAGGGGCCGACGGACTCCAGCTCAACCGCGGCAGGTTCCCCTTACATGTTCTTCCAGTTCAGCAAAGACATCCCCGGAGACAAGAACCTGAGCGGCATGGTCGACACGCTGTCGAAGTGGGTCGCCGAGAAGGAGAAGGTGAGGGCAGCCAGCCAGGCCGTGAACAACTTCGCTCTGACCTTCCAGGCGAGCATAGACCAACTCTACACTGCCTGGGGGCAGTGACCTGGGGCCCTACCCCAGGGTAACAGAGAATCAGACCGACTTCGTCGAAATTGGGTTACTTCGTTCCCCGTTTGGCCGCCCTACCACGCCTATGGGCTGCCGGGGCGTCTGCTCCGTCGCCGAACCTGTAACTGGCCACTATCCTCGAGCCCTCCTCGGGCCGGGCGCCGTTCTTTCCGTCCCCGAAGGTGACGTAGGAGAGGCCTCCGTCATCGGTGACCACGTAGACGCAGTCCTGCGGTCCGCTCCCCGAGAACGAATCGACCTTCTTCCAGAGGGCGCCCTCGACCGTGACCTCGAGCCTCGGAAGCGCGACGGAAGCCCCCCTCTCTCCGGTCGCACGGCCCAGCGACGCATGTAGAGTCGAGGCGACCCGGCCGTCCACCCCCACGTCCCTGATCATCCGCAGGACCTGGTGTCCGGCCGCGGGGCGAGTCGCCCCGCTCAGGTCGCGCTCCCAGACGTCCAGATACACGAGGCCCGGCTGTAACTGAAGTTCGGACTTTTCGTTCCAGTCGGTATCGAGCTGGACTCGTCCCTGTTGCATCGAGACGCTGCCGTAGCGCATCCTGGTACTGAATGTCGTCCTGCTGAACTCGCCCTTCACGCTGCTACGCCCGAAAGCGGCGCTTAAATTCTCCGCGAGGCCTCGGCGAC
Source organism: Nitrososphaerales archaeon (assembly GCA_050013375.1). Classification (GTDB taxonomy): domain Archaea; phylum Thermoproteota; class Nitrososphaeria; order Nitrososphaerales; family Gagatemarchaeaceae; genus Gagatemarchaeum. The sequence continues at coordinate 11,095 of JBEKFK010000042.1, read as the reverse complement.
CAATCGTTAAATCGAGAATGCGCCCCCGCAGCGGCGATGAAGATCGCGGTCATAGGGGCTGGGATGATGGGCTCCGCCATCGCGTGGGACCTGGCGCGGTCCGAGGACGTCGATGAGATCACCGTTGCCGACATAAGCCGGGAGAGGCTCTCGGCGCTGAAGAAGAGAATCGGCGATAAGGGGGCGACGAGGAGGATCGACGCATCTGACGAGGCGGCCCTCGGGAGGCTGCTAAAGTCGAACGACGTCACCGTCAGCGCGCTCCCCCACGGCGCGGTCCATCCGGTGGACGTCGCGGCGATCGAGTGTGGCGCAATGATCGTGAACACGGCCTTCGAGGACGAACAGATGGACTTTGATGGAAGGGCGAAGGCGCGGGGGGCCGTCTTGATTCCGGGGTGCGGAGTAGCGCCCGGCCTCTCCAACATCCTGGTAGCCGAGGGCGCGAGGTCCATGGACGTGGCCGAGGAGGGCCACATATACGTCGGCGGGCTGCCACAGAAGCCTGAGCCTCCGCTCTCGTACCGGCTGGTCTTCTCGGTGAGGGGGCTGATTCGCGAGTACCTGACCGCGAGGGTAGTGAGGGACGGCGAGGTGAGGTCGGTCGACCCCTTCGGGGAAGTGCGGCGGGTGAGGTTCCGGAGACCAATCGGCGAGCTCGAGGGGTTTTTCACAGACGGGCTGGGCTCCTCGATCTACTCTCTCCGTCAGTTGAAGGAGCTGGACGAGAGGACGCTGAGATACCCGGGGCACGCCGACAAGATCAAGTTTCTGCTGGACGCCGGATTCTTCAGCAGCGACACCGTGACGGTCGAGGGGAGGGCGATCAGGCCCGTCGAGGTCTCGGAGGCGGTCCTGCAGAAGGTCCTGACCAGGGGGGACCCGGAGGACCTCACGGTCATGAGGGTCGAGGCCGTAGGGAGTCGCGGAGGGAAGAGGGTGAGGGTTACCTTCGAGCTCGTCGACCGCTACGACGAAGTCAACGCGGTCACGTCGATGGGACGCACCACCGGGTTCACGGCCGCTATCGTCGCGAGGATGCTCGGGAGGGGCGAGATAGAGGGCGCGGGCGTGCTGCCTCCGGAGACGGCCCTCGGGGCGGCGGGGGTGAGGAGACTCCTCACGGAGCTCGGCTCCAAGGGGGTCGTCGTCTCGAAGAGGGTCGGACCGGCCTGAGCCTTCGGGACGCGGGTCCGGTCCTGGGCAAGGCTTACGAAGGCGGGCCGCACCACCCCGGGGGCTAAGGTAACACAGACATTGAGATCAGTCTTCGTCCCGTGGTCGGTCGCGCTAGGCGAGTCCGAGAGGCTCCTCGATGACCTCTCGAGGTACACCAAGGTCGACGGCATCGAGCTCCTGGACTTCTCCTCCCAGATTGAGAAGGCGTCCTACGGTTCCGCCCAGAGGCCCGCCTCGAGGGTCCTCCCATCGAGCAAGAGGCTCGGGCTCGACCTCCCGACAGTGAAGAGGGAGGACTTCAAGGCGGCCCAGAAGTTCATGAGCGACGCGACCTCGAGAGGGTTCAGGATCACGTGCAACTTCGTGCCGCTGTGGCTCGGGACCGAGAAGCTCCGAGAGTCTTCCCTGGTCGACGTGACCGACAGGCACCTGGGTGGACCGGGCGATTTTCCGGTCTATGGCTGCCCGAACGACCCCGACATGCGGAGGTACGGGGAGTTCATGATGCGCGAGTTCGTAAAGTCGTGGCCCGACATGGAGATAATCGCCCTCAACCACCTCGAGTACCCCCACATTCTGCTCTGGGCCTATCCCGCGGTCGACCTCGAGAGCATGTTCGTCTGCTTCTGCAAGTCCTGCCAGGATGCCGCGCTCGAGCACGGCCTCGACCTGGAGAGGATGAAGAACGAGGCCAAGCTCCTCCTCGCCACGATGGGGCGCGGGGCCCCGCCGGGCAAGAAGGGCGCGCCGCCCGCCGTGAACGCTGACGACGTGGTCAACTTCTTCCTGAGGAGGCCCCATCTGGCAGAGTGGCTCAACTTCAGGATGCGCTCGATGTCCGACTATGCCCGATCGCTGATCAAGGCAGGGAGGGAGGTCGCCAGGGAGAACAATCCGAAGCTCCGGTTCGGCATGGAGTTCCAGCTCCCGTCGCTCAGCCCGCTGCTGGGCACCGACTTCCTCGACCTCTCCTTCGACCTCGACCTGATGATCCCGAAGTTCCCCGACTACCTCCCGGGCTCGGTGGTCCCGCTCTTCGCCCAGGAGGTCGCGGCCCGGAGCGGACTCGACAAGGACGCCCTGCTGAAGGTGATCCGCGAGGCGTTCGACCTTGGCCCCGGTCCTGACAAGTACTCGCCGTACCTGCCCTACGGCGAGCTGAAGCACATCCTCCTCTACTCCAACGCGTTCGACCACTCGATTGTGTCGCGGCAGATGAAGTACCTGAAGTCCATGGTGGGCAAGGTCCCGATCCAACCGTACATCTGGGAGAGCAACAACGACAAGGAGAGCCTGAGGAAGAAGATCGAGGCGCTCTCGAGAGCGGGCTTCGACGACTTCTTCCTGTGGTCCTGGGAGGAAGGGATCACGACCGAGCACCTCAGGGCCCTGAAGGGCATCCTCTGATCCGAGTCCCCGAGGGACCGGTCAAGGCATCTCCCAGGGGAGTTTCAGCGCGCTACGCCGAGCGGCGGTACTCGACCCTGAAGCGGCGGACGGGAGGCAGCTCGTCGTCCATAAAATCCTCGAACGAGGAGAGCACCAGATCGGGCCGAGCCACGGTGAACAGGTCCAGGTCCCGCCGGGTCAGGGGCCACGGCATCCTCCCGGGGTCCTCCCCATCGGCCCTCCCCCTGGCCACCACCAGCAGGGTGTCCTTCACCGCCGAGGCGATCATGCCTGCTGCCGCGGCCCTGAACTCACCGGGCAGGACCTGGAGGGTGTAGGCCTCGAAGACGAGGTCGAACGCGCCCATCCACTCGCCCGGCATCTTCAGGACGTCGGCTACGTGGTAGGAGACCGACGACGAAGGGAACCTCCGTCTCGCGGCGGCCACCGCGGTGGGGGAGACATCGAAGGCGACCACGCCGAAGCCCCGGCCCGACAGCCACTCGGCGTCGTCCCCGTAGCCGCAGCCCACTACGAGGGCACGCCGGCCCCGGCCGTCGACCTGCATCTTCCCCGCCCAGGAGACGAGGTGCGGGTTGGGCCTCATGTCCGCCCACGGCACGACTTCGGGGTTGGTCTCCGCGCGCAGGTAGAGCTCCTCGAACCAGCCGGTAGGGTCGCCCCGGTCGATCGAGGACCTGGCGAGCTCCCGCGCCACGGACCTGTCGGACATCTCGCTGGCCCGGGCGGGTCCGAAGATATAAGGCGAATCGGGCACCATGCGTCCGACGTGACGAGGTCGACGGTCATCGCGCCAGCGGCTCGGCGAGGCACCCATGGATGGACGGGAGGCTGAACGTCCAGTCACGGGACGTACCGCGCGGCAGGCCAGGCCCGCGCGCGTCCTCTCGCCCTCGGGAAGCGACCTGTTCCACGCCGCGATCGTGTGTCTGCCGGTGGTCGCGTTCACGCTGCTCATGGTCTTGTTATCTCTGGACCGCATCGCGCCTTCCGCGGCCGTCGAGGGTTCGTCGGCGAATCCGGTAGGCATCCTCACCTCGAACTTCGTGTACGACGGCTCGGTCAACGTGATGAACATCGTGACCTCCTCGGCATTCCTCCTGGTGGTTTTCCTGTACTACCCGAGGACCCTGCGCACGCTCTCGGCATACCTGCTGCCCCTGGTCGCGGTCGCCGCAGGGGGGTTCGCGGAGCTCACAGCGATCTCGACGGTCTACGCCACCCCGAGGATATGTGGGGTTTCTTGTTCGTTCTACGGGATGTCCGGCGTCTCCAACGCCGTGATAGGGTTCACCGTCGCGAGCTTCCTCACGTGCTTCGGGCTCATGCTCCTGCATAGGAGGGGGCGGCTCACTCCAGCGAAGGGCTCCCCGCTCCGGGCCAGCCGGTCGAGGAACCAGCTCGGCCTGATGGTGGCGTTCGTCCTCTATCTCGCGCTACTGCTGGTCTTCGCGGGGGTCATCGCGCTCCCGACGTCGGGGACCCCGTCCCAGGGGTCGGGGACGACCGGTCCGCCTCCACCCCCTGCCATCTTCACCCAGGCGCCCCCCACCGCTTTCGTGCACTCCGCAAGCCTGACCTACGGGTTCCTGCTCTGCGTCGGGGCCGTCTACCTCGTTGGCAGACGCTACGAGGTCTTCATCCCGGCGGGGGATCGCGCCATCGGGAAGAATACGTAAATACCCGTTGGCGGGCTTTTCGTCCATGTCAGAAATCAAAGAGCGAGGAGCCGGAGGCGGGGAGAGGGGAGTCATTGCCGGGCTGCTCGAGGCGCTGGCGGACAAGCACTCGGAACTCGACATCAACCTTCAGAAGGTGACGATCAAGCTGCCGAACATGCAGGTAGGAGTGGAACTGGACGGCCTCGTGACGGTCACGGTACACATGAGGAACCTGACGGAAGACGAGAAGAAGGCCTCTGCCGCCAGGAACGTCGGAATGATGACCACGGCCTAGAAATTAAGAGACCGCCAGTCTATCTCAGCGCGTCCAGCACCCTTCTCAGGTTCATAGGGTTGAGGCTGACGTGGCCTGTCATCCTCGATACGCCGCTGCCGAGCGTCACGAGGTGCACCCCATCGTCATGCAGAGTCAGCTTCCATCCCAGGCGAGAGAGCTTCCTCGCAACGGCCTCGGAGCCCGAGAGCATGTTCACGTCTCCCTCCTCCAGCCTGATCAACCCTGAGAGCTTCAGACCGGCCTCCCTGGCTCCAACGACCTCAAGGTCGAGCAGCTTCTCCTTTGAGTCGATGGAGAGCATCGGGTGTCCGCCGACGGAGACGGTGAGTCCCCCTGAAGACAGGAGCGGGAGCAGGTCGAGCAATCCACCGTGGGCGCGGTCGTCGTCCTCGGATGCCTTCAATGCTGGCTTGGACGCACCAGTCGCTGATAAACCAACCGCGGAGCATCCCGGAGTGTAGGGGCCCCGCAGAGCGGCCGGCAGCGTCCTTGTGCAGTTCCGTGCCGGTGGAGTCTATTTATCCCGAGTCAGAGAGAGTTCGCAGCAGATGCGGATGCCCAGCAGCCCCGAACCCAGACGCATAATCTTCGATTGCGACCCCGGGGTAGACGACGCCCTCGCCCTCGTCCTGGCCCTGAACTCCGGACTGGTGGAAATGGCCGGGATAACGACGGTTTCAGGGACCGTCTCGGTCAGCAAGACCACCCGTAACGCCTGCAGGATCCTCGACTACCGCGGCCTCGACATCCCCGTCGCCAGGGGCGCGGACAGGCCTCTGAAGGTAAAACCGAGGCACGCGAGCGTCCACGGGACGGACGGCCTCGGGGACAGCCTCCTTCTGCCCGCAGGTTCCTCGCGGAAGATCGAACGAGAGGGCGCGACCGACTTCATAGTAGGTGCGGTCCGGTCAGGGGTGAGGACCATCGTGGCCACTGGGCCGCTGACCAACATCGCGCTCGCATTCCAGAGGGACCGCAAGGTCATGAACACGGTGGAGGAGCTGATAATCATGGGTGGGGCCGTCCGCGCCCCGGGAAACGTCGACAGTCTGTCGGAGTTCAACTTCCACTCGGACCCAGACGCCGCGGACTACGTGCTTCAGTCCGCCGCCGTCCCCAAGGTGCTCGTCCCGCTCGACGTCACCCACAAGGTCCTCCTCACGACGTCAGACCTTGCCGAGATCGGCGACTCCCTGTCGGGGAGGCTCGTCAGGTCGATCGTCGGGAGATATCAGAAGGGCTACGCCGACTCGGGCCTGGCGGGTAGCCCACTCCACGACCCTCTGGCGATGGGCTACTGCATCGACGCGACCTTCCTGGAGCTGCAGCCCATGCTCCTCCGAGTCGAGACAACAGGCACGTACACCCGCGGGGCTTGCGTCCCAGAAGAGAGGTCGTGGGTGAACATGAAGCCCAACGTCAGGGTCGCCGTCGGGGTGGATTCGCGGAGATTCGTCGAGTACTTCAAGAGGACCGCTTCGAAGTAGCCGTCGCGCCTGTCCAGGGCCCCGGTCAAGGGAGGGGCTCAGAACCCAACCCATAAAGACGGGCGCGGGCTTCGGGTGACCATGCAGTTCACGGAGAGGCAAGAGTTCAGGGGCGACCCTGCCGAGGTCTGGAAGAGGGTCTCAAACCTCCTCGCGATCCCGACCTACTGGCACGGGACACGGGAGTTCAAGATAACATCGACGGGGGCCAAGACCTCGGCGGACGTCGTCTTCGCATTCGGCGGGAAGGGCAAGGCCGAGGCGTCCACCGACGAGAAGGGCAGGACGCTCACGATACAGTACCTGGACGGGCCATTCACGGGCAGCCAGACCGTGACGGTCACAGACGGCGCGGTCAAGGCATCGTGGGACGTCGCATTCAGAGGAGCCTATAGGGTGGTCGGGCCATTGAACACCTCCCACTTCAGGTCCGGGACGCGCCACGCGCTTCAACGAATCTGCGAGGGCCTGACCGGCTAAGCCTCATACGCCGCCCTCAAGTGGAGGGAACTGAGGTGGCGGATGGCATTCAGACCGTTATCCCGGTCTCTACCCTGATCACGTAGCCGAACAGGTAGAGGGCGACGGTAACTGCGAGGAGTATCCCCAGCAGCTCGACGTAGTCGCGCAAGAACGGCTTCATCGAGATGACGGAACTGTAGTAGGATGCGAACGTGACGATCACCACGGCCAGGGTGAGAGACAGGCCGATGGCGTTGAACTGGCTCGACGTCAGGAAGTAAGGGGTGGCGAGTATCAGCGCGGTGACGAAGTAAGAGATGCCCGTGTATGCCGCTGACAGCTTCGCTGACCCCTTGAAGCCCTGCTTGGCCTGGGCGTAGGCCGCCGAGGCCATTGCGAGTGAGGCGGCGCCCCCCGCGATGATGCCCGCGAGGCCGGCTATCTCTGTCCTGTTGTATATCCCGAGCGACCCCGCATGAATCCCAGTGATCTCGACGAGCGCGTCGGCCAGCCCGAGCACCACGAACGAGATGTACCGGATGGTGGAGCTCTCGACCCCGCTGCTCAGGTCGTTCTCGTGCTTCTCCTCGTCCGCGAGGACCGCCTCGAAGTCGGCCCTGTCTTCCGGAGGCACCAGGTGCGCGACCTCCCGGTACTTCTTGAGGGAGGCGGCCTCGTGCCTCTCGAGGTAGCGTATCGCGAACGTCAGACCGAAGATCCTCTTGAAGAAGAGCGCCCTGCGGATCAGGCCCGTGTTCAGCCTCGGCTGCACGTCTGGCACGAACTTCTGCCAGAACCCGAGGTGCCTGCGCTCCATCACGGCCAGCTGCTTGAAGACCTCGACGTAGGCCCCGTTGTGGTCCGACTCCGAGAGCCTGGTGTACAGGGTGTAGTCGGTGAGTTCGTCGTCGATGCCTTCCTTGGCCACTTCTCGGAGCGCGGGGGCGACCGCTGCCATCCGCGGACGGAAAATCGTCTCTCTTTTGAATCTACCCGAAGCCGGCCGCGCACCCGAGCGCCGTTGGGTGCACTGTCACACAAGGGTCAGATTTTGCAGTCCTCATGGTAAGGACCCGTTGAATGATTATAAGAGACCGCGAAGGATGACGCCCCAAGTTGAAAGCTTACGTCTTCCTGGTCACGAAGGCCGGTACTTCAGAGGAAGTGCTCAAGTATCTGAACAAGGTCGCCAAGGTCAAGGGAGTCACGCAGGTCGACTCGGTCTACGGACGGTTCGACGCCATCGTCACCGTCGAGGCCCCCAGCATGGAGAGCCTCGGAGACCTGATCTACAGGGTCATAGAGCACGTCCCAAACGTAATCCACACCGAGACCGCTCTCGCCCTGTCCCACGCCAAGGCGTGATCTGACGTTGGCAGTAATAGCCTATGTCCTGCTCCGGACCAAGCCTGGGACGTCGCACCAGATAATCGCGTCCAGGAAGATTCCCGGAGTCCAGATGGCTAGCAGCGTCTTCGGGAGGTACGACGCCGTGCTCGTGATATCCGCGAAGGACATGGACGAGCTCTCGAAGACCATGTACGACGTCATCGAGAAGCATCCGAACGTCGAGCACAGCGAGTGCCTCATCTCGATACCCTATCCTCCGGAGGAGAAGCCCAAGGCTCCCGCCGAGACCTACTCTGTGATCTCGTTCGCGTGCCCCAGCTGCAACGGGCTCAACAGGCAGGGGGCGGCCTATTGCCACCTCTGCGGGTACGCCTTCGAGACCGCCGAAGACTTCCTGGAAGGGAAGCACGAGCGCTAGGGTCCTCTGCTCGCCGAGAGGAAGGTTTGCACTGAGCGAAGAGCAGCGGCCATGAAGCCTCGCGCAAGAGGAATCACCCGTGCTGGGCGGCCGAGTTCAGGCAATCTTCTCGTGGGCCTTATAGCGGCGGAGCAGATGGGTGCTCCAGCGAAGTTGGACTTGCCATGACCGTGTACTATACCCCGAACGAGACGAGGAGCAGAATCCCGGGGCTCCTTGCGGCCAGCGAGGTCCCGAACGAGCGGAGGGAGCTCAAGGTCGGGGACTACTTCTGCGGTGAGATAACGGTCGAAGGCGCATACGTCGGGACCCCGGTGGAGAGGAAGGAGATCGGCGACTATCTCCGCTCCATGAACGACGGGCGGCGAGACGAGCAGCTCTACAACATGTCCTACGGATTCCCTCTCTCTTACATCGTCACCATCGGCCCGGCGTCGAGGGCTCTCAGGGGGACGAGCGTGACGCTCAACGCCTACGTCTCCTCGCTGGTGGGGTCGTCGCTGAAGCGGGCGCCCGACGGGCTCGGAGGCCAGGTGGTGACGGTGAACCTCGAGAGCGACTCGGAGTTCGTGCTCTTCCTGAAGTATCTCGACGAGAAGGTGAAGGAGGGGAGCTTCGCACGGGTGCCTGTGATGCAGAAGCGCGCGACGAAACCGGAGGAGCTTCTAGTCTACGTTGTCTCGAGCCTGCCGGGAATCGGCGCAAAGACCGCGAACAACCTCCTCGCGCACTTCGGCTCGGTCCGAGGGGTGATGAACGCCTCGAAGGAGGAACTCATGGAGGTGGACGGGGTCGGCCCGAAGAGGGCAGAGGAGATCCACACCGTCCTCACGACCGCGTATGCAATGAAGGCACTCACGGCCTAGGCCCAGGTCCCCGAACCCGGCGGTAGCCGCCGCGAGCGGCCCCGAGTTCGACCAACCGTTATTACCGTAGGCCGCGGCCGGACACTGGAGAGACGTTTGTTCCGGGACATGGAGAACCGCAGCGCCGTCGCGACTCTCATCGCTGTCCAGTTCGTGTGCGCGATAAACTGGTACAGCGTCTCATCCGTCTTCTCGCTCATCGCCGCGGACTTCCATCAGAACGTCTCCGGCCTCGGGCTAGTCACGGCGTTCTTCGTCCTCGGCGTGGCAGCGTTCCAGCTCCCCGCTGGGCTCTTCGCTGCGAAGTACGGCCCCAGGAGGGCCCTCCTGCTCGGCACGCTGCTGATCTCGTCCTCGTCGATCCTGATCGGCCTTGTGGACCAGGTGGCCTTCCTTACGATACTGCGGTTCGTCGAGGGCATAGGCGAGGGGTTCATCTTCGGACCCGGCGTCATCCTGATCATGAGGTACTTCAAGAAGGGGTCCGAGGGGCTCGGGATAGGCCTCTTCGGAGGGTCCTTCGACCTGGGCGGGATCGTCGGGATCTCCGGATGGGCGATCCTGGGTGAGCTGGTCGGATGGAGGGTCAGCGTGGTCACCGGGGGGGTGCTCGCGCTCGGGGCGTTCGCGATGCTGGTCGTGATGGTCCCGAGGGACCCCGCCGTCGGCAGCCTCTCGATAAGGTTCTCCGAGCTCAGAGGGATCATCCTGAACAAGTGGCTGCTGATCGTGAGCGCGGGTCTGGTCGTCTCCCAGGTCGCCTTCGGGATCAACAGCTACTTCATGGTCTACTATCTCGAAGAGAGCCTGAGGACGAGCGTATACCTAGCGGGAGCGATAGGCGGGCTCACGCTGGTTGCCTCCATAGTCGTCGCACCTATCGTCGGGAGGGCCTTCGACAGGAGCCCGAGCCCCAAGATGACTCTCATCGTACTGTGCTTCGCCGCGGCGGGCGGCGTCGCCATCGCTGCCGTGAACTCGGTCTACGCGGCGCTGATCTCCGGGCTCGTCGTGGGGGTCGCCACCGGAGGCGCGTACGTCTTCGGGGTGGGCATCGGGAGGGCCATCGGCGGCACTCGGAAGGAGTACGAGGCGCTGGGAATCTCGTGGATCAACGGGATAGCCCTCTTCGGCGGCGTGGTGATGCCCCTCGTCTTCTCCGTGCTCGCGGCGGGGTTCGGGTACCCTCTTGCATGGTTGCTCGCCGGGGCCTTCCTGGTGGTGGTCACGCTGCCCCTGTTCGCGCTTAGAGCCGAAGCCGGGACCTAGGAAAGACCGTGACGGATGGTGGCCGCTACTTCGGATTCTTGGTCTTCTCGGAGGGTCTCGCGGCGAGTTCGAGCCTCTCCACGATCTCAGCCTCGCTCAGATCGCTTATCGGGATGCTCTGGAGATACCTGTAGCGCTCCTCGGCCTTGTCAGGAGTGAGATTCTCGGTCTTCTTGGTCGCTTCGGCCTTGAGCTCCTTCAGGCTGGGACCTTGGCTCACCCTCTCCTGCTTCGCCTCCGGTCTGGAGTATTGGAGCTTCAGCGACTCCACCACATCGAGATTCCTTCCGCCCGTCCACTTCTCGACAGCACTCCTGAGGCTCGCCCACTGGGACGGGTTCATGTTGTCGGGGAACTGGAGCGTCCTGTGCGCCTTGTCGTAGTTGGCGACCGTGAACCTCTTGTCCTGCAGGTGATCCCGGAGTTCCTCGGCCAGCGCCTCTGACGGTAGCTCGATCTTCCTCAATGCCTAACCCTGCGGACAATCTCAACAGCCCGTGCTGATATGCTTTCCTTTCGAGTCTCCGGAGGGCGCGGATGTGAGCCCTGCGGTCACAACAGGACGAAGGCCAGCATGAAGACGACTGCTCCGCCCCCGGCCAGGAGCGCGGCGACGATGGCCCAGTTGAGGGACCGAACCGACTTCGGCTTCCGGGCGTACGACGGGCTGGGAGGTCCGCAGGTGATGCCTCTGT
>JBEKFK010000041.1:0-12772 GCA_050013375.1 Nitrososphaerales archaeon | reverse complement strand
AGCTCGCTCTGATGGGGTCTGACATCAGCCTTGGCCCGGCCGGCCCCGCTCGTTATTAGGTTATTCCGAACGAGGACTAGGCCCCGGGCACCGCGCCGCGAGTCTCGCCCTCGCTTGGTTCCCCGACGACCGCCTCCCCCTTGCGGTTCTCCCTCCGCCTCACGATCTTCCCTCCGCCAGTGGGAAGCACCCTCATCACGTCGTCGACCCCGGAGGCGACCATCTCGTCGCCGTAGAGCTTCTTCAGCTCGAACAGGACCTTCTTGGCCGTGTCGGAGCTCTTCTCCCTGCTCGGTACGAGCGTGAGGTGCGCCCGAGAAAGCCGGATGAGGGCCTCCTCCGGCCCTGCCATGATCCTTCCCTTCGAGTCGAGCCCCACCGCGATCTCGACCGGGTTCTTCGTCGCGAAGTTCTTCTTCCCTCTTATCGCGAACGAGCCCTTGGCGAGGAACTCCCCGCTGGGGGCGCTGGTGCTGACCTGTTCTGGCGAGACCCAGTAGGCGTCGGCCGCGACGAGGCCCGTCTTCCATGCGCTGCTGAAGGCGACCGTGGCCTTCGCTACCTGCCTGATCTCGTCGGGAGTCTGGAGCTCGCCTCCCTTGAGGATGAAGAACGGCGAGCCGAAGAGGTCGGCGTGGTAGGCCACGTCCCCTGCGATCAGGTGTTTCTTTACGAGGATGGTGTTCGACTGGGCGTCCCGACCGCCGACGGCCAGGTTGCCCTCTGTCGTGAAGAACCACCTGAACTTCTCGTACCACTCCCTGCTCTGGCGCGTGACGACTCGCACCTTGGCCTTCGGGGTTACCCTCTGGGCCCTCCGGAGGCGGGGGGCGAGCGTCGCCTGCACTTCTCTGATCTTCCTGATCTCGGCCTCTGCGCCCTTCGCACCGTCGAAGAGCAGAGAAGCTACCGCGGCGGGAGGCATGTCGGGGCGCGCTTCGGCCCGGAGCGCCGCCGGGACGGCCGACCCCTTCAGCGCCTCCGCGATTTCCTCTGCCGACGTGGCTGCCCTTGTTGCAAGGGCTGCCTGCCTCAGCCCGGCGGCTTTCTCGGTGAGCCCCGCAATCTGCGCCTCGAGCCGCTGAAGAGTGACCTCGTACTCCCTGGCCTGCTGGTTCTCCTCGCGCTCCGGCTCGCTCTCCTCTTCGAGCAGCAACGGGGAGAAGGCTCTGTCCGCCAGTACGCTCATGCTTGTTGCGCTCTCGACCACCTCGGCCCTGGTAGGGGTGACGGCCATCAGCTCCAGGACGTCGCCCGACCTGACCAGGCTCGGGCTCGGCGTGTCCAGGCTGGCGATCAGGTCCCTGACGACCCCGGAGACCTGCCGGACCTTCTCGGCCGGGAGAGGCGTGGGGTCGTCTTGGTTCAGCGCGGCCCTGGCGAGGATCTCGTCCACGTACCTCCGTGGCAGCGAGAGCCCGCGGCCGAGCGCCCTGCCGACGGTCTTCTCTCTAGCGAAAGACTCGGCTAGGGATGCCTCGTCGGCGCGCTCGGGAGAACCCCTGCTCTGGGGCGGGGGCGCGTAGAGCCTTCCGCGGACGATGCTCCTCTGAGTCCCCTTTGCTTCTCTGAGCGCGATCATGATCCTGCCGGAAGCGTCCGTGAGGATGATGTTCCCGGGCGGCATCAGCTCGAGGATCAGCTGAAGCGCCGCGACATCTCTCGAGAATCGGAAGAACATGACCCTATCGAGGTCATACTGGGAGACCGAGTCGAGCTTGAGCCTCAGGAGCTCCTGCCTGAGGGAAGTTGTGAACTCGTCAGTGACAGTCTGGGCTGGGGCCTGTGTGATCCAAGCCCCGTACTTCGGGGAGACGACGAGGCTGACGTCCTCGCCCCCGCTCTTCTTTATCCGGAAGATCTGTGACTCGCCGAGCGAATGGATGTTCGAGACATAGCCACCGCTCAGACCTCCGAGCTCCTTCACGAGGACCCTGACCTCGAGCCCCGAGAGCGACCCCATCTTCTGGACCCGTTCCATCTCGACCCTCCTCCAAAGGCGCCCGGCGCTCCTGAGAGTTATAACCTATCTCTCGGTGGGTTCTGTTGTCTCTCCGGCTCACGCCCGAAAGAGCCGACTTCCACCCATCTGCTCGGAGGATTGCCCGCCTTCTCCTGCCTTCGGGGTTCCCCTTCACCGCTTCCTCCGGGTGGCCGAGCCGCACGAACCGGTGCGGCCATCATGATGTTCCTTGAGGCGATGACATCCATGTCCTCGGTCTTGTTGCACGAAGGGCACAACGATTTGCGCCCTCCCAGCGGGACGAGAGAGGAGTCACAGTCAGGACATTTTCGGGACGTGCATCTCGGGCTCACGTTGGTGACGGGGATGCCCTACCATCTTGCCTTGTACTCGACCTGCCTTTGGATCTCCCGGAAGGTCCATGAGTTCATTCGGCCTCTGTACGGTCTCCCGTGGCCGTTGCCCTTTCGGTAGAGCCTCCGAATCCCCTTAAGATTCTCCATGACGATACCGAGACGTTTCTCCTTCGCTCGCCGAACGACTTGCTTGGTAATCTCGTGGGTGATCTGCGCGGTCCGGTTCTTCTCTCGCGTGCCGTACTTCCTGTAGAGTCTCTGGCCTATGCGTCTGTCCTTTCCGGTCCTCTCGCCGATCTTCGCCCGGATTGCCTTGTGCCTCTCCTTGAGCTCCGCCACCTTTGATGTATCATGTACGCTGGTGTGTCCGAGGGTGTCCGAGGTGGTAACGTTACGCTCGTTAACATCGATGCCGAGCCTTCCCAGCATCCCGATCTCAGGGGCCTCGACTAGTTAAGCGCCACGCTTGAGTCGAAGAGCTGCCGGTCCATCTCGGTGGAACCTTTTAGTAGCCCACTGGGACTGGTGGCAAACTCGTTGATGCGGCACGGGTGCTCCCGGGTCTAGATGATGGCGATCACCAAGACCGACAAGATATTCTGGCTGCGCGCCGGCCTAGGCGGCCTCATAGGCGTCTCCGCCGCGGAGCTGTTCGGGACTGACTACCAGAGCGCCGTCCTCTTCGCCATCGTGGTCTACCTCGGGTCATACTACCTGGTCAGAAAGGTCTGGGGACCACAGTTCAAGGCCGACGAACTCAACAAGATGTACACGGCAGGAATAGGGAGCTACGTGCTCCTCTTCATCTTCCTGTACATCCTGCTCTTTACCCTTGGGATACACTACTTGAGTCTTTGACCGGCGCCTTGCTCTTCTTCGCCCACTTGGTTATTGTCTGGAGATATCCCCTGTCCATGTCGTCGATGGTCTGAAGTCTGGGTATCCTCTCCGCCGCGCGGAGGATCTTTTCGTAGTCGGACATCTTGTCCGCGTTCTTGTTCTCTAATACGTTGAGGATCCCGTTAAGCGCGAGGATGGCGCCCCTGCCGTACTCCGATGAGACCTCCGGGACGAGATGGTTGAGCCTCTGCTTCGCGTCCTCGGTCTTCTTCTGCGCCACGAGGTCGACAATAACATCGACCTCTTCCTTCAGCATGCTAGTTGAAAGCATTACAACACTAGCATGCACAATCGAAGTTTAAATGCTTAACACGCGATATGAGGGCCCAAGACGCGTTTTCGCGGGGCTGGAAGTCAAAAAGGGCGGGGTGTTACCGCTAGGCAGTCGCGAGGTGGGTACCCGGCCGCTATTCCAGTCCTCGGATTGAGATCCCCAACGCGACCTCCCCCGTGCCGTTCCCCTCGGCGAGGGATGCGTAGACCTTCTCGCCCCTCTTCTGAACCCACACGGACCTTTGGACGAAGTGCCTGAGCGTCTCACCTCCGATTCCGACCTCTCTCGCCGCTCCCTCGAGGCCGACCGAGGCGACTCGGTTGAGGAGGAGCACAGCCCGGTCGTGCAGGTACGCGTCCCGGGCCAGCCGGTTCAGGTAGGCCCCGAGCGCTGTCTGGCGGCTCACCACAGACTTGCTCCCGCTGAACTCGAGCGAAAAGTTCTTCGTGACGGTGTCGATTGCGACGAACCTGCAGTCTCTCAGCATCTCGTTTTCGTTGATCATCCCGATCGCTCCCTCCTGCTGCTTGGTATCCTCGGTCCTGATGCAGTACACGAGCGGAAGGACCTTCGCCGGGTCGAACCCCCTGCTCTCGCAGATCGATGCCAGCCGTTCCGGCCTGAACTGGCCCTCGGCGTCGACGTAGGCGCAGCTGAACCCCGCAGAGGCGGCCGAGAGCGCGCACTGGATCGCTAGCTGCGTCTTGCCGGTCGCGCTCGCACCGAAGACCTCGACCATCTCCCCTGTCCTGAGCCCAGATCCCAGTATCCTGTCTAGGGTGTCGGACCCCGAGGAGAAGACGAGCCTTTTGGCTCCGAAGTCCCGCGCCTCCCTGAGGCTCATCGCCCGGGGCCGTGTCCTCGCATCGTCTGCCAAATCCCTCGTCCTCCCGCGTCACCGACGCAGCCAACCATTAAGCATTAGCGGACGACGGCGGAGCGGTCTCGATTCCTGAGGCTACTATTCCGCGCTGCGCTGTCATAATCCCCGAGGATACATTTTTATCTCGCATGAAAAAGAGTTGCAAAAGTCATCACGTGAACTCCTCAACACCGCAGCCCTCCAAGAAGCCGTTGAGCGTTCTCCAAAAGTCGATTAGCAAGTCGGCATCTGTCAGGTTGAAGAACGAGATAGAGTACAGAGGAAAGGTCTCGAACGTAGACCCCTACATGAACGTAATACTCACAGACGCCGAAGAGTATGAAGGCGGCAAGCTCTCGGCGAACTACGGCAAGGTCGTCATCAGGGGCAACAACGTCCTCTACATCAAGCTCGAAGCATCGCTCTAGGGGAGAGTAAGGTTGCCCAGAAACTTACACGTAGAGTCAATCCCACAGTGCGTTTCTGACCTCGAGGTCGAGATAGTAGAGCGCAAGGGCATAGGACACCCCGACAGCATCATCGACGGAGCCTGCGAGGCGGTCTCCATAGCGCTTTCAAAGTACTACCTCGAGAACTTTGGCGTCATCTTCCACCACAACGTAGACAAGGGCCTCCTGGTGGGCGGCACGTCCAAGGCGGTCTTCGGCGGAGGGAGGGTGATCGACCCCATCTACATCCTGGTTGCGGGACGAGCGACGGACATCGTCCCCTTCAACGGCAAGGAGGTGAAGATCCCCGTCGAGCAGATCTCCAAGGCGGCGATCGCCGACTACATCAAGGGGACGATGCGGTTCCTCGACCCGAAGAAGCACCTCCGCCTCGAGACGATGATTAGGCAGGGATCCCCCGACCTGATATCGGTATTCCTCAGGAAGAAGGAGATGCCCGTCGCCAACGACACCTCGGTGGGCGTCGGGTTCGCGCCGCTCTCCCAGACCGAGAGCACTGTCCTGGAGATCGAGAAGCTCCTGAACTCAGGGAAGTTCAAGAAGAAGTTCCCCGAGGTCGGCGAGGACGTCAAGGTGATGGGCCTCAGGGTGAAGGACAAGCTCACGGTCACGGTCGCGGCGGCGATGGTCAGCGGCAAGATCCCGGACGCCAGTCACTATTCGAGCGTCATCGGGGACGTCAGGAGCGAGGTCGAAGACCTTCTCGCCAAGGGGTCCTTGGAGGCGAACCTCAGGCTCAACAGCGGCGACGACCCCAAGAGGGGGAGCTACTACCTCACGGTTACCGGCACCTCCGCTGAGCAGGGAGACGACGGCAACACCGGGAGGGGGAACAGGGTGAATGGAGTGATCTCGCCCATGCGCCAGTACTCGATGGAGGCCACGGCCGGAAAGAACCCGGTCAACCACACTGGCAAGCTCTTCAACGCCGTCGCGATCCTTGCGGCCGACAGGATAGTGAAGGAGGTCCCAGGGGTGAGGGAGGCCTACGTGCGCATACTCAGCAGGATTGGGAACCCGATCGACCAACCGCTCATCGCGAGCGCGGCACTCGTGCTGGCTAAGGGTACGTCCTTGTCCAAAGCCAGACCAGAGGCCCTTGCTGTCCTCGACGAATCCCTCGCGGAGATACGGGACGTCACGAACCTGATCCTCGAGTCGAAGATCGTCCTCTTCTGACCTTCAGGGATTCCACTTCGCCCCGGACGTACTTCAGCGCTCGCTCGTCGTCGACCTTGAGCCCGTAGGCCCTGGCGAAGAACCTCAGTACCGTGAACACGTCGCGCCGGAGGAGGTCGGCTGCGTTGGGGTGGGTCGGTCCGACCCACTGCGGCCAGTCGATTAGCCAGGCTCTCCGCCCGTCGGTCAGGATGTTGTACTCGCTGAGGTCGCCGTTTATCATCTTCGCGACGGTGTACGCCTCGCGGGCGGTCAGAAGGATGGTCGACAGGAGTTCGTCGGCGTCTTCGAGCTCTGGTCGCTGCGTGAGCCTGACTCCGGGCAGCTCCTGGAGGAGCACCGTGTGCCTGTCGTGGTCCACGGGGGTGGGGACGTTCTCGGTCAGCTTCCGAAGCTTCTGGAGCGCGGCGAACTCATGTCTGGCCGCCTTGTAATTGCTGGTGACCCAGGAGATCGAGTCGAAGGTGCTCGTCGACCTCTTCCGCTTGACGTCCCTGAAGCTCGTCCTGCCGAGCCTGAAGAGCTTGAGGGCGAACAGCTCGCTCTTTGGAGAGAGGACTTCGTAGACGTCCGACTCCTTTCCCTTCGCGATAAGCTTCCCGAGCGCCATCGCGTAGTCTTTGTCGGCGTAGTGCCTCAGGGCCAGAATGTCCAGCGCTGAGGTGTAGAGCACGAAGTTCTCGCCCGCCGATCCTATCAGCCTCCTCTTCCCGAGCTCGTCGAGCGCGAACCTGACCCTCTGGGCGGGCTGCCCGCTGACCCTCACTATGGCGTCGAAGTTGGTGTTCCTCCCCCCTATCATGCACTTCTCGAGGCCTCTGAGCGCCTGCCACTCCTCGTCCTTGAGCTGCTTGATGAGACCTGCGGCGACATCAACGGTGGACAGTGTTCATCTTCCGATTGCCGGCCGAGGTCCTCGCCCCTTAAGGTTTCGCAGGGAATCCGAGCCTTCGAAATGCGGGGCGCGCCGCGTAGATTATCCCGAGCGCCACCGGGATGAACGCAAGGTCCGCCATCGTCACGAAGTCGCTCGAGGCTGCGACGAGCCCTGCATACGCGGTCTCCGGACTGCCATAGCCGAAGAGCCCAAGCGTGTAGAATGCCCAATCTGACAGGAAGAACGCAAGGGTCTCGTAGATTGTGGCGATGACCATCGAGAAGACGAGCCACTTCCCGCCCCGGCTGGCTCCCCAGGCGACGATCAGGATCTCCGGCGCCCTTGCCCATATCATCCCGAACGGGTAGATCGGGGAACCGCCTGACTTGAACGACACGTTGTAGAACTCACCGATGAACGACCCGATGGCCGTCGCGCTGACTGCGGTCCACCTGTCCGACAGGGCGGCGAGGGCCAGGAATATGGCTGGCGACCAGGTTATCTCGAAGACCGGCGGTGGAAGAGGGAACGAGAGGATCGTCCCGAGGGCGATGATGGCCGCGAAGACCGCCGCCACCGCGAGCTTGAGGCTCTTCCTCGGGCCTGAGAAGGTCAACCGACCTGGTCGTCTGGCGTCCCGTTTATAAATCGCTTCACAAGTGACTTGTAGCATGCACCCACCGTGCGAGATGATGGTTGACTCCTTCCTTCCTGCCATGAGGGAGGCCGTGGCGAAGCGCCTCTCCGAGGAGGGGCTCTCGCAAGGCAAGATCGCAGCCCTTCTCGGCGTGACCCAGGCTTCGGTCAGCCTCTACCTGAAGTCCGGAAGGGCGGCGGAGCTCCTGCGAGGGCTGGAGATCCAGGAGGAAGACGGGAGGCTCTACGCTTCGCTCCTCGCCGAGGACCTGAAGAAGAACCCGGTATACGCCGAGAGTACTCTCTACTCTCTCTGGTCAGACCTTCTGGGAAGGGGCTCACTGTGCGCACCCCACAGGTCGCTGTATCCCCAGCTCGCTCAGTGCGACGTCTGCATCAAGGCGTTCGGCGGCAGAGAGTCTAGGTCCGGAGACGCAATCGAGCACGTCGCAGAGGCCGTAAGGATGGTCGAGCGCTCATCGGAGTTCGTGGCGATCATGCCGGAGGTCTCGGTGAACATCGCCTACGCACCCGCGGGAGCGTCGTCGGTCCAGGGAATCGTCGCGGTCCCGGGGAGGATCGTGAAGGTCAGGGGAAGGGCGCGCTCATTCATGCGGCCCGAATATGGCGCTTCGACCCACGTCGCGAACGTGCTCCTCGCGGCGATGTCCCATGACGGCTCGACAAGGGCGGCGATGAACCTCAGGTTCGACAGGAGGATGACGCGGGCGCTCCGGAGGATGAAGATGCAGCCGCTTCTTCTCGAGGAGGCGGGGGTCAAGAGCGATTCGGAGATGATCGGCTCGCTCCGGGCGGCGCTCGGGCGCGCGACGGGACCCGTCGACGCTGTGGTCGACCCGGGAGCTCCCGGTCTGGAGCCCGGGCTCTATCTCTTCGGACACGACGCGCTTGAGGTGGCCAGGCAGGGGCTGAAGGTCGCCCGCTGCTACGCAGCGGAGCGCTAGGCCGCTATCCTGATCTTCTCTCCGCCGCTCTCGGCTCTCGCCAGGGCAGCCCGCATGAAGGCCATGAATATCGGCTCAGGGGCCTCAGGTCTGCTCAGGTATTCGGGGTGGAACTGGGTCCCCATGTAGAACGGGTGGTCCTTGAGCTCAAGTATCTCGGCCCTCCTCCCTCCGTCGCTGTACGCCGAGAAGTGCATCCCGTTCTCCTCGAACCTCTGGGTGTAGCTCTGGTTAAGCTCGAAGCGGTGCCGGTGCCTTCCGCGTATCGTCTTCCTGCCGTAGACGTCGAACGCGAGGCTGGGCTTGAGCAGCGAGATGTCGTGGCCTCCGAGCCTCATGGTGCCACCCAGGTCTGAAATCTTCCTCTGCTCCGGGAGGAGGTCGATCACGGGGTCAGGCGTCTGGGGGTCAATCTCGGTGGAGTTGGCTCCCTTGAGGTCGAGGACGTGGCGGGCGAACGAGACTATGGAGAGCTGGAACCCGAAACAGAGGCCCAGGAGCGGGACACCCCGTTCCCTCGCGTAGTTCGCGGCCGCGATCTTGCCCTCGGTCCCCCTCTTCCCGTATCCCTGCGGGAGCACGACCCCGTCCACCGACTCGAGGACCTTGAGCTTTGACGCGTCTCCCTCGAACTCTTCGGACTCGATCCACCTGATCTCAACTCCGAGGTTGTTGGCGGCCGCAGCGTGGTGCAGGGCCTGGTTGACGCTGACATAGCTGTCCATCAGCGTGACGTACTTCCCAACCATGGCTACTTTGACCGACCGGTCGAAGCTCACGAACTTCGAGGTCACCGTCTTCCAAGCGGTAAGGTCGGGTCTCTTCGGCCTGATGCCCAGATTGGTCGCAACGGGTTTGAAGACCCCCTCATCGTAGAGGACCTGGGGCACCTGATAGATCGATGTCACGTCCGGGTTGGAGATCACGCTCTCGATCGGAACGCTCGTGAACAGGGCGATCTTCTCTCTCGCCTCCTTCGGCAGGGCCTTGGTCCCCCGGACTATGATCAGGTCCGGCTGGATCCCTATTCGTCGGAGCTCCTGGACGCTGTGCTGGGTCGGCTTCGTCTTCATCTCGCCGACCACGTCGATCTGAGGTGCGAGCGTCACGTGGATGAAGTATGTGTTCCGGAGCCCGTCTTCGAGCCTCATCTGCCGGAACGCTTCGACGAACGGCTGGCTCTCGATGTCGCCCACCGTCCCGCCGCACTCGACTACAACGACCTGCGCGGAACTGGTCGCCGCGACCTCCCTGATCCGCCTCTTGATCTCGTCAGTTATGTGGGGGATGATCTGAACGCACTTGCCAAGGTACTTCCCCTTCCTCTCGTCCTCTATCACCTTCCGGTAGACCTGCCCTGTGGTGATGTTGTTCTCCTTGCTCAGGTCGACGTTCAGGAATCTCTCGTAGTTCCCGATGTCCATGTCGGTCTCCCCTCCGTCGTCTGTGACGAAGACTTCGCCGTGGGCGATGGGGTTCATCGTCCCTGCGTCGAAGTTCAGATACGGGTCGATCTTAAGACAGGTTGCCCTGAGGCCAGAGAGTTGGAGTAGCTTCGCCAGAGAGGAAGACGTGATACCCTTGCCGAGGCCTGACATGACCCCGCCGGTGACGAAAATGTACTTCGGCACATAGCCACCACATTTAGGTTGTATATTGACTTTTTGCCGGAGTCGCAATTGTAGAGTGCCCTCGAGGAGCCGCTGGGAGTGCTACTCCCCTCCCAAGCTCTCAGATCCTGCCATACAAAGTGTCCGCTCTGAATGGAAAGAATAATACGATTCAGGTGGGTGATGAGTGTGGATTAATAATAAATGCAGTATACTTATTAATGTGAGCCTGCCATGCTCGAAGTGTGAAGCGACAACGAGTGGCATTGATCGCCATTGTTCTAACTGTGATAATTGTGGTAGGGGCGGCCGCCGGCGTCTATCTCTCCAACAGGTCCGCTAGGAGCACGAGCACGTACTCCTCTGGCTCGGCCGCGCCCATCCAGGTTGTGGCGGCCGAGAACTTCTGGGGAAGCCTGGTCTCCCAGCTCGGCGGGACGAAAGTCAATGTGACCAGCATCGTCTCTGACCCGAACACGGACCCGCACGAGTACGAAAGCAACCCCGCAAATGCCGTGGCGATCACGAACGCCCAACTCGTGATTGTGAACGGAGCGGGTTACGACACTTGGGCCCTTGATATCCTCTCCGCAGAGAACACTCCAAACCCAGTGGTTCTGAACGTCCAGGAGCTCATCAACCAGTCGGTCACCGCCAACCCGCACTTCTGGTACAGCCCCTACTACGTGAACGACACCGTTGCAGCGATGTACAAGGACCTGGTCAAGATTTCAGCGGCCGATACCTCCTACTTCACCCAGCAGTACGCGACCCTGAATGCGTCGCTCTGGCAGTCCTACATGAGCCAGGAGGCGTACATCAAGACACACTATGCCGGTGCCCCGGTGGCGTCCACCGAGAGCATCTTCGTGTACATGGCCAACGCCACAGGCCTCGACGTGGTCTCGCCCACGGCGTTCATGGACGCCGTCGCTGAAGGTAACGACCCCCCCGCAGCGAGCGTCGCACAGTACGAGACGCTGCTACAGGGTGGGAATTCGAGCGTGCGAGTGTTAGTCTACAATGAGCAGACGGTGACCCCACTCACCCAGACTATCAAGGCGGAGGCTGCTCAGTACCAGATTCCCGTGATCGGCGTGACCGAGACGATCCAGCCCCCCAGCTACACTTTCCAGGCCTGGATGCAAGGAGAGCTTGCCAGCCTCACGAATGCCCTGAACGCCCAATCCCTCGGGGAGTGATCGAGGGATGCAAATATAGGGCTCCGGAGCATTGTGGGTCCAGTGCCGTCCAATCTCATAGCCGCCGAGAACTTGGCGGCAGGTTACCGTGACAAGACCGTCTGGCAGGGCGCCAACTTTGCGTTCGGACCTGGTGAGTTCATCGCGGTCATTGGCCCCAACGGTGCTGGAAAGACGACGCTCTTTCGCATGCTCCTCGGCTTGCAGCCGCCACTCGCAGGTTCGTTGGAAGTCTTCGAGTCGTCCCCGAAGCGAGGTAACCCCCGGATCGGATATGTGCCCCAACGCCATATCATAGACAGCGACACCAACGTGGAGTGCCTTGAGCTGGTCCGGCTTGGGCTCTCTGGGAAGAAGTGGGGGTTCAACCCGTTCTCCCGTGACGACCACGACGCGGCCGTCCTGGCGCTCGAGGGCGTCGGCGCCACCGAGCTCGCGCACCGACCGCTCGGCGTCCTCTCCGGGGGGGAGCTCCAGAGGGTGTTTCTCGCCGAGGCGCTGGTGAGCAGGCCCGAGATTCTCCTCCTCGATGAGCCTCTCTCCAACCTAGACCTCAGACGCGAGACCGACCTCCTGCACCAGATCAACAACGTCGTCCGCACGCGCGGCGTGACCGCCCTGCTGATCGCCCACAACATCAATCCTCTCCTGCCTCACCTCGACAAGGTGATGTACATCGCGAACGGTCGGGTCGCTACGGGGAAGCCCAGCGAGGTTCTGACATCAGAGAGCTTGACGGCCCTGTACGGAGTCCAGGTCGAGGTCCTGCGCGACCCCCACGGAAACGTCGCGATAATCGGCGTCGAAGAGCACCACGGAGACATGGTATGACCTTCTGTCCGACTGGATTCAGCCCGAACATCTTCTACGATCTGCAGAACCTCTGGTGCTACGAGTTCATGCGGAACGCATTCGAGACCGGCACGATAATCGCGATCATAGCCGGCGTCACGGGGTACTTCGTGGTGCTCCGGCGTTCCGCCTTTGTGGCCCATGCGTTCTCCGAGATCGGGTTTGCTGGGGCGTCTGGGGCGATCCTGTTGGGAATCGAGCCGATCGCAGGCCTGCTCGCGGGCTCGATACTGGGCGGCCTGGCCATAGCTGCCCTCGGCCGCCGCGCGACCAACCGAGACACCCAGATCGGCATAGTCCTCGCTTTCACGTTGGGTTTGGGCCTGCTGTTCATCAGTCTGTACAAGTCCTTCGCGACGGCGGCCATCTCAATACTCTTCGGAGAGATCCTGGGAATCAGCACGAGCGAGGTCCAACTGACCCTCGTAGCCGGCATCGGGATACTGCTCGCCGTCGGATTCCTCTACCGACCGCTCCTCTTCGCGTCGCTGGATGAAGACGTCGCCGAAGCGAAAGGGATGCCCATGCTCTTCCTGGGTACGTCGTTCATGTTGGTGGTCGCTGTGGCGGTCTCCTTCGCCGTGCAGGTCACAGGCGTCCTGCTCATCTTCTCGCTGATGGTAACG
>JBEKFK010000040.1:0-12777 GCA_050013375.1 Nitrososphaerales archaeon | reverse complement strand
GCTCGTGGCACTGCTGCTGTCCCCACTCGCTGCAGCCGCGGCGACCGGCTCGATCGCTTTTTCGAGCCCGGCCACCTCCTTTGCGCCCGTGGGCTCAACAGCGTACACGATCACTGGAACTATCACGCCAACCCCAACACTCCCAGATAACGTCAACATCCAGGTGACCGAGCAGGGCGCCTCCGGTGTGTTCGATGCGACGAACGTAGCCGTCGGAACAGGCGGAACGTTCACGTACTCGACATATGCTGGCGGCAACTCTGCATGGACAACCGGGACGTATGTCATCACGGCGACCGACTCTAACGGTGCAGCCGGGACTCAGACGTTCCATTACACAGCAACGTCAGGCGGATCAGGCGGCTCATCGAGCTACTACCTGACCGTCGTGGCACCCAGCGAAGTCATAACTGGCGCAACCACCACCAACGTGTTCGTCTGGACTTCTGGCCCAGCGACCGTAACCGGCTGGTTCCTTGCACCAGGTGCGACGACAACTACCTCTCTTGGATCTGCGACTCGTGTACCCTCTGCTAACGTCGGGGGCCTTGATGTGTACGCGTTCAGCGTTACACTTCCAGCAACCGCGGCCAGTGGCGTATACTTGGTCGGTGCTTCGGGAACGAACACCACCTCACTGTTCTCAGCATCCAACATAGGCTCCTTCACCGTCAATGCAATCGCAACGCAGAGCGCGCTCGCGACACTGACGACCAACCTAGCTACACTCACCACCAACGTGGCGACTCTTCAGACCGGTCTGACTTCTTTGACGGGCAGCGTAACCACTATCGCTAGTGGTGTAACCGCCCTGCAGACAAGCTTGACCTCTCTGGGGACCAGTGTAACTGCTCTACAGACCAGCATAACCAGTATCGGTACTGGCGTGACTTCTCTGCAGACCAGTATGACTGCTCTCTCGAGCAGCGTAGCGGGCGTCGGCAAGAACTTGACGACATGGGGCAACACCCTCAACACAGGCCTCTCAGGCATATCCACATCTCTCGCAAGCGTAGCTAACAACGCGCAGTCTGCAGCAACAGCGGCCACGAGCGCAAGCACAGCGGTCGCAAGTCTACAGAACAGCGTGAACACACTCTCCACTAGTATCAGTTCCATCACAGGCAGTTTGACTACCCTGCAAGGCGACGTGACGAGTCTACAGACATCTGTTAACGCGCTATCTGGTCTCTCTGGCAGCGTTGCCAGTCTCCAGACATCCGTTAGCAACTTGAACTCGACCGTCTCAAACGACCAGACCTACATTCTGGTTGTCGCTGCGCTCGCAGTCATAACCCTAGTTCTCGAACTCGCAATATTGATTAGAAAGCTGTCCTAAACAGACAGTTTTCTTTTCCTCTTTTTTCTCCGAATCCTAGGGGACACTCCGCACCATCTCAGGGGCTTAAATAATCGGCCCGGGTCATTCCCCATGAAGGGGATAAGCTCAGTCTACGGCTTCATCATGATCTTCCTCCTCTCGATGGCCTCCATCCAGACGTGGTCTTCGGCGGTCGGAGCCATGGAGAGCATCCAGGGGGCGTCAGACCAGAGCGCCCAACTTCACCAGCTTCAGGGCATCGAACACCTCTCGCTCTCGCTGTACGCGGGCAACCTCACCATAACCAACGACGGGCAGGTCGCTTCGACGGTCGAGTTCCTCAGACTGGTAGGTGCCAACAGCTCCCGGACGATAGCGGTGAATTCGCAGGTCGGTGTCGGTGACTCCCTCAAGGAGAGCGTCCCTCCGGGCTACGCGGTGCAGGCGGTATCTTCGCTAGGAAATGTCTTCACCTCCTCCCTAGCTTCCGATCCCCCCGGGTCGGTCTGGTCAGGACCATCCGGCAACGCGGGGGGCGAGAACGCCCAGCTATTCGAGGACGTCTACGACCCATCCCTCTTCTTTCTCAGCTCAGGCTCCCGGGTCGACGCCTTCTCTGGCTCGGGCTCGTTGCAGTGGTCGTTCAACGCCGGTGTTGGAATAGTCACCGACGTGATGCCCATCTCTACCGGACAGATCTTTGTCTCGGTGGGTTACGCAACCATTTCCAACACTGCCCAGCTCTACGAGCTAGACTCGAGCGGACGGGTCGTGGCCTTGTTCCCTGTACGGCTTCTTGCGTACCCCAGTGGTCCGGATGGGCCCTACGAACAGCCCGTGGCGAAAGGGGTCGACTCCGGATTTGTATATTACGATGGCTGGTTCTACTCGGCAGCCGGACCCGTCGGGGCCATCGCCGGCGATACGAGCCTGTTGGCTTCGGTCGACTCTTCCGACTTCTACTTCTACACCACTTCAGGCGACCCCAACTTCCCTGCTTGCCAGTCCTGGGGAAACACGATGGTCATCTACTCTTACACCCCGGGAGCAAACTACCCCGGTGGGGTCACCTTGAACTGGGACGACTACGTCTACCTCGGCGCCTGCAACGCCTTTCCCCAGCAGCTGCTCAGCGCAAGCACCGGAGGCGGGACCTTCGTGGCTCTCTTCGCCGACCCTTACTTCAGCCAGTCGTACTACGACCCGTACCCCGGCGAGAACCCGTACGTCGTGGCCATCTCGGACTCAGGTCAGGTCGTCTACCAGGGTGTTGCGTCCTCTGCTGGCTGCTCCGCTGTAGCCACCGATGGTTCGTCCGTGTACATGGCTGTGCCGCAGGCCAAAGAAATTCAGGTGCTCGACATCTCGACAGGGGCGGTCACGACCTATCCGATAGGGATCGCAGCCTCCGACGTGGTCTGGCGGAACGGGATCCTCTTCGCCATCTCGAACGGCGCCGTGAAGGTCTTCGACGGCTCCATGGACCTCAAGAAGACGATCGACTTCGGTCCCTTCGCTCTATCTTCGACCTCAGACTCCTTTCCTTTCGAGGCGGCCCTTCACACGCCCTCCTTCCTCGTCCTCACCAACACGGCCTACGCCGCCCTCGTCGAGAATGCTACAGGATCAAGCAGCCTGATAGTCGGGAGATACGCCTGATGACCATCCCGTTCTGTCATTCCTAAATACTCAGGGGGGCGCCGGACCTCGAAGCCGGAGAAACCACCGACACTTGTCTCACCTCGAGATCGCCCGCAGGTCCACGCGTGGATCTTTCGCCCTCTTCGCCGGGAACTTCCTCACCGCCGCGATCTCCTTCGTCGCCATAACGATAATCGCACGCCTGCTCGGTCCCAGCCAGTACGGCGTCTACACGCTCGCGATCCTCGTCCCCAACATCATGCTCAACTTCCTCGGGTTCGGAATCAACTCGGGGATAACCCGGTTCGCGGCGTATGAGCTCTCGCAGGGAAGGCCCGAAGTAGCAAAGCGGATGACCCTGAACGGGGCATCGTTCATCCTCATCTTCGGCGCCGTGCTCTCGGCGGTCACCTTCGCCAGCGCCGGGTTCCTGGCCGGCTTCGTGCTGAACAGGCCGGAGATCGCCTCGGACGTGCAGTTCGCATCGCTCCTGATCCTCGGCCAGGCCGTCTTCCAGTCCGGAGTGTCGTCGCTCCTAGGCTGGAGCCTGATGGGCGACATCAGCCTCACGAACGTCTCCCAGGCCACGCTCCGGCTCGTCGTAGCGGTTCCGCTCGTCGTCCTCGGTTTTGCCGTCTTCGGGGCCCTCGCCGGTTACTTCGTCTCGGTTGCTCTCGGCGGGGCCCTCGCCTTCGTGCTGCTCCTCCGGAAATCGACCGGGATCGGCGTGAAGCCGCTGGAAGGGCTGGCTACGGACGTCCGGACCATGCTGTTCTACGGCTGGAGGCTCTTCGTAGGGCAGTTCGCTACCAGCATCTCGGCGCAGTACGTGGTGGTCATCTTGGCCGCCATCGCACCGAACAACCTAGTCGGGTACTACCAGTCGGCGAACAACTTCGTGACGGCGATAACGCTGTCATCCGGTGCCATCACCCAGTCGCTCTTCCCCGCCTTCGCGCACCTGGAGGGAACCAGGGCGGACCTGAGCCGGGCGTTCGCATTCGCCTCCAAGTACATGGCCTTCGCGCTCGCCCCCGTCATCTTCCTGCTCATGGGGGCCTCGGTCCAGATCATCGGGGTCCCGCTCGGTCCGTCGTACAGCCTCGCTGCCAGCTACCTCGTCCTCCTCGCCTTCGCCAACGTCTCGCTCATCCTTGGCCATGGGGTGTTGCCGTCTTTCTTCAACGGCGTCGGTCGCCCGAAGTTCTACATGATCTTCAGTCTCGCGGGGGCCGGCGTCCTCGCCGTGCTGGCCCCGCTCCTCGGCATCTGGCTTGGTCTCGGAGTGGTCGGTCTGATCTACGCTGTGCTGGCGTCTAACCTCGTCGCCGTGTCCACCGGGCTCTACCTCTCCTCGAAGGTCTTCAGCGCAAGGCTCGACCTTCCGGCGACGGCCTCGATACTCGCGTCTTCCGTACTGGCGTTCGTCGCAATACTGCCAATCGAGATGTCCCACTTCAACAGCCTCGGTCTGCTGGTCCTGGAGGTGGCCGTCTTCGCAGCGGTGTACCTCACGGCAGCCCCCCTGCTCGGGGCCATCGGGCCCCAGGACCTCGAGATTCTCAGTTCCGCCCTGGCAGGCCTCGGGCGGTTCAAGTCCCTGATACTCCCGATAGTCGCCTACGAGCGACTGGTGATCCGCCTATCGGGGCGGGCGTGATGACCTCCGGCGCCCGGGAATGCTTTTATCGGAGCCGCGGGGACGTTTTTTCATGAATCGGGCAGGGGCGCTCCTATCCACTCTCGCTCTGGCGGTCTTGCTGCTCGGAGCCGTGGGAACGGCCGGTGCGAGCACACCGGGGTACGCGGTCTACAGTGTCCAGGCCTCGGCGATGGGGACCTCACACTCCATGACCGTGAACGAATCTGTCTCGGCCACCTCCAGCCCGAGCTATGACAAGCTGATCCTAAGCATAGTCTCAGGAAACTCGACGTTCAGCTACTCGAGGCCCATCAACTCCTCGATGGACGTCTCGCCCTTCCTGCCCGCCGTCACCAACCAGAGCTTCGCATATACCTCCGGCTCATCCAACATCTCGGTCTCCCTTGTGAAGAACGGCACCTCCTTGTTGAAGTTCGACGGGGGGAGCTACGGCCTGACGAGCTACTCTCTGGTCACGAACGTCAGCTTCAACGGGACGACCGAGTCGATAGACGGTGCAATCTCGGCGTTTCCGTCCGGTCTGGTCTACTCGGTGAAGTTGGCAGAGGCCCTCCCGAGCCTGCAAGGGCTGACGGGCCTCGGCGCGCTCGGCGGAACACTCCCAGGCTTCAACACGACTCTCGGCCTCGGGACGCTGTCCTCCCCAGACCTCGGACCGGTGACGCTCAGCATAACGCTCCTGTCCACATCGCTGCCCCTCTCGGGCCCGCATTCGTCCACGACGGAACAGGCGGCCTCGATCGGAATCGGCGCGGGTGCGGTCGTCTCGGTCCTTGCTCTCGGTCTGGGCGTAAGGTACAAGCACAGACACGACGCCAGCCAGCAGCCGAAGCCCGAGTACTCGGTAGACTAGCTCTCGCTTCTCTGTAGGGTCCCACCTGGTGGTCTCGATAGGAGTCGTCCTGAGCTTCGAGGAAGCCGTAAAGGACTATGGCTCGAAGAAGATAGGTCCGATCTCCTTCAGTGTAGGCCAGGGCGAGGTCGTGGGGTTCTTAGGGCCGAACGGGTCGGGAAAGTCGACCTCTATCCGCCTGGCTCTCGGCCTCTCCCGCCCTTCCTCGGGAAGGGTGGCTACCATGGGCCTGGACCCGATCCGTGACCATGTCCGGGCGCTCGCGAAAGTGGGCTACTCGCCGGAGCTCCCGAACCTCCAGACCTTCATGTCCCCCAACGAGCTGCTGGAGCTTGTCGGCAAGGAGCTGGGCCTGGGGTCTGGTGCGCTGAGGGAGCAGATACCTGCGGTCCTCTGGTCGGTGGGGCTCTCTGACTATGGGGACCAGAAGATAGGGAAGCTCAGCAAGGGGATGGTTCAGCGGCTGAGCGTCGCGCAGGCGATGCTCGGTACGCCCTCCTTGCTCGTACTCGACGAGCCGATGATCGGGATAGACCCCGCGGGCGCCCTCCACTTCAGGTCGCTGTTCAGGGAGTTCGCCAAGAAGGGAGGGACGATACTGATGTCCTCCCACATCATGTCCGAGGTCGAGTCTCTCTGCGACAGCCTGGCCGTGATTCACTCTGGCCGGCTGATCTTCCGGGGGAAGATCGAGGAGTTCATCTCCACCTCCCTTGACACTCGACACATCCAGGTAGAGGCCCCGAGCCCCCCTGATGAGCTCCTCGCCCAGATCAGACAGATTCCGGGTATCATGGCGGTGACGAGGACGCCCCTCGGATTCACCGCAGAGGTCGAGAAGGGTCGCGACGCGAGGAGCGAAATCTCCAAGGCAGTCGTGGGTTCCGGAGCCGGCCTCCTCTCCATTGGCTACTCGAGGAGCGAGCTCGACGAGGCCTACCTCGCCTCGATCCGGAGGTCTGAGGCGTGAACATCGCCAAGGTCTGGGCGTTCGCCCTCTACGAGGTGAGGAGGGCCGTCGCGAGGAAGAAGGTGCTCGCCCTGGTCGTGCTCACCATCCTGATCGACACGATCCCCTACTACCTCCTGAGGTCGAGCGGGCCGTCCCTCCTCCCGGTCGTCGACGATCCATATCTATGGGTGACGGGGATCTTCGTCCCGCAGGGGTTCTTCCTCCCCTTCATTGCGCTCCTCATCGCCGCAGGCTCGATGTCCGAGGAGTACGAGCAGGGCACGGCCGAGGTGCTGCTCTCCAAGCCGGTCAGCCGTGAGGAGTTCTTCTTCGGCAAGTTCTCCGGCGGCTTCCTCCTGCTCACGATAATCATCCTTCTGAACGCGACCCTCAGCCTGACCTCGGCGACCATCTCCTTCGGGACGCAGCAGGCGCTGGGCGTCCTGCCGATAGTGGTGGTCTCCCAGATCTTCTCCTCGATAGTATTCTACTCCGTGGCTTTCATGTCCGGCGAGCTCGTGAGGCGCTCCTCGCTGTCATACGTCCTGGCCTCGGCCGTGTACTTCACCAGCGAGATAGCCGGGATATACCTCAGGGTGATCTTCGAACTCACAGGCAACGGGTTCTACCAGCAGATCAACTCCTATCTGCCGACTACGCCCGTCAGCTCGCTTCCATACCTCGTGGGCCGCCCGGGCCTGCCCGCCGGGGCTCTCTCGGTCCTGACATTCGTCGACATCGGAGCCACAGAGACCTCGATTGCCTTCTCGATCGGCCTCATCCTCGCCTTCGCGCTCGGGGCGATAATCCTGGCCGCCCTTCACTTCAGATGGGCGGACGTCGCGAAGCGCGTCGCCTGAGCTCCCCTTACCTTAAATATCGTCGGGCTCCGCGGCGTTCCGAGAAAGCTTGTATCGGGGTTTCAAGACCGCGGCGCAGTCCTCTTCGCCGCGACCCTAGATGATGAGTTTCGCGAGGGATTGCATGCCGTGAAGGTACTCCACGTCTGGAACGTCTCCGGTGTCTCGAGCGTCATCGCCAAGTTCATGGACAGAGGCTGCGGGACGCAGAGCCAGGTGGTGATGAGGAAGGCCTTTGACAAGTTCAACTTCACGGCGACCTTCGGGGTGTCGTGGGATGTCGGTGCCAGGACTTTCGTCCTCAAGGCCCTCCTCGAGGCAAGGAAGTACGACATCATACACGTCCACAGCCTCGACAGGATTGTTCCTCCGCTGAAGAACCTCTACGGTTCGAAGCCCGTCGTTCTCCATTACCATGGCGTCGGCCAGACCGAACTCTGGGCCAGGTCAGAGAAGAGGTGGCGCAGGGCAGATGCGGTCCTGATCTTCGGCTCCGACCAGATGAAGAACGCGCCCCCGATCGTCCAGGTGAGCGAGACGCCGGTCGACACCGACATCTTCCACCCGATGTCCGAGGCCCCGGTGCCCGGGACGGCGCTGTACATCAAGTTCGGCGAAGACGAGCTGGCCGAGAAGCTCGCCAGGGACCACGGGTTGAATCTCACGATCCACGACAGCCAAGCGAATCCTATCGACCACTCGAAGTTCCCCGAGTACCTCTCACGGTTCGAGTACTTCATAGACGTCAAGAGAGACTGGTACAACAGGAACATCAGGTTGGACTGCCTGAGCAAGGCCGGCCTGGAGGCGCTCGCCGTGGGGTGCAAGGTCGTCAGGCCGGAGGGGGTCATAAGCGAGCTGCCTGAGAAGAACAGGCCCGAGGTTGTCGTCAAAAAGCTCTACGGCCTCTATGTGTCCCTCCTGGCGCACAGGTGAGGCCACGCCTGTTGCAAGGGTCGCTTCCAGAGATCCGCAGTCCCCTTGCTCTGGATGGTTTCTACCAACTGCCGAGCATGGGGGGATAGGAACGCTTGTGCGCCGAGGCCTTGTGCCGTCTGATCACGTCCCGGACCACCTTGACGTCGACCCCGGTCTTCCTCGCCACCTCCGTGGGCGTCTGCTTCTGATCGAAGAGCCCGGCCAGCACCAGGTCTAGCCGCTCGTATTCTATCGGAATCTCGTCCACCGCCTTGTGCCCTGGCCACAGCTGCGGTGAGGCCGGCTTGTTCACGAGCCGTTCGGGGAGCCCGAGGTGCGCGCCGAGGAGTCTTACCTGTGTCTTGTAGAGGTGGGCTATAGGCAAAAAGTCCACGCCGCCGTCCCCATGCTTGGTGAAGAACCCAATAAGGTCCTCAGACCTGTCCCCGGTCCCTGCCACTAGCATCCCGTTGGAGTTGGCGATGTAGTAGTTGATGACCATCCTTATCCTGGCCTTGACGTTCGCGTAGGCGACCCTGCCCCCGCCCTCCTTCGGGAGGGACTTCTCGAAGGCCGAGAAGACCGGGTCGATTCCCACCTCGTAGGTCTTGATCCCCCAGCTCTTGGCGAGCGCGCGGGCGTCTTCTGTGTCCTCCTTCGGCGTGTGGGAGGCCGGCATGAGGATGCCGATCACTTTCTCCCTTTCCAGCGCGCGCACGAGAAGTGCTCCCACCACTGAGCTGTCGATGCCCCCGCTCAGCCCTATGACCGCCCCGGAAGACCCAGAGTCTTCGACGACCTTCCTGATGAAGCGCACAATCTCCCGTTCGGCCTTCGCACAGTCCATCGACAGGCCCTCGGTCCTGGTCCGCAAACTTCCAGAGACTGCCACCAGCGGGCTAAAAAGCATTGGGCAGTGTCGACTCCCGCCCCACCAGGACCACCGGGTTGGAAGCCTCTGCGAGCCGGCTGACCTGGGGTGGCGCTTGCAAGATGGTCCAGAGCTTCGTAACCAATAAAGACGCTCTCGGCGGGAAGATGGACTCGACGCAAATGCCTGAGACCGGGGGCGAGTGATTGAAGATCCTTACACTAGTCTGGGGGCCCTTCGGTTTCCGGGCGGACGAACTCGCCGAGGCTGTGGGGTCTGAGAGGGTCAGCATCACCTTCCTCTACGGGCCCAGGTACTTCGCGCCCGTTCGCTACTTCGCCCTCTTCTTCAAGACCCTGATAATACTCCTCCAGCGCAGACCCGACGTCGTCTACGCTCAGAACCCACCGGTCTTCTGCCCCCTCACGTGCATGCTCTACTGCAGCCTCACGGGCGCGAGGCTCGTCGTCGACCACCACTCCATATGGCGGATAAAGACCTTGGGAGGAGGTCCGCTCTCCAAGGCAATCGGCTTCCTCGAGGGAGTAGTCGCGCGCGCCGCGGACGGGAACACCGCGCCTCACCGGTTCTGGGGAGAGAGGCTCAGCGCGATAGGCGCGGCGAACGTGCTCGTCGTCCACGATTTTGTCGAGCGGAACTCCAACCCCCGTGACGAGGCTCTGAGGCGCAGCTTCACGTCCAGGCCCACCATCGCAATCTGCTCACACGGCGGCCACCCACTCGAGCGCATCGAGGCAGAGGCTTCCGGTGTCGGCATGGTCGCGACGGTCGAATTGCTCATCACCGGTCCGAAGGAGAAGCTGGAGCGAAGGCTCTCGGAACGGGAGCTCCCCGAGAACGTCAAGTATCTCGGCTTCCTTCCCAGACAGACCTACGAGTCGCTGAAGGCGTCTGCCGACATGGCTGTCAACGTGACAGACGAACCCTACACCCTCTCGCATGTGTTGCTCGAGTACGCCGCGAGCTCCCTGCCGACAATCTCCTCCAGGCAGGAGGTGCTCGAGGACTTCTTCGGCGACTCTCTCCTCTACACCGAGTCGTCTGACCCAGAGGAGATATCGAAGAAGGTTCGCATGATGCAGGAAGCGTCCCTCCGGGACGAGTACAGAACGAGGATAGCGCGCTGGTACGAGGGCCTCTCTTCATCCCGGCGGAGCGAGCTGCAGGATCTCAGGTCGCTCCTGACCCGGTGAGCGGCCTCAAGAGCATCCTCACGACCCGGCGGAACTCGCTCTCGGTCGAGTAGAGGAACAGGAAGTAGATTCCGACGCCGAGAATGGCGACCACACCCAGCTCCTCCACGAAGGCTGCCGCGTGGAGCCCATAGTCCAGGTACCTGTCGCCGATCAAGAAGAACACCGCCATCACACCCGAACCGGCGACGTACCTGAGAAGCGAGGGACGGAGAGAGAGCCTGCCTCCCTTCCTTATCCGCAACACCCGGACGACGGCGAACGCCCAGAAGACCACCAGCTGCGCTGCCGCCCAGAGGTCTATGGTCGTGATCGGGGATGCCCCGCTGGCGGTCCCGGCGGCCACGATCACCAGGACCGACATGACGTAGACGAGGGTGCTCCCGAAGTCGACCAGGAACACGAAGAAGAGGTTGCTGTGGACGAAGTGCCTTGCGCCCGCCGACTCGTCTGCGTCTATGGTCTCCTTGCCCGCGAGGATCTGGTCCAGGATTATGTTCGTCGCGTTCGCGAGGGAAGCGAACGCCAGTATCTCGAGGGCCGTGGTGCTCTGCACGTAGGTGGGGTTCAGGACGAAGAGGATGGGCTTCGCAAGGAGGGCCGCGCCGACGGCCATGGGGATGCCGAAGAGAAGCGAGAGGTCGAGCGTTACCGTGGGTAGCTCCTCCGACCCTGCCCCGCCTCTCAACAGCAGAGGGTAAAGGGCGACCCCGAGGTAGTACGAGTACCCGGCCAGCGACGCGACGGCAAACGCGGCCTGGTAGAGACCGACCGTCATCGTCCCACCGGCGACCAGGCTCGCCACGAAGGTATCGGCGACGCCGAGGGCGTAGGGGAGCGTCGAGAGAGAGGGCAGCCAGGCCCTCTTCAGCCACCTCCTCCCTGCCCCGGGGTCGAAGGGCAGCTGGAACGCGCCCCTCGCCAGGATGGTCGAGGCCGCTGCCTGGGCGAAGTTGGCCGCCATCAGGGAGACGATGACCCCGTCGATGCCGACGTGGAAGACTATGAGCAGCGGGTAGGCGAACGCGAGCTTGAAGATCTCCGAGGTGATGGTAGAGTAGCCCTGGACGACGGGGTCGTATCCCGAGACTATCGCGTTCGCTGCCGTGTTCCAGTAGCCTATGGGGACGAGGAGGATGGCCAGGAGGATGGTCATGAGGTCCGACTGGCCCACGCGGCTCCCCGTGAGGAACGAGAGCGCCACATAGAGCACCATCCCACCGGCGCTGAGGGCGAGGTTCATCCCGAGGGCCGTCTTCCCCAGCAGCTTCCCCCTTGCGATGTCGCGCGTCGCCCAGTAGACCAGGAGCCCGGCCGGGTATGACGCGAAGGTCACCAGGTCCACGACCACCTCCCAGAGCCCGAACTGGGACGTGCTCAGGGTCCTGGTCATCATGAGCAGGAAGATCAGGCCGGTGAAGATGCTCACGATTCTGAAGGCGAAGACGACGAACCCTGTCCGTCTAACAGAGATCGGCTTCGCCATGTCCGACTAGTCCAGGAACTTCAGGTTCTTCTCGACCAGGTCGCTGTCCAGCTTCTCGTACGATTCCGTCGTCCCCACGTCGTACCAGAACCCGTCTATGTAGAAGGGGGAGACCGGCATCCCCTTCTCTATGACCCTCGGCACAAAGTGGGTCATAATGTCGGGGGCCTCCTTCCCCGACGCCGACTCGCGCAGGACCGGGACGCACTCCTTCGAGAACATCAGCGCTCCCACGGTCGCGTTCAGGGGGAGCGTCGGCTTCTCGGCGAAGGAGACGACCTTCTCGTCGACGACCTGTGCGACCCCGACCGGCACCTTGTAGTCCCTCGAGAGCACGAGGGTCATGGCGGATCGGCGCCGCTCGTGCTGGGAGACGAGCCCCATGATGTTCATCGCCGAGAGTACGTCCCCGTAGTAGACGATCAGGTTGTCGAATCCCTGCAGCTTCCCTCCGTCCAGCGCCCCGATGAGAGACAGGGCCGTTCCCCGCCTTCCCTCGGGGTCCCTAGAGTAGCTTAGGTTGACACCGAAGCCGCTCCCGTCGCCGAAGTAGTGCTCGATGTCCTCCGAACGGTAGCCCGTGAGCAGGGTGATCTCCGAGATGCCGTTGTAGCCGATGAGCCTGACGATGTACTCCAGGAGGGGCCTCCGCTTCGAGCCTATCGGGATCATGGTCTTCTGGAAGTAGTTAGTTAGGGGGCGCAGTCTTGTCCCTTCCCCTCCACAGAGCACCGCTGCCTTGGTGACCATACTAGTACCCGGGCTCTGCATCCTCTCCTCTTAAGCTTCGGGACTCGAGCCTCGGCCGAAGATTCTTTTATCAAGCATGGGCTCTCGTGCCGAGGCCGTGATGAGCAAGTGAAGATGAAAGCCGTCGTCGCGATCTTCTCTCTCGTCTCACTCGTCCTCTCGGCCCTGCTGCCGAGGTTCGCGCTCGACTATCCGTTCATCTTCGCGATCGTCTTCGGGATCTACGGCATCGGGAGGAGCGCGTCGCG
>JBEKFK010000039.1:0-12988 GCA_050013375.1 Nitrososphaerales archaeon | reverse complement strand
CGTTCGAGTTGCGGCCGGCCGGCAACCTGCCCGGCCAAGACCGAATCTGAAATCTCTTTGATCGCGGCCCGCTCGGAGTCTGTGTACTCTCGATCTAGGTGCGCTGCCAATTCTGCCCTGGCTTTCGCTTTAGTGTGAATCTCTTGACGTACGTCTTCCTGTTCCTGACCTTCGGTATGGCTCCCTTGCGCGGCTTTCCTTCTATCTTTGGAGTCTGGCCCCTGACCTTGCCTGCCTTGGTAAGACTTCCGTGGGTTGGCGTTCTTCTTGCACCTGTTCGGTAAGCGTGAAAGAGGGCGGTATATAGTCCTAACTCCCCACCAAGCCCTCTTCACAACAGGCCGGGGCCGCGCTGACCGACTCCGCCCGAGCCCCGGGGGACAGGGTCAGAAGCTGATGCAGAGGTCTGAGCTCAACATCATCTGGCCGAGTTCCTTCCTCGTCGCCACCGCGAACTCGTCAGCGAGGAGGCTCCTGTCGATCCCTTCCTCCTTGAGCGACTCTTCCTCTACGTAGAACTTCTTGCCGCCGGTAGCAGGGAAGAAGTCGAGGAACTTGACGGCATAGGACCTCTCGGCGCCCCGTATGGCGCACCGCACGCCCTTTCCGATGAACGCGACCGTCACCTTGTGGTGGTCGTCGCCCCTGACCATCCCGCCCGCCACCCTGAGCCCCTCCACGAAGAACGTGCTCCCCACGGGGGGCCTTAGGAACGAGACGAAGATACTCTTGGCCACTCTCCACACCCCTAGAGGAAGCAGACGACCCGCTCGTTCTCCATCATCTCGACGAGCTTGTCATATTCTACCATCTCGACGCCGGCGACGACCGAGCCTGTCAGCCCCCTCCTCGTGACGTCGTCCTTCACCGCATACACCCTCCCCTCGAGCCCGGCCTTGCACGCCAGATAGACCGCGTCCTGAATAAGAACTATCTGAGCCCCGGGGTCGTTCCGGGCGTACGCGAGTCCAACTTCCGCGAACGGTTCGTCCATCAAGTAGATCGTCAGTCGCCATCCACTCCTAGAGCGTAAGCAGCCTGTCGCACTGGCTCGCCATTGCCGCGACGGTTGGTACTCCGACTATCTGGACGCCCTTGTAGAAGTCTGCGCCTTCGCTCAGACCCCTGTTGTAGCAGCAGGTCTCACAGGCGTAGATAACCGCCCCCTTTGCCAGGAGCGACTTGAACGAGTCCATCGGCAGCCTCTCGAGCATCGGGAACACCTGGGTCCCCAGCGCGTTATACACCCCGTCTAGGAAGAGGAAGAACGAGACCTTGTCGACGCGATCAAGCGCCGCGTCTGCGATGCGGCAGGCCGTCTCCCAGCGCTGAGTCTGATAGGGGCCTCCCGTGAGGATGATCCCGAAGTTTGCCATCTCGACGGGTTCTGACACTGGAGATTAGTTAAGCATGTCGTGTGGCGGTTCCAGGCTGCAGAGGGCCGAAACCCCCGCCCAACGCTTATTAGACGAGGCGACGGCCTTCGCTCGTGCAATCCTTCCCGAATGTAGAGGACAAGAGCACCGAACAGGGATTCCAGTTCATCTTCAAGTGCCAGATCTGCGGGACGAGCTTCGAGCCGCCATTCGCGGCGTCCGCCGCGGCGAGAGAGAAGGCGGTCTTCAACAAGGTCTCGCAGTTCGGCGGCATGTTCACCAACAAGGCCTCACTGGCCGGGGCGTTCGGCGGGCAGGCGTATCAGACCCCGGAGTGGACGAAGGAGCACGACGCTGCCCTGAGCAAGGCCGCGGCCGAGGCCAAGGCCCACTTCCACCAGTGTCCGAAGTGCCAGAAGTTCGTCTGCGACAACGACTGGAGGGCGGACGTATCGCTGTGTGCGACCGACGCAGCCGAGGCGAAGCCCGCAGCCACCGCCCAGCAGCAGTGGGCGATTCCGGCGACCTGTCCCAAGTGCGGGCAGCCGACCGGGGGCGGCAGGTTCTGCAACAACTGCGGCGCCCCGCTCGGGCCGGTCAAGTGCGGCGCCTGCGGTACCGAGAACGCGCCTGGCGCGAAGTTCTGCAGCGGCTGCGGCGCGAAACTGTAACAGTCGTCGCCGGTTCGGTCCTTTCACCGCGGGTGCCCACTGCGAACCCGGAAAACCCTTAAACCGCATGGGGTCGCCTTCGCCCAAGTTGCAGCGTTCGGAGATCAGGCGAGCAATCAAGGATCACAACCTAAGCATGCTCGGGGTGAGCTACGTCGACTTCACGGGGGTACCGAGGATGAAGCCGGTGACGAGCGGAGAGCTCGACGCGATGCTGGACGTCGGGATAAAGACCTCGCGGGCCAACTTCGCATACACCCACAACGACGGGGCCGTACGCGGGGCCTCGATGAACATCTCGCAGGGCGACCTTTCGGTAGTCGCTGACCCGGACACGTTCGCGATGCCGAGCTACACTACCGGTGTGGGGCGGTTCATGGGCGACGTCCATGAGAAGGACGGGACCGTCTCCGAGCTATGCACGAGGAGCTTCTACAGGAGGATTCTGGGAAGGGCGGCCTCGAAGGGCTACAGGTTCGCTGTCGGCTTTGAGGGCGAGTTCCACCTGGTGAGGCGCGAAG
This sequence comes from Nitrososphaerales archaeon, assembly GCA_050013375.1. Classification (GTDB taxonomy): domain Archaea; phylum Thermoproteota; class Nitrososphaeria; order Nitrososphaerales; family Gagatemarchaeaceae; genus Gagatemarchaeum. The sequence continues at coordinate 10,420 of JBEKFK010000039.1, read as the reverse complement.
AGGGGAGGGTCGTGCGGGCGGACAACAACTACTTCACCCACAGCCAGGATGGCTTCAACATCTACCAGCCTTTCATAACCGATCTTGTCGAGGCCCTCCGCTCGGTCAACGTCGACGCGATAAAGGGACACGTCGAGGGCGGACGAGGACAGCTCGAGTTCGACATAAGGCACCACGAAGGGATCAAGCCCGCAGACGACGTGGTCTACTTCAAGGACGCGACCAAGGCGATTGCGCGCAAGTACGGCTACGTCGCCTCTTTCATGCCGAAGATTGGTCACGACTGGTGGGGCAGCGGGATGCACCTCCACATGAGCCTCGTGAGCTCCGCTGGGAAGAACCTCTTCGACGACCCCAAGGACGCGAAGATGGGGCTCAGCAGCACGGCGTACCATTTCATCGGCGGAATCATCAGGCACCTGCCTGCTCTCTCCGCCATAGCGGCGCCGATGCCGAACTCATACAAGCGCATCCTGCCGGGCAAATGGAACGCGGACGCCCTTGTCTACGGCGCGGGCGCCAGGGGCGCGGCGGTCAGGATACCGGACGAGAGGGGCAAGTCAGCCCGCATCGAGTGCAGGTTCCCCGACGGGACGATGAACCCCTATCTGACGATGGGGGCGATACTAGCTTGCGGCCTGGACGGGATCGAGAGGAAGCTCGACCCTGGAGCCCCGCTCACCATCGACCTCTCGTTCATGTCCGACCGCGAGATAAAGGATAGGGGGCTGACACTAATGCCGCGTTCGCTCCCCGAGGCCCTCTCGGAGCTGGCCAAGGACGACGTCCTGCGGAGGGCGATGGGCGAGGTCATGTTCGAGGATTACATTGTCAACAAGGAACAGGAGGTGGCGCAGATGGCCGACAAGGTCACCCAGTACGAGGTCGACAACCTCCTAGACCTCTTCTGAGAAACCGCGACAAACCATATTATCCCGGGGCGTCGCGGGACGTGATGCTTGACCCTGGACTTCGCGGATTATCCGATCATCGACCACCACTGTCACCCGTGGTCCGAGGACACAAAGCAGATCACCAAGGAGGCGTTCATCAACCTCATGAACATGGGTGGCCTCTCGGCCGAGGAGGCGCGCGACCCGGAGAACGCGGTCCACTCAGATTTCACGCCGATGGGCCGTCAGATACTCCATCTCATGGCCGAGTTCCTCGGCTGCAGCCCGAAGCTCTCGGACGTGATCGAGGCCAGGAACAAGAGAGCGGCGACGAACTACTGGGGATACTGCGGCGAGCTCTTCTACGACGCCGGCATCGAGGGGCTCTTCGTGGACGACGGTTACTCAGAGGTCTCCGTGGGGAGCGGGCTCGCGAGGAACAACCTGGAGGAGTTCGAGGCCCTGCTCACGGTCCCGATGAGGAGGGTGGCCCGAATCGAGCCCAGGTTCCAGACCGCGGTCGACGAGTCGAGCAGCTTCGACGACTTCGTTTCGAGGTTCGACCAGTCACTGGAGGATGCCGTCCGGAAGCAGCGCGTCATCGCCTTCAAGTCGGTCATTGCCTACAGGAGCGGCCTCCACATAGAGAATCCCACCGACGATGAAGTCAGGAAAGACTACGAGCGGTCGAAGGCCACCCGGGCGAGGGACGTCAAGCACATCAGGGACTGGTATGTCAGGAGGGTGATCGCCAAGTGCAGCGACCTAGGGACGACGTTCCACATACATGCGGGGATGGGCGACATCGACGTAGTCTTCGACCAGTGCAACCCCATGCAGCTCTACGGCCTGCTCAAGGACCCTGAGACCCGGAAGACCAAGATCTTCCTTGTCCACGGAGGCTATCCCTTCTCGCAGGAGGCGGCCTTCTACGCGAACGCGCTGAAGAACGTCTACGTCGACCTCTCCGAGATGATCCCGTTCGCCAGCGTCCCGGGCGCCATAGAGAAGACAACTCAGATCCTCGACATGGCCCCTCCCGCGAGGGTCGTGTTCGGCTCAGACGGCGTCGTCATACCGGAGATCCACTGGGCGGGCGCCAAGATAGGCAGGAGGGTCCTCGAGGAGTCCCTTTCTGCGTTCGTCAGGACCGGGGTCTACGACGAGGACGAGGCACACCAGGCTGCGAAGATGGTGCTCTCAGAGAACGCTAGGCGCGTCTACAAGCCCTGGTGACGGTCCACGGGCCCGCTCGGTCACACGCCATGTTCGCTCAGCCCGGACTCCTTCACCGTCTGGCGAGCGCGGCCCAGAAGTAGCAGGCGGTCTTCAGAGGGCCGCTACCGCGCCCTGCCGCCTGGGGTCCGCACCCCCGTGAAGCTCTCCGCGCCTTCCTACGAGCACCGCGTTTACGCCGCCGAAGTAGACATCGAAACCAGGCTTGAGCTGGACGTAGTTAGGGGTCTCAGTCTCGAAACCCATCTCCGAGAGCCGCTTCCTAACACGGGGCCCTATGCGGCTCTCCAGCCTTATCGCGCCCGTTCCCTGGTAGTGCATGCGCGGCGCATCCACCGCCTTCTGTATGTCGAGCGAGTGGTCCACCACGTTTAGTATCGTCTGGAGCGTCGCCGTCACAATCCGCGGCCCCGCCGCGCTCCCGGCCACAAGGTACGGTTCGCCGTCCCGCAGGAGGAGCGTCGGAGTCATGTTGCTGAGAGGCCTCTTTCCCGGTGCTATCGAGTTCGGACCGCCCGGCCGAGGGTCGAAGTCGTGCATCGTGTCGTTGAGGCAGAATCCCGTCCCCGGCGCTGTCACTCCCGAACCGAAGTAGCATTCGATCGACTCGGTCAGGGCCGCAACGTTTCCCTCTCCATCGATAACGCTCAGGTGGGTCGTCTTGCTCCCTGCTCCCCGGACTTGGGTCGCTCCGCGCTCGCCCCTCCCGAACCACAGCTTGGCCGCGTGGTCCTTCGACGAGAGGGTCTTGAGGTCAGAGGCCAGGAAGTCTGGATCGCCCACCCCCCTTCTTAGCCCGGGCCAGACCACCGATATCGCCTTCGCCATGGTCGCGATGGTCTCGGCGGTGTTCAGCCCCGTCCCGGCCAGGTCCATGTTCTCCAGGATGTTGAGCAGCTGGACGATGGCAAGCCCTCCCATGCTCGGGGGCGGCATCGCGCAGACCTCCAGGCCCCTGTAACTGCCGGTGACCGGGCGCCTTATCTTCACTTTGTAGCTGGCGAGGTCTGACTCGTCGATCAGTCCGCCGTTCTTCGACATGTCCCCTGCGAGCGCCTTGGCGATCCGACCGTGGTAGAAGGCGTCGATGCCCTCCCGACAAATCAGCTCGAGCGAACCTGCGAGGTCCGCGCTCAGCTTCGTCTCCCCCTGACGGTAGGTGCGGCCCTGCTTGAGCCAGTTCCTAGCCGTTTCGGGCGAACGTCTGAACTTCAGCGACGCGTTGTCCACGTTGTTCGACATTATGTAGCCGAGGAGTGGGCTCACGACGAATCCCTTCCTGGCGTACTCGATTGCAGGCGCGGCAACCTCAGGGAACTTGAGGCGACCGAAGTTCTCCAGCGCGTAGACCAGGCCGGCGACTGTGCCTGGGACCGCGACCGACCGGTACCCCATGCTGTTGGCGAACCCCACGGGCTCGCCTTCCGAGTCCAGTTCGAACATCTCTGGGCCCGCCCGCCTCGGCGCGACTTCGCGGTAGTCGAGATAGAGCGCTTCGCCGTCCTTGAGGCGGACGAGAAGGAATCCCCCGCCGCCTAGCCCGGAGAACGCGGGCGCTACGACCCCGAGAGCCAGGCTAGCCGCAACTGCGGCGTCGACCGCGTTCCCGCCTGCCTTCATCGCCCTGATGCCCGCCGCAGAGGCGAGGGGGTGGGCGGAGGAGACAACGCCCTTGCTCCTGGCCGATCGATGACTCACAAGACAGGGCGGCGCTCGCGCCGTTAAAAAATTGCGCGGAGATCGCCGCAGTTGGCGTCGGACCCGTTAACTTTGTGGAACGGGAAGCGAACACTTGCAAAGTATCGCACGCGCAAGCTTTCGGGTCGGACCCAATATGGCGGCAATATCTTCATATATCGCGGCAACGTAGCATTAGCGGTAAGTTGCAGAATCCGGCGAAATATTTTGCAAGAGATGCAACCGGGCTCGTTCGTGAGTTCGGTGCTCTAGATACACTACTTTTCGCTTCCGTCATGGTATTCGCGCTGGTCTTCACTACTACGCAGTTCGCGTGGTTCTATGGCAACACGCTGGGCGCGAACCTGACATGGACGCTCCTGGTCGCCGCCGTGCCTTTCGTCTTCCTGATGCTCGCCTACTGGGCCATCGGGATCACAATGCCGCGGTCGGGGAACGACTACGTCTGGATAGGCCGCATCTTCCATCCGTCGATAGGCTTCGCCTGGTCCCTCTTCTACATGGTGATCGTCTTCCTCGTAGCATACGTAGGCGAGGTCGGGCCCTTCTCGTATGCCATCTCCGCCGCCCTCTCGATACTGGGCCTCCAGTCGAACTCGGCCAGCCTCACAAATCTCGGCAATTTCTTGGGCGGTTCCTTGGGCACCCTTGAACTAGCGAGCCTGTTCACCGTGATATTCGGGATCTTCGCCCTCTTCGGGACCCGGCTGATCAAGGCCATGCTCTACATAACTTGGGTTGCGGCCATCTTGGGCATAGGGCTGATGTGGTACATCCTCGGGACGACCAGCACCTCGACATTCGTCAGCCACTGGAACACCTTCCTCTCGAACACATGCTCCAGCTGCTCGTACAGCGCCCTACAGAGCGCAGGATCGGTCGGCATGCCGGCGCTCTCGACTGGGTTCGGAGGAGTGATCCTCGCTCTTCCCCTCGCTTTCCTCTTCCTCTTCGGGGGGAACTACGCCACCGGGTTCGCTGGAGAGATAAAGAACGTGAAGAAGGCCATCCCGATCGCGCTCTTCCTATCGCTCATCTTCGGCATCATCTACTGGTCCATCACCTCGACGCTCACGCTCGACACCGTGGGAAGCAGCTGGATGACCATAGTCGGCCACGCTTGGGACGGCAGCGGGGTCAGCAGCACCGCGTACCCGCTTGCATTCGCGCCCTCCCAGCCCCTGCTCCTGGCGGTAGCGGCGTACCCGAACAACGCCCTCATAACGGCGATGTTCGTGTTCTACATCCTGGGCTCGGTGGGAGCGCTCTTCACGTACTTCTGGATACCCAGCAAGTACTTCTTCGCCTGGTCATTCGACCGCGTCCTTCCCTCGAAGTTCGCTGACATCAGCCACCGGTTCCACACGGCCTACCTCTCGGTGGGAGTGATAGTCATACTCGGCATAGCCCTCTCCTACGTCTATGCCTACTTGGGCTACTCGGTGTACTTCACCATGGGGAGCGTCCTCTGGGGCGCCGCCTACGTGATGCCTGGGCTCGCTCTCATGGCATTCCCGTTCGTCAAGAAGGACCTGTTCGCCCAGGCGCCCGGCTGGGTAGCGAAGAAGGTCGCTGGGATTCCCATAGTGAGTCTCATCGGTGTGGCCGTTGCGATCGGGTTCACATACGTAGCAGCGGTAGCCTACAACAACCCCGCGATCGGCACTGCCGACGCATTTAGCGAAGAGCTGGCCGTGGGGCTCATCGTGGTTGGCTTCGTCATCTACTTTGCGAGCGCGATGTATCACAAGGGCAAGGGGATGGACCTCGGGATGGCACTGAAGGAAATCCCGCCAGAGTAGAAGAAGGTCGCCCAGAGGGAGCTACATCACTAGCGCCACGGGGCGTGTTATCCCGGCTGTCCCTCCGGCTAGTGCGATCGGCGTGCCGACGAAGAGGAACTCCTTGCCGACTAGCTTGTCGAGGTTGTTGAGGTTCTCGAAGATGACGACGTGCTTCGGGAGGAAGGCCTTGTGGGCCTCGAACGGGGAGTGGTCGGGCCCCGGCGCGTCTATCCCAACCGCCTCGATCCCGAGCCCCGCAAGGTACTCTGCAGCCTCCTTGGTGATGTCCGGGTGCTCCATCCAGTCGGGCGTCGTGTTCTTCGAAGTGTAGTTCAGGTGAAACAGCACTATCCAGCCCTTGCCGATCTCGCCGGCGTGGCCGGCAGCCTTGATCGCCTTCTCGACGTCGCCCTTGGTTATCTGGAACCTCTTCGGCTTCTTGGAGAAATCGAGCACGATCCCGTGGCCGACGTAGTGCGAAAGGGGCATCTTGTCGACCGGGACCCCTCCGGCGACCATGTGGACGGGCGCGTCGACGTGGGTCGAGACGTGCTCCACGAAGGTCCAGACGTAGGACTCGTAGCCGTTGTCCCTTATCGTCGAGAACGTTGTCCGAAGGGGCTGGGGATAGCCCGGATAGACAGGCGTATTCATACTCGTCATGGGTACCGCCAGGTCGACGATCTTCTTGAAAGGAAGGCTCAATGTCGCTCTCCCTCCGTGGGCCGGTCCGGCTCGTTAAAATGTTTCCAACGAGCGTCGCGGGGCGCGACTCAGATCCGGATGTACCGGCCCGACTGGTCCCGCTGAAGAAGTCCGAACTCGTCGAGCGACCCCTTCAGCGAATCCGCGTCGAGGACGGCCCCGTCCCTGCACAGGAGGCTCTTGCCGATGGAGCAGCTCCCGCAGATGCCCATGCCGCACTTCATGCTCCTCTCCAAGCTCGCCTCGAAGTCCACTCCGGCCCGGACCGATATCTCGTACAGCTTCCTCATCATCACCTCCGGGCCGCACGTGTAGACCCTCGAGACCTTCCTCTCCGCGATCAGCCCCTCGGCGAGGTCGGTCGGGAAGCCGGCGTGCCCGTAGCTCCCGTCGTCCGTCGTGAGGAAGACGTTCTTCCTCCTCACCGCCCTCTGCATCGGCTTCTCGAAGAGCAGGTCCGCCTTGGTCCTCCCCCCGATCACGACCGCGACCCTGCTGCCTGCGCGGAGCAGCGCCCTTGCGAGCGGGAGCATGGGCGCAAGGCCCGTCCCCCCGCCGACGAGGAGCGCGCTGCACCTCTCGATGGTGAACGGGCGCCCATAGGGGCCCCGTATCCCGATCACGTCGCCGCGCTTCGCGCGCACAAGCTCGTTGCTCCCCGGACCCCACGGCTTGGCTGTCACCGAACAGACCCCGTCCTGGTCGTAGTTGGAGAGGCTCATGGGAAACTCGTCGAACCCCGGCTCCCAGACCATCACGAACTGCCCAGGCTTGGCCGACGAGCACCCTTCGTCCTTGAAGTAGATGCTGGTGATGCTCCTGTTCTCCTTCACGTTCCGGATGACGCGCCTGATTCGCGTCCGCTCAGAAGCTATGTCCAAGGCCCACCATCTCCTGCACCCTCCGGTACTTCTTGCGCTTCATGTACTGCTCGATCCCCCGGTTTATCTTGTTGAAGACTCCGTACCCCTCATAGAGTGCCGTGCCCACCTCGACGGCGGCGGCGCCGGCTAGGATGAGCTCGATCGCGTGCTCCCAGCTGGAGACCCCTCCGCACCCGATTATCGGTACCTTCAGGTTCTCGTAGAGCTCGTAGATTCGAGCGACCGCTATCGGCCTGATGCCCGGGCCCGAGAGGCCGCCGTATTTGTGGGCCAGTATGGGCCTCCCAGTCTCTACCTCGATGGCCATCGCTCCCATGGAGTTGATCGCCGTGATGCCGTTCGCGCCGGAGCCCACGGCGGCCCGCGCGACCTCGAGCGTCCGGTGGGTGTTGGCAGATAGCTTCGCGAAGACGGGCTTCTGGGTCTTGGATCGGACCGCTTTCACGACGGCGGCCACGACCTCCGGGTCGTGTCCTATCTCGGTGCCCACGCCCTCGACGTGTGGGCAGCTGAGGTTTAGCTCGTAGGCCAGGAACTCGTTCCTGTCGAGAATCTCCACAACCCGGCCGAACTCGACCGGTCCGCCGCCGAAAATCGAGACCATGAGGGGAAGTCTTCGTCCCTTCACCGCGGCCAGCTCCTCGGAGAACGCGTGCGCGCCCGGGTTCGAGAGGCCAACGGCGTTGAGGAGGCCGCTGTCGGTCGCCACGAGGGTGGGGTTCCGGTAGCCTTCCCTGGGCTCCAGCCCTATCGACTTGGAGACGGCGCCGCCGGCGCCCTCCTCGATGGCCCGGGTCAGGGTCTTCACCGTGACCCCTGCAATGCCCGAAGCTAGCAGGAGGGGGTTCTCAAACTTCATCCCCGCGACGGAGACCCGCAAGGGTGTGCCGACCAACGCCGGATACGCCGGATTGCTACCAAGATAACCTTTAAGCCGATGGCGCGACGCCGACGGGCGAACAGTAATGTCCGACGAACCAGTCTTGTTCGAGACCGAAGCGGGCATCGTGCTCCTTCAGGGCACCAAGATCCTTGCAGCCGAGAGGAGGAGCACGGTCCGGGCCCAGGGGATCGCCAAGATCGGGGAGCGGGCCAGGTCGGAGGGGATGGAGTCGATAAGGGCCATGGACGCTGAAGCCTCTCGGGAGCTCGGGAAGCTCGGCTTCACCGTCACCGTCCTGACGGAGCAGGAGCTCGACGAGCTCAACTCCCGGAAGATCTCGATAATCGTGAGCTCGGGGCTTGCGGCAGGAGAGCAGGAGGCCCTGGACATCGTCAGGCAGGCAGCCCTGGAGGCGGCGGAGCAGAAGATCAGCTCGGAGTCATCCAGGGAGGACCTTCAGCTCGTCCACGCGATCCAGGGGCTCGACGAGCTCGACCGCATGCTGAACGTCACGGCGGAGCGCGTCGCCGAGTGGTACAGCCTCCACTTCCCGGAGCTCCTTCAGATCCTCGGCGACAACATCCTGCTCAGCAAGATCATCGTCGAGAACGGCTCCAGAGACCAGTTCACCGAGAGCAAGCTCGAAGGGAAGGGGTTCAGCGAGAAGAAGATAGAGGCGATAATCACTGCGGCGGAGCGGTCCAAGGGAGGGACGATCACGGAGCGGGACATCGGGAGGATAGTCGGACTGGCCAAGATCGCAATAGCGGTCGCGGATGACAGGGACAAGCTGGCCGAGTACGTCGAGTCGACGATGAAGCGGATCGCCCCGAACACCAACAACGTCGCCGGTGCGACCATAGGGGCCCGCCTCATCGCGAAGGCAGGCGGGCTAGACAGGCTCGCGAGGCTCCCCGCCAGCACCATTCAGGTCCTGGGCGCTGAGAAGGCGCTCTTCCGGGCCCTCAGGACGGGCGCAAGACCCCCGAAGCACGGCATACTATTCCAGCACGACGCGGTCCACAGCGCACCGAAGTGGCAGAGGGGGAAGATAGCCCGGGCGCTGGCGAACAAGATTGCCATCGCGGCGAGGATCGACTACTACCGGGGCGAGAAGGAGGAGGCCCTCACTGGCACCCTCGAGAAGAGGCTGGACGAGATCAGGGTAAAGTATAAGGAGCCAAGGGAGACCGTCGAGCCGAAAAGATCATTCAGAGATGACAAACGTCCTCGTTATGGCAAGGGGCGGAAGGGAAGAGGTTTTTACAAAGAACCTCGTTCCGGGCAACAGGACGTACGGCGAAGACCTTATCAAAATAGAAGGGACTGAGTTCAGGGCCTGGGACCCGTTCAGGTCCAAGCTGGCCGGGGCGATACTGAAGGGCCTCCCTCAGGACCTCATCCGTCCCGGCGACAAGGTGCTCTACCTGGGGACCTCGACCGGCACCACCCCGTCCCACGTCTCCGACATAGTCGGTCCCCGAGGGCTCCTCATAGGGGTGGAGTTCGCCCCTCGCGTGGGGAGGGAGTTCGTTGAGAACGTGGCGAGGGTCAGGCGGAACGTTGTGCCGTACATCGCCGACGCCAGGGATGCCGAGAAGTTCGCCTCGTTCGGGAAGGTCGATGTCGTCTACTGCGACGTCGCGCAGCAGGACCAGACTGAGATTGCGATGCAGAACTGCAGGAAGAACCTCAAGAACGGCGGAAGGCTGCTCCTGGTGGTCAAGTCGAGGAGCATCGACGTCCTGAAGGAGCCCAGGGACGTCTTCCGCCAAGAGGGTGAAAGGCTGGCGGGAGGCGGCTTCGTGGTCGAGAAGATCATCGAGCTGAGCCCCTTCGACAAAGACCACGCCCTGATTTCGGCGGTCTTCGTTGCCTAGGGGGCCAGGGTCGCCGCGAGGATCCGGTCCCAGGTCTTCCAGCTCCTCCTCGCGAAGGGGGGGAAGGTCCCTTCCCGTTCCATCCAGCGCCTTAGGTAGGATATCGTCTCGTCGTCGGACGGATAACCCGAGCCGAACTCTCCGTGCTTCGCCCTGAGGAGCTCCACGGCTCTGTCCCGCTCGACCTTGGCCACTATCGAGGCGGCCGAGACGACGACGTAGTTCCTGTCGGCCTTGTGCTCCGCGACGATGCTCGGACAGGGGCTGATCATCTCCTTGAGCTCCGCCGTGAAGAGCCGGGTGTTGGTGTCAGGGGCGTCTATGAAGACCTGCTCGACGCCGAGAAGGGGGATGATGCGGGCCATGTGTATCGCCTCGAGGAAGTTCAGCTTGCGCCGGCGCCGCCCGTAGGTGACGTAGCGGTCGATCTCCTCGGGAAGAATCGGGAGAAAGGACA
>JBEKFK010000038.1:0-13389 GCA_050013375.1 Nitrososphaerales archaeon | reverse complement strand
TCCCGAAGTCCGAGACGATAGTCACGATCATCCCGGACACAGGGCTCAAGTATCTCAGCACCGACCTGTTCCCCTAGTTTTAATACGACCGCACGGACCGCCGGCTCATTCGTCATGGACGGTCATACCATCGGCGTCTTCGGAACCGACAAGGAGCAGAAGGCCCTGTTCATGGCCAACATCGCCAAGAAGAGCGAGGTCGAAGGAATGATAGTCTATCACAGGAACGAGGCTGGGAAGCGGTACTCACTCCTGGATGACCCCCAATACCCCGAGAGGGTCCAGGGTTACTCGAGGATCGCCTCCATCTGTGATTACGCCTACTACCTCCTGCCCAAGGGAGGCAAGCTCTCGCCGCCTGACGGCGAGCTGGCAGTCCTCCTCGAGAGCTACGGCCTCCCCGGGACCGTGGAGATCATCGATGGCGCTGCGCCCGCCGAGATAACAAGGTCGGCCTTCAAGGGGCTCAGGCTCGCCGACTACCCGATTGACGAAAGGTCGGGCGACTCGTCGATCATAGACCTCTCGCGAATCGGGCCCTCGCCGAACACGCCCCCCTCGGGCACCCTCGTCTACATCGACAGGGCGTTCAGCGTCAAGGGGGTCGGTACCGTGGTGCTTGGATTCATACTGGGCGGGAAGGTCTCGGTCCACGACAAGCTTCGCGCGGTGCCTTCATCCCCCGAGAAGACCGTGGAGGTGAAAGGGATTCAGGTGAACGACGAGGACTACGAGAGCGCGGGCGCGGGGATCAGGGTGGGTCTTTCGCTCAAGGGTGTCGACGCGAGGGACCTCGACAAAGCCTCGTGGCTCGACGACGGGTCGTTCAGACTGACCGAGAAGCCCACATTCGAGTTCTCCCGAAGCCCCTACTACCGGCAGGAGGTCGGTGGACGGGACCTGCATCTCCAGCTTCCCGGCGAGCTTGCGCTGGCGAAGATCACCGACGAGGGCTCAGGGAGGTTTGCAGCTGCCCTTCCATACCAAGTCCCTGCTTGGGATGGGATGAGGGTAGTGGTGGTCGACCTGAACGGCAAGAACCTAAGGATTGCCGGCGGCGGAACCGTAAGGCTCTGACCCGAGGAGCCTATTCCTGTCGCAAGGTCTCCTCGAGCTTCTTGAATGAGATCTCGAGGTTGTTGATACGCTTGTCGATCGAGTCGATCCGCATCGTTATGCCAGTCTTCATCGTGTTTACGTCTGTCCTCATCGCGCTAAGTTCCGTCTTGAGGTTGGTGAACTTGGCACCCTGATCCTCCAGCATCTTATCGGACTTTGAGTTTGACTCCGCCCTGTTGTTCCGTATCAGGTCCTCGACACGCTTCACCTGTGACTGTGTCTCGGAGAGCTGCGCCTCGAGCTTCTCCAACGCGGACTGTATCCTTGGAAGTGACATCCCCTATCGCATATCCGATTTCTCTATTTAACCTTGGCCGAACCACTATTATTCCTCGAAGACCTCGACTTCCACGTTCTTCTTGACGAAGTTCGAGAACTTCCCCTTGAAGGTGGTGGCCTTGACGTGCGCGTCGTCGATGAAGTGGTACTCGACGTACGGAGGAACCTTGCGCGGCTTGTTCAGAATGAGCTGGTGATATTTCACGGCGTGTTTCTTGAGCCAGTCCCTGGTCGCCTCCTCGTGCTCGTCCGTCCGAGCAGTGAAGAAGCAGATGTAGTTCCCCGCGTCGTAGAGGTTGTTTATCGCCCTTATCGAGTCGTTGAACGGCTTGGCGTGCCTCATCCGCTCGGCCCCGAGTTCGTTCGGGATGTTATCGCAGATGGTCCCGTCGATGTCTATGATGAAGATCTTCATCGGCACAGTCTCGCTGTTAACTTGGCGATCTCATCGACGCTATCTGCAGGTTCTCGAAGACGACCTTCTTCAGCATGTCCGCCATCTTGACGGGCTCCTGGTGCTGCCAGACGTTCCTGCCCACCGCGATCCCCGTCGCACCCGCGTCTATCGCCCCCCTGACCTGAGCGAGGAAGGCCTCGTCGCTGGACGCCTTTGGGCCTCCGGACATGAAGACCTTGACCTTCCCGGCCGATTTCACCGCCCACGAAAACGACTGACTGTCCCCGGTGTACTTTATCTTGGCAGCGTCTGCCCCGAGCTCGAGGGCCGTCCTCGCGGCGTAGGAGACTATCTCCTTGGAGGTGTCGTTCTGGACCGCGGCGCCCCTCGGATACACCCACGCGATCGCTGCCAGCCCCCTCTCGTGGGCCTTCTCCTGGATCGAACCGAACTCCTTGAACATGTCCGCCTCGAAGGCGCTGCCAAGGTAGATGGTGTACCCTATCGCCTTGGCGCCGAGAGACACGGCGTACTCCACAGAGCAGTTCTGCTTCGCGTTCGGCTCCCCCTTTGAGAGCGCGGACTTGCCGTTCACCTTCACTATGAGCGGGACCTTGCCGTCGTAGTACTTCTCGGCGACCCCCTTCTGCAGGGCGATGCCGTTGAACCCTCCCTTCGAGGCGATCTCGACGATGAAGGCGGGGTCGACGTTCCTGTTGTCGAAGTCGGACGTTGGGCCGTGCTCCAGCCCCTGATCGTATGCTATGATGAGGCTCTTCCCGTCCTTGAGGAAGATGCCCATGAGGTCGTTCTTACCCGTCATGCTGCGTCACGCAATAGTTTTATCCCCGGTGAGGGTTATTTAAGGGTAAGGCGACATTTTTGACGGACCTGAAAAGTTTTCTCAACGAGCGCGCGCCGGCCGAACTCTCGCGCCTCCTGCTCAACATCGCAAGCGCGAGCCTGCAGGTGAGGCGCTCCCTCCCGTTCACGACCAAGCTCACCAGAGGCGTCAACCCCTCCGGCGAGAGGCAGACTGAGATTGATCTGTACGCCAACGAGGTCTTCGCCTCGACGCTGCTCGCGACGGGGACCGTCAGCGAGGTGGCCTCCGAGGAGATGGCGGAGCCGAGGAAGGGCGTGGGGAGGATCCACGTCGCCATGGATCCGCTCGACGGCTCCTCCAACATCGCGACCAACAACCCCCTAGGGAGTATCTTCGGCTTTTACTCCTCTCCGTTGCCCTGCTCCGGAGAGCACCTCGTCGGGTCGGCGTTCGTCACCTATGGCCCAATGCTGACGCTGACCTACACGACGGGGGCCGGCGTCCACACGTTCGTCGCCGCCGAGGGCCGGGAGGGCGACCCGTTCATACTCATGGAGGAGTCATCCCTGATCCCGCGGGAGCCTGAGGTCTACGGACTGGGAGGCCAGAGAAGCGAATGGATCGAGCCCGTGGTGAGGTTCGTCGCCTCGCTCGAGGCTCGCGGCCTGAAACTGAGGTACGGGGGGACTTTCGTGGGGGACTTCAACCAGGTCCTCCGCCGCGGCGGGATATTCGGGTACCCCGCCCTGAAGAACAAGCCCCGTGGGAAGCTCCGGGTGCTCTACGAGGCGGCTCCCATGGCGCTCATCACCAAGAACGCGGGCGGGTACGCCTCCGACGGCGCCCGCGACGTCCTGGCGATAGAGCCCTCGGCCCTTGCCGAGACCACGCCGCTCTACCTCGGCTCTGCCGGACTGGTTCGAGAGGTCGAGGAGATGATCGGCGGGACTAGGGCCAGAGCCCCAGGGTCCTGACCGCCTCGGCGACCCTTCCGACCCCGACGATCAGCGCGCCGGTCCTCATCGAGACCCCGTGCTTCTTGGCCTCCTGGTGGACCCCCTTGAATGCACCAGTGATCTTCTGCTCCAGCCTGGAGTTCACCTCCTCCTCGGTCCAGTAGAGCCTGTCCAGGTTCTGCACCCACTCAAGGTAGCTCACGATGACGCCTCCGGAGTTGGCTAGGATGTCAGGCACGAGGAAGACGCCCTTCTGGTCCAGGACCCTGTCCGCCTCAGGGGTCGTCGGGCCGTTGGCGCACTCGACTATTATCTTCGCCCTGACCCCGCCCGCGATGTCCTTGGTAATCGCGTTTTCAAGGGCGGCAGGGCACAGGATGTCGCATTCGCTCTGAAGGAGCTCGTCGTTGGTGACCGACTCGGCGCCCGGGTAGCCTACCACCGTGCCCCCCTTCTCCTTGTGGGCGAGGACCTTCTTGGCGTCGAGGCCCTTCCTGTTGAATATGCCTCCCTGGGAGTCGCTCGCCGCGACAAGCTTCGCCCCCATCTCCTCCAGGATGAGCGCGTAGTTCGCGCCTGCGTTGCCGAACCCCTGGACCGCGACCGTCGCGCCCTTCAGTGGGACCTTGACGACCTTGGAGGCCTCCCTTGTGCAGAATGCCGCCCCTCTCCCCGTCGCCGTGTCCCTCCCGAGTGAGCCCCCCAGCGAGATCGGCTTCCCGGTGACCACGCCTGGGACCGCGTACCCCTTGATGAGGCTGTAGGTGTCTAGTATCCAAGCCATGATCTGGGAGTTGGTGTAGACGTCCGGAGCTGGTATGTCCTGGTCCGGGCCGATTACGTTCGAGATCGCCGCCGCGTACCTCCTCGTAAGCCTCTCAAGCTCTCCCTGGGACATCTTCTTCGGGTCGCAGATGACACCTCCCTTCGCCCCGCCGAACGGTATGTCCGCCACGCTGCACTTCCAGGTCATCCAGGCGGAGAGGGCCTTGACCTCGTCCAGGGTCACCCCGGGATGGTACCTTATTCCGCCCTTGAAGGGGCCCCTGGCGTCGTTGTACTGGACCCTGTAACCGGTGAAGACATTGGTACGCCCGTCGTCCATCTTGACCGGAAGCGAGACCGTCACGATCCGTTTGGGCTGGCGGAGCATGTCCTTGACCCCCGGCTCGAGCTTCAGGTACTCACCCGCGATATCGAGTTGTTCCAGCACGTTCTCAAATGGACTCTGGTTAGTCTTGCTCATGGGCCGGCCGGTTTTGGCACTTTATTTACGGGTTTCTAACCGCATTCGGTTCTTCCACGATTGCAGTATCCTGTCACAGCAGGGCTGCGGCGAGCTCCCTGACCTTGGCGCCCCAGTCGTTCGCCTTCACGACGCTGCTCGCGACCAGGACACCGTCCATCCCGAGCCTCATCGCGGCTCTTGCATCCTCCCCCGTGACTATCCCGGCCCCGCAGAGGAGCTTCCCGTGATAGCCTGCGCGCCGTGCGGATGCGACGGTCTCGCGCAGCAGCTCAGGCCTGGCCTGGGAGACCGCGATCCCGCTCCCGATGAGTTCCGGGGGCTCGACCGCGAGGTACTCCGGGTCGAAAGCCGCCAAGCTTGCTATCTCGCCGGCGTCCTCGCCGCAGACGCACGAAGACAGCCTGAGACCTTTCATCCGGGGCAACAGGGCTCGGATGGTCTCGTGAGGCAGTCGCAGCTCGCTGTGGTTGATGATCGACCCTGCACAGCCTGAAGCCTTCAGCGCCTCGGGGATTATCGCTCCCGTGCTCTTCCCTTCGCTCTGGTTCCCCACGCCCTGGCCGAAGACCCTAAGCCTCGATGCCGCGGCCACGGCGGACAGGGTGGGGACTGGAGGTGCGAGGATGAGCTCGAGGTCGAGACCCTCGGAGGCGAGCTCGGCGTCCGCCGCCAGGCGCATGGCGCCCTCTCCGAGTATCTCTCGGTAGTTCTTGAAGTTGATGAGGAATACTGGTCGGTTCAAACGGCTCTCTGGCTCGATACCAGCTATCAGGGCCTTAAAACTGCAGGGCCTCGGTGGTGTGGCGTCTCTTCAGAGTTCGTCTTCGTCCGAGTCCTCTTCCCATCCGTCGTCGTCGAGGTCTTCGTCAAAGTCTTCGTCGGATTCGTCGTCTTCCACTGACATGCGAACCGGCCGTGCCGTTTTTAGTTAAGCTATTAAGTCTTGCCCGGAGCCGGGAGCCGCTTTGAAGGCCATGCTCCTAGCCGCGGACGCCCGTTCGGTCAAGAGCGCGTCGGCGATCGTGAAGCGGGGCGGAGTGGTCGCCTATCCGACCGACACCGTCTACGGCCTTGGCTGCGACCCCTTCAGCGCTGAGGCCGTCGGACGCCTCCTGGAGGCGAAGGCGAGGGAGTCAAAGCCCGTCCCGGTCATCTGTGCCAGCGAGGGGGACGCCGCGGGTCTGGTGGAGCTGGGTCCCAGGGCGCTTGAGATAGCTCACGGGTACTGGCCTGGGGCGATTACCATCGTGGCGCCCCTTAGGGTCAAGGTTCCATTCCAGCTGGACCAAGGGACCGGCTGGCTGGGAGTTCGCGTCCCGGACGACAGGATTGCAACCGCGCTGGCGGGGGAGTGCGGGGGGATGATCACCGGGACGAGCGCGAACCTCTCCGGGCAGCCGTCTTCGCGGAGCGCAGGAGACGTCTTCGAGTCCCTCGGTGACCGGATAGACGCGATCCTCGACGGGGGCGCGAGGGGGGGGACCGAGTCGACAGTCGTGAAGGTCGACGGCGAGGCTGTCGAGGTTTTAAGGAGGGGTGCAGTCGCCTTCGAGCCGGGGATTACGCGGGAGAGATAAGATCGATGAACCTGATTCTGACTTCACAGAAGGGGAACGAGGCCAAGGCCTCGGCGGAGTTCAAGGAGATTGCGCTCCAGCACGGGCTACGGAAGCTCCACATCGAAAAGTCCGACTTCGACGGCGTCCTCGAGGTCGACCTCGAAGATCCTCGGGGGTTCGTCGCGTTCTTCCGGGAGTACGTAAGGTCTGAGCCGTTCCGGGTCCACTTCGTACAGAGGGTGATCCCCGTCGACATGGTGGTCGACACCGACCTGGAGCAGATCAAGGAGGGGGCGAAGCAGCTGGGGTCGCAGATCGGATCCACAGAGTCCTTCAAGATAGAGATCGACGACCGCGACTCTCCCTACTCGAGGAGGGAGCTCATCGATGCGATCGCAGACGTCGTCGACCGGAAGGTCGACCTCGAGTCCCCGGAGATGGTGCTGCAGGTCGAGGTGCTCGGCGAGTACACCGCACTGGCGGTGGCGCGCCCCGACGAGATTATCAGCATCACGCGACTGAAGCGGTCCTCCTAGGACCGTGTGCCGAGGAGGGCGGCCCTCTCGACCAGCCCGAGACCAGAGGCGCTGACCGTCTCGCCCTCCAGCAGTTCGTAGACGGGATCTCCAACCAGATCCTTCCGCAGACGCGACAGTCCTCTCGCTGGACCGGCGGCGACGAGCAGCAACTCCCCCTTCGCCCTGTAGCCTGACTCCTTGATCGCCACCGAGATCTGGGTCGTCCCAGCGAGCCTCAGCAGGAGGTCGACCTCGGGCTTTGCCGCGAGCAGGGCGCCGGTCTCCGCGGCCCTCAGTGTCTGCTGGCCGATCATCTGGACCGCCTGGCTCTCGGGGACCTTCCTCAGCCTGACAAGCTGTATGACTATCGTTCGATGCCTCTTCCTCAGGGAGAGCAGCACCCCATCCGCGTCTTCAGACTCGATTCTCGCCCTAGCCGCCAGGACTCCTTTCATGACCTCATCCCCCGTGGGAGAAGGGGAGGAGAAGGACCTCGTCCCCATCTTCCAGTTCCCTGTCGCCGGCCGCGGCCGTGAAGGCGACGTCCCCGTTCACTATCACCAGGGTGTTGTAGACGTTGAATCCCAGGTTCGGGTCGCCGCGACCCATCTCCCTGAGGTCCTCTATCAACTCGCTAGCCTTGATCCTCTTCGCTTGTATCTCGACCGTCTCCTTGCCGACGCTCGACTTGATGTGCCCGATGCAAATGACTCGGATCAACTCACTCGAACACCACTACCCTCTCACGGTAGCCTCTCCCACCATAGGCCGAGCGCGGCTCGATCGTCCTCGTGGTTCTCGCGCGCAGGACCTCGTCGAGGATGTTCCTCCCGGTCCGCAGCGCCTCGATGGGGTAGTCCACCCCCATGGGCCGCACGGGGAACACGTGCAGGGTCGACTTGGGGGGCAGCAGCCTGCCATCCGCCGCCGCCCGCAGGACGTCCTCCTTACAGAACCCAGGAGGGATGAGCGTGAGGTCTTCACCCTGGACCAGACTGGGCGTGGCGGTGGCTTCGTCGATGAAGCCGAGGTGCAGGCCCTTCCCGGCCGCCGCGCGGTCGAAGCTCCTCATGGTCGAGGTCTGACCCTCCCGGTCCTCCTTCTCGATCACGAAGACCTCACCATGGTATGCCACGAGCAGGCCGCTCCGGGGTCTGGGCTGGAAGTCCGCCTCATCCAGGGGTCCTCGCTTCTCCAGCCTCAGCTCGCTCAGGATCTCCTTCGCCCGCTTCTCTCCCGGATCGGAGATGACCCTGTACCACCTGTACAGGACCACCTGGGGGTCCCTGTAGTCTACGACGTGCGTAAGGGCGAGTTCGGCCCCCGCCTTCCCTAGGGCGTCCACCCTGTGCGTGCCGTCGAGTATCGTGTCGCTCGCCCCGTCCACGACGACCGGGTCCCTCTGCACCCCGTCGCGGAGGAGCCTTCTGAGAAGCCCTTCAGATAGCCGCCCCACCGTCTCCTCGTGCGGCCTGAGGCGTGATATCGGTCTTAGCTCGAGCTTGATTCTTGCGTACGGGGTTGCCACATCTTACTCGGCCGGCTGCTCGACCGCTTCCTCTTCTTCCTCTCTGGCGGCCTTCCCGTTCATCTTGGTGATGTAACCCGCAATCTTGTTCCTGAGCATCTTGGAGTGCACGACCGCGAGAGTGTTGAGCTTGTCCTTGTTCGCCTGATAGTCCGTCCCGAAAGCCTCCGGAAACTTCTGGACCATCTCTTCTGATATCCTGCGAACTCTATCCAATATTAGCAGGCGCGCCCCGGCACGAGGTTAGATTAACCTTTCCACGCCGAGGAAGCGCTTTGCGTTCTCCTCGACCTGCCGCTCGACCTCACCGAAGCCCTGGCCCCTGACCTCTGCCAGCCCGAAGACGACGCTCGGGATCAGGCCCGGTCCACTCGCTCCGCCGAGGGGCCCGAACGGGACCGGACCATCGCTCTCGGTGAGTATGCGGTCCGAAGGGAGGCTCCTGGCGATCCTCCGCATCTTCTTGGAGTAGAGGAGGGCCGGGCCGACCGAGACGAAGTAGCCCCGAGAGATCACGTCCGGCAGCTGCTGCTCGCCCTCGAACCAGTGCATGAGGACCTTGCCCAGGCTGAAGGTTCCGAGTACCTCAAGGCATCTGACCTCCGAGCCCCTGCTGTGGACTTCGACCGGCTTGCCAAGCTTCTCGGCGATGCGAAGCTGGTCGAGGAAGGACTCCATCTGTGCGCTCCCCTCCCCCGTAGCCGAGTACTTCTCGTCCAGACCTATCTCGCCGATGCCGTCACATTCACCGAGGTACGGTGCGAGGGCCGAGCTCGGCCTCTCGGCCGTGACGTCTGAGGGGTGCACCCCCACGAAGCACTTGACGCCCCGTCCGCCCAAGGACCTGAGGCGGGCGCTCTCTGCGGCCTCCGCGGGCCGAACCGTGCACGAGACGAGGCACATCGACCTCGCCGAGGCAAGCCGGAGCGGGCCAAGGTCGGACCCGTAGGAAGGCAGGTGGACGTGCGCGTCGACGAGGGTCATTGGCCGACCGTATGGGCTGAGGATTATATCTCCTGTGGGGAAGATTCTACTCTCCCGAAGTGTGATTCCTCAGTATTCTGCCCCTATGGCGGTAAGCGGTGAGAATCATGCGGGCGCACGGGAATGGAGCCGAGATGCAAACGTTTTTACACCAAACGTTTAATAATTCGCCTTGCGAATTGAATAGAGTATGTCTGAGTCAGAGTTTGGTTTAGCCGCGGTCTACCGCCTGATCAAGAAGGCTGGAGCCGACAGGGTAGGGGATGACGCCGCGATGGAGTTACGAGTGGTTCTCGAGGATGTCGGGACTCAGATCGCCAAGCAGGCGATCGAGCTGGCGAAGCACGCAGGCAGGAAGACCGTCAAGCCTTCCGACGTCAAACTAGCCGCAAAGGCGATTCTGAAGCCATAATCTGGCCCTGTTGGGTCCTGAACGGGCGAAAGACCGCCGTTTGACCCGCACGCTCCAACGCGACTTCCGCCGGCTTTCAGCATGCGTCACTATCGTCCCGATTCGAACTCGATCCACCGCTGTCCAATCGGAGCTCCCCGCTCCTCCCGCCGTCTGAGATAGCGGCCGCGTGACAAGTTTTAATCCAGACCCGTAATGGGGGCAACGCTCATCCGGCCCCGGTAGTGTAGCCCGGTCAAGCATGTTACCCTCTCGAGGTAGCGACGTGGGTTCAAATCCCACCCGGGGCATCCTCTTTCGATCGGGCATGAAATCTCCCGCGTCGGGAAGGGGTTTGGACCAAAATGTCGGAGATTCGAACCTGGAGTGAAGCGCACTTCTCGGTCAAATCGCGGGCTTGACGGGACTCACTAGGTGTACTTCGCGGGCCTGCATAGTCTTGAGAGTCCCGTGGGAGTCCAAGCGCGACTCGTTGTTCCGGTCGGTGGTACGAACCTAGGACGCATCTGGGAACCTGAGTTGAGTCTCGAATCGGCAGGAACAGATCTGCGCCAAATGTTTATCACAAGTCGTCTTCATGAATTCTTCCATGACTGTGGAGATGCACATAGTCTGGGATGGTGCACCTGCTGAGGCCGCCAGGGTCGATTACTTCAGGGGAGGCACCAAGACGATTGACGATCTGGTGAGCGGAACTATGCACTTGCTGAACACACGTGGTGTTTTTGGCAGTCAGAACATGTACGGCATTGATGCCGGAGCCCTGCAGATGCGGGTCCTCGAAGACGTGTTTCCACAAGAGTACTGGACAACGGATGCTAGTCAGGTGGGCGGGAAGGACTACGACTTTGCGCTCAACGCTAACAGAGTGGGGACGGAGTTTGGCAAATCTGGCCGGGAGATCTTGGAATTCAACACCGATGGACGTCTTAAGACCTTCCAGTTTGTCCTCCTTCAGATCTTCAAGTTTGCCATGACGCTTCAGAGCGCGGGCCTACACCCAAA
This sequence comes from Nitrososphaerales archaeon, assembly GCA_050013375.1. GTDB lineage: Archaea > Thermoproteota > Nitrososphaeria > Nitrososphaerales > Gagatemarchaeaceae > Gagatemarchaeum. Next base: position 2,557 of record JBEKFK010000038.1, on the reverse strand, counting down.
GGTCTGGATATTCTCCGATGGAAAAGGGCCTCCGTATCCCTGACGCGCGAACGACTGGGTATCCTCCGCCCGCCCCTCTCGGTGCCAACGCTCTCGGTCTGGCCCTGGGGCTGTGCGGGTGGTGAGGTGTGCTTCCCATGGATGGACTTGGATTCTTCGATAAGGGGAACCGAGTGCCAGCAAGAGATTAGCGAGCAGTACCGCGGTCCAGACAGTGCGGCCCCCATATGCGAGTTGGTAGTCCCACGAGGGAGCGCGAATAACGCTTATTATGCCAGAAGGGTCTCTTCGAGAGGTTGCCGGAACTCGACCTAATCCGGGAGTGGTTTGAGTACAATGCACTGGCCCGCCGAGGCTATCTACAAGCTTTCTCCAAGCTGTCACCGGGGGAACTCACGAGGGACCGCGGCGCGTCCCATCCCACCCTGCTGAACATCTTCGAGCACACGCTCGGGGCGTACTACTTCTGGCTCTCGAGTGCGTCGAAAGGAAACGGCGACCTACCCAAGTTTGGACCTATCCAGGATACGGGCGAGAATCCTTCACTGGAGGAGATCGTGGGCTTCGAGCGCGCGTTCCAGGCTCAGGTGGAACTGTTCCTCGGGAGGCTCGTCGAAGGAGACCTGGCGCGGACCTTTCCCGTCCCGAAGGAGGTGGCTTCATCTCACAGGGCTCCTACGGTTTCGGTTCGGGACGTTCTCTGGCACCTCGTGGAAGAGGAACTTCAGCACAGGGGCGAGCTGAACGCCCTCCTCTGGCAGATTGACGTAGATGCGCCGATACTGAACTGGATTGAATGGATGGGAATGCGCAAGTCCAAGGGCGCCCTGTAGGGGGCGCTAGTCGTGTGCGATCCCTCTCTGAACGAGTCTCGGCCGACGGCGGCCGGCCTTGAAGGTGACGGGGCCCGAAGGGGTACGCGACCATTCGATTCGAAGATCGGCCATCTCGTCCCCTAGGTCTTTCGCATGTAGGCTCGCAGGGTCAGCGGAGCGAAAATGACCACCACCACCACCGAGACTATGAGCGACAGCCAGAAGTCGTTGCCTATGGTCCCCTGGTTGAAGAGCTGGCGTGTGGCGCTCACGATGTAGGTCAGCGGGTTTATGTTGACAAAGTCCCGCAGCCACCAAGGAAGTGTGCTGGTCGGCACGAAGGCGCCCGAGAGGAATCCCAGGGGGAAGAGAATCGACGCGGAGATGCCCTGGACCGTCTGCGAAGTCTTTAGGGTGGCGCCCAGCAGCGCGAAGATCCAGCTAATGCACCAAGAGCAGAAGACGACCAGGATCCCTCCCAACACTGCTCCGTCGAGGCTGGCCCAGCGGAACCCCAGGAGGTAGCCCATGACGAACGTCAGGCTCGTGGCGATCGTGTAGCGGACGATGTCGGCAAGCAGGGGTCCCGTGAGCGGGGCGATCCGCGCTATGGGCATAGACCTGAAGCGATAGAACACCCCCTTGTCCATGTCCTCGCGGAGCTGTACGCCGGTCGCCATTGATGCAGTCAGGGCCGTCTGGGCCAGGATGCCGGGGATGATTATCGGCAGGTACCCGCTGACGCTCCCGGAGATCGCACCGCCGAAGAGGAATACGAACATCAGCGTGAAAAGGATGGGCTGGATCGTCACATCGAAGAGCTGTTGCGGCGTCCGGCGAATCAGGAGTAGGTTGCGGTAGGCCATCGTCAGCGAGTTGCTGATGGTCATCCGTAGGGTCACGCGGTTCCTGAGCCTGCGCTCGCCGCCGGGTACGATCTGCTCGGTCATGGCGTGGCCCCCTTCCCCGTCTGCTTTCCATCGCCCGTCAACGCCAGGAAGACTTCGTCGAGGGTCGGTTCCTCCACGCTCACGGTGGCAAGGTGAATCTTCGCCTCGCGCATCGAGACGAGCAGGTCTGTCAACCGGTCGGGGTCTGCCATCGGTGCCGTGAGGAGAGTGGGTTCGGCCATAGTGACCTTCACGTTGAGTACGCCCTGGGTGACGCGGACCGCTTCGGTGGCGTCCCCCTCATCGGCGAGCTCCAGGTGAAGAGTCGCTCTCCCGACCGCAGCCTTCAACTCTCTGGGAGTGCCCTCGGCCACCACGCGCCCGTGGTCGATCAATGCTATCCTGTCAGCGAGCTGGTCGGCCTCGTCGAGGTACTGCGTTGTGAGGAGAATCGTCGACCCCGACGAGACGAGCCGTCGGATGGACTCCCACATCTGTATTCGCGTGCGCGGGTCAAGGCCTGTCGTCGGCTCGTCCAGGAAGATGAGCGGCGCTTGAACGATGAGACTCGAGGCGAGGTCGAGCTTCCGCCGCATTCCGCCCGAGAACTTGTCGAGCGTCCGCTTCGCCGCGTCCGCCAGTCCGAACTCGTTCAGGAGTTCGTTGGCCCTCTTGTCCGCTTCAGACCTGCTGAGGCCGAGCAGCATCGCGAAGATTCTCAGGTTCTCGGATGCGGAGAGTCGCTCGTCGACCGCGGCACTCTGACCGGTCAAGCTGATGAGCTGACGGACGACCTGGGCCTCGCGGACCACGTCGTGGCCGAACACCTTTGCGGTTCCGCCGTCCGGCTTT
>JBEKFK010000037.1:0-26796 GCA_050013375.1 Nitrososphaerales archaeon | reverse complement strand
ACGGGATGTACAGGGTGACGCACTGGACGCTCTCAGCTCCCTCGGCGGTGGAGGTGACCTGGTAGTTTGCTCCCAGATATGTCGCGTTGAAGGAGAAGGTCGAGCCGGTGCAGCACACCTCTATGGTCCCGTTGACGTCCGTGCTCAGGACGCCGAGGCTCTTCGTGGTGTTGGGGCTCGTGGCGGAGCAGAGGTCGGTCGGGGTCGATTCCTTGACCTGCACGGGCACCGAGCTGATCGGGCTCCCGGTGGAGCTGTTCTTGACGATGAGGAACAGCGGCTCGGATTCCAGCTGGACGCACGTCGGGGTGAACATGGAAGAGGTCGACGCCACGGTGGTTACGCAGGACGTCCCGGTGTAGGCAATCTGGACGAGGGCATCCGCCCCGCTGACATTCACGGTGCCTGTGGTGGGCGTGAGGAAGGCGTTGGGGCTGACGCTGTACTGGTAGGTCCCATCCGGGAGGGAGAAGACGATCACCGAGAGGTTCGCGTTCGAGGTGCCGTACGACACAAGGTTGTCGAGAGGCAACGAAGTGCCGTGCGGTTGGACCTCCGTCGTGCCTCCTATCGTGACAGACCACGGCACGGCCCAAAAGGCAGGGGAGCATGCTCCCAGTTGCTGGAAGACCACGCAGTGGACGGTCGCCGAGCCGTCGCAGGAGGAGCTCGTCTTGCCACCCTGCCGGACGACCAGGTAGGCGGCGGTCGAGACGGCGATCAGCGCCGCTATGACGATGGCTACTGCGAGCCTGGTGTAGCTCCGGACCGGCAGATTCTCCATGAAGAGGTGCTCTTGACAGAAAGAGTCCGATTTCTGATTAATAGTTTTGTCCGACCAGCTACGATACGAGGAGGTAGACCTCGGCGGTCGTCGTCTTCCCATAGGTGATGCTGATGAGGATTCCCGCCTGAGGGTCCGTGTGGCGTGAGAAGACGTAGACGTAGGTGGCGTCCCCGATGACGGCGTTCATCGTCTCGGTGGTCCCATCTGGGAACGTCGCGCTGAACCTGATGAGGCCCAGCATCACAGTCGTGGTGGACGTTATCGTCGTCCCTGACGGGACCGGGCACCCGCTGTCGGAGGGCGGGCAGTAGGTCTCGAACGTCACCCCGAGGAACGTCACCGACGCGTTGTGGAAGTAGCTGTACCCGGGGCCGCCCAGCGTTATGTCGCTGGAGACGTCGTCTGCGTAGTACAGGGACCCGTTCACGGTCATCGTGGGAACCCTAGTTGAGTTGATGGGCGGCGACTCGGCCTGGAAGTGGGCGTAGGCCGTCTGGCCCCAGTCGTCCATCGCCTCTACGGTGTACTCTCCAGGAGGCAGGTACGTGAAGGCTGGGGATGCCAGCGTCGAGTTCCCTACACGTCCTGAGGTTGCATTCCAGTATCCGAGGACACCCGAGGTTTCCTGACAACCACCAGACAGGGACGACGAGAATGTGCAGTAGCCCGTTGTCGCGTTGACCTCAGCCGTCACCGCAAAGGGGGGTTCCCCGGTCTGGCCGCAGTAGCTGAAGGACACGGTCTTGTCGCTGTTGGGGAGGAAGGTGGTGTCGTTCAAAGGTAAGCTGTAAGGGCATGGCAGCTCCACGGACGAAGCCGCGAGCTGCAGTGGGGGTCCGGCTGATGAGACGTTCCCTGCTGAGATGTGTCCTTTGAGGAGCGCGAAGCCCACGAGAGAGTCGGATGGGTTGCTCCCGCAGAAGAAGTCGTATCCGTTCCATCTCGATATGTTCTGGTTGGGAACGACGATGAGAGAGACGTTCTGGCTCTTCAGGTTGAGCGCCTCTATATGGACCGCGACCTCTCCCAGCGATTGAATGGTGCTCGAATTCAACGTGATCTGTAACCGTAGGTCAGAGGCCGAAGTGGTCGAGTAGGTCGTCGAGGAGCCTCCTGACGACATCGAGGACGTTTCTGACGAGGCGGCCGACGACGTACCGGGGATCGGCGTCCTGGTCTGTGAGGTAAGTGTCACGAACGCTATCGTCGCTATCGCCAAGACGATCACCACGGCCACGACAGCAATTGTCGTCCCAACCCCCTTGCGCCGAGGCGTCACATCAACTCACCTGCCGCCGAAGCAATTTCTGATTAATAGTTATGTCCGAACTGTGGCCCTTGATTGTGATGTCGCCCGAATATAGCAGATTTTGGGCTAACTGTCCTCAGAGGGTTGAGCATTTCAGATAGCGCGAAACGAATGTGCTTCCTAACGCAAGCTACAAGCCGACTGCCGAATTTGTATGTCGTTCGCTGCAGCATCCATTACAAGTCTGGGCCCACACCTTGGCGATTATAGGTCTGAACTACTTTACGCTATGATGGTGTGTGAGAGTCTATTATGCCCACGCCATGTGTCTCTACGGGACCACCTTTGAGAAGGCAGAGCTGCACGCGATAGCATCTCACTTTCCCGACTGCGAGGTGGTGAATCCCGGAACTCTTCAGAACATTCAGAGTAAGAGTGACGGGATGGCATACTGGTTCAGGTTGATAGACTGCTGCGACGCCTTGGTCTTCAGCAGACTCCTGAATAGGATCACCTCGGGTGTGGGCCTCGAGGTCAACCACGCCCTTGCCCGACCGATTCCCGTGCATGAGCTGCGCCAAGGCAAGATGGTGAGCGTTGCGAACCCCGTACAATTCATGACGAGGAAGGAGACGCTGAAGCAATTCGAGTTCTGGAGGACGGTGACCGATCCGAAGCTCGAAGCCATCTGGAACGAGGGCTGTCTGCTCAGTATACGAAAGGTGTGAAGGAGGGCGGTCCGTCCCGGGGTGAGGTGCCTCGGGCTGGCCGAGTTCCCCCAGGTCTACATGGAGTCCCTCCGGAGCGTGGTGGGGGCGGTGATGGACGACGCCGACTTCATGGCGTACACGATGGAGGAGTTCGGGTCAGTGGTCAGGGAGCTGGGAGGTGTCTGAGATGACCGATGAAGCGATGGCGGATAAGAAGCCGGAGGAAGTGAACGATGGAAGGAACACGAAAGTCCAGAAGGACGGCAGGCAGGCCGGAAGGAAGAGGACAAGAGCAATCCAACGCGATAACGGGCCACCAGCCTCAAGTCCGGAGTTCGCGGCTTACTTCGAGAACGTCATCAAGACGAGCGATTCCCGCATTGAGGCGATCCAAAGGTTGGGGTACCACAGTGCGACCACGGTGCGATATCATATGCAAAGGCTGGGAGTTCAGGCGCCTGATCGGTGGCACCGCCGGCCACACTTGGCCAAGGTCGCGCGGCGGAGCATCCCTGAAGTCGTCCTCACTGACGTAGAGGAAAGGGCTTGGGTCGCATCGATCATCCAGGGCGAGGGTTGCATACAAAGCAACTACGTCAAGAAGAGTGATTGCACCTACCTAGCTTTGGATGTGTCGATGGTTGATCCCGCTCCAGTTTTCAGGCTTGCGAAGTGCGTCGGACTTAACCCGCCTGCGAAGCCAATCAAGAATCACCAGTGGAAGCCTCTATGGCATACGAACATTGCGGGTCTTAGAGCCCTTCGAGTCCTGCATGAGATTCTGCCCCTACTAGCAGGCACAAAACGGAGAGAAGCGGAGAAGGCGCTGAGTTTCTTTGAGGCCGAGGGTTGCCACCGCGGTTGCTTCAGGAATCGTGACATTTGGTCTCGGGGTGATTTCCCTATGAGGACGAAACGCCGTGGATTGACTGAGGTGCATGAAGATGACAGGAATTGAGGGGAAGCGGCCACCAAAGTGGTCATTGCGAGTGGATGTTGAATCACCCCGCCAACAAGACATTCCGGGAATCATCATTGCTTCACCTAAGGACAGATCATGGGTGGGAGGATTGATTCAAGGAGAAGGCTGCGTAGAGAGCCACTATGTTAGGTCCATGAACAGTACGGCAATTCAGCTCGCGTTTGGAATGACAGATCCCGATCCAATCTTCAAACTCTGTGACCTTATCGGCATGTCAAGGCCATCTAGACCGAAGGACGATCACTTCTCCCAGCCAGTGTGGGTCAAGAGAGCTGTTGGTCTTAGAGCTCTCAGAATCCTGCAGGAAGTGCTTCCCTATCTCTTAGGTGAGAAACTGAGGGAGGCTGAAAGAGCGATGGACTTCTTTAGCCCAAATGGCTATCATGATGGTTGTTTCAGGCCCCCAGACATTTGGCCGTCGAAGGAGTTCCCATTGAGAAGGAGGTCTCCCCGACAGTGTCACCAGATATGAGGCCAAATCGTGGAGGTGGAAATCGGCCGAGTAAGAAGCAATGAAAGTATATTTAACTAACCAGATTTGGTCGTGGCCACCCGAGGTTAGAGAAAATACACCAGCAAGTACTACGCACCCGGCGCACCCAACTCCAAGGTTGCCAGGTTCACGACCGGAAAGGCTAGCCCCGACTACAACTTCAAAATCAACCTGGTCTCCAAGGGGAGGGTGGCTATCAGGCACAACGCCCTCGAGGCTGCCCGCGTTGCGGCTAACAAGAAGCTCGTGTCCCTCGGCGAAGAGGGTTATCTGCTCACCGTGAAGACTTACCCCCATGAGATCCTCCGCGAGAACAAGATGATCGCCACCGCAGGCGCAGACAGGCTCCAGGAAGGGATGCGGAAGGCCTTCGGGAAGCCGATAGGGCTGGCCGCGAGGGTGGGCATAGGGACGACGATACTCGAGCTTCAGGTCAAGACAGCGGACCTCCAGCTGGGGAAGAACGCCCTCCATGCCGCAAAGGCGAAGCTGGGCGTGCTCACGGACGTCGTAGCCGTAGAGATCCCGAAGGCTCCCGCACCCGAAGCCTAGCCGCAGGATGCTCCCAGAGCGTTCTGGAGACGGTACTGCCGCGCAAGGGGTTCATCACACCTTCGCCGGGCGCTTCACTCGGGTACATCAGCCGTGGTCCGTCTGGGAGAGAGGCGCGACGGATAATCCAGTTGCTCTCCGGCTTTTACGTGTGAATCGCGCGGGGCCCCGAGGCCGGAGCTCATCAGGAGATCGTGAAGTAGGCTAGAGTGTATTGGCCCCACTGGTCCTCCGCCAGGACGGTGTACGTCCCCTTCGGGAAGCTCGTGAATGTCCCTCCCTTGTTCCAATATCCTGTGACGGCCCCGGAGCCTGACACCCCCGTGGACGCGCTTCCTGACATGCAGCTCTGCTGGTCGCAGCCGTAGGAGGTAGCCATGTCACTCAGAGGCTGGAAGAGGAAACCCGTTGGGTTCGCATATCCGAGATACAGCGGGCAGTTGTATGTGGCATTCGGGTTAACGAGGTCTAGGAGTTCGGCTTCCGTCACATTTGAAGAGGTGTAGTAACCTTTGGCAATGGCGAAACCGACGGTTGGGTTCTGTGCATAGGTGTCATCTCCGCATGGCGCGCCGTCGGTGTAGTTGAGGGCGACCACCCATTCGTTCGCTGCCGTGACGTTGTTCGTGTGCGGGAGTGTGTTGAAGTCGTCGGCGTTGATGCTGATCACGCCTCCGCTCGCGTTCACGGACAGCTGGAGTCTGAGGTTGGACGGGGAGCCGGTCGGGGGAGGGCAGGATCCCTGAAACTCAGTGATTGTGACGTTCGTCTTCCCCGACGGGACGTAGAGCGTGGCGCAGGTCACAGAGGCAGGCCTCAGGCTGGCCTGAAACGTGTAGGTCTGACCCGAGTACGCGACGAGGAAGGAGTAGCCGAAGTTGTCGTTGGAGTTGAGCGGGTACCATTGTGTGGCGGCCGAGGTCGTGAAGTTTACGGTCCTCTCGGCCGTCGCCTGGGAAGTGCCGCAGTCGGCGGGTTGGTTGGTGGCGACTACGAGCGCCCCCGCGACCGGCGTCTGGTTGGAGTCGGAGAGGACCCTGACGAAGACCCCCGCAGGCTCGCCGGTGATGGTGCACTCGAAGCTCGTGGACGTCTCCGTCTCGGTCGATGTACTGGTGATGGTCGTCGTGAATGTGGAAGTAGACACCTGGTTGGACGTGGTCGTAGAGGAAATCAGCACCCCCGCTATGACGATCGCCGCAGCGATGACGAGATAGCTCCGGACCGGCTGAGAGCTCAAACCGAAGCGCCTTGTGATTGGAGACACAGAGTTGTTGATTAATAGTTTTGTCCGAACTGCCGTCCGCGGGGCCGTCCTAGTTTTGGCATGTTTAGCTTCGTTCTCACATGAACTCGAACGTGGGGACGCCGTTTTCAATCAGTGTGGCGACTCCGTGCCGGGTCAGCGCGTAGCAAGGCGAACCGAACAGTGGGAAGGTTGGTTCGACCGGACATGGGCACGGAACGCCGTTGGGTCCCTCGCAGAAAGCCGCGCAGGGGCTGGCGTGGCCCATTGGCACCAATGGAACGAGAAAGAAGATGGCGACGAGCAGGATTACAAGGACTGCGGCCTTCCACCGCTTCCTCGAGCGAGGGTTACGTGGGGGCTGGTTGTTCATGCTGAGACCTTCTTGACCTCGCCGTGTATAGCGCAGTCACGCCTACAGCAGCGGCGATGAGGACCACCGCAAGACCGACGATTGCAAAGGGTGAGGAAGACGAGGGTGATGAAGAGGGCGAGGAGACGGCGGTCGATCCAGCTGCGGTGTAGGCCAGGACGGAGACCTCGTTCGAGCCAGAGTCCGCGATATAGACCTCGTGGCTTGAAGGATCGTAGACCGGAGAGACTGGACCCTTTCCGAGCGTGACGCTGCTCACGAGGCTGGTCCCGGAGATGACAGATATGGTCTCGCCCAAGCTGTTGTAGGTTACGTAGACTTCGTCTGTCATTGGGTTGTAGAACGCGGAGTCGGGGGTCTGGCCCACCGCTATCGTTGCTAGGACCGTAGTCCCTGATATCGCCGCGACCGTGTCGTTCCAGAAGTTCGTGGCGTAGACGTAGTTGTTCTGCGGGTCGTACGCGAGAGCGTTTGGGGTGGACCCTTTGGGCATGGTCGCGTTGCCAATCAAGGTGGCATTGTCCAGTATCGTCACCGACGAGTCGTTGAAGTTGGCCGCATACACGTACGCGTTCGTGGGGTCGTAGAGGAGTTGTTGGGCATTGTTGACGCTGGCCGTCGACTGGGCTACCACCTTCAGCCCGGAGACGAGGTAGACCGTGTTTCCGGAGGCGATGTACATGTAGTGGTTGGAAGCGTCGTACGTCATGGCCGAGGAGAAACCTATTCCCTCAACTGTTCCGAGCAGGGTCGTCCCGGAGATCACCGAGACCACGCCCTCGCCTGTACTATGGTCGAAGCTGCTCAAGTAGAGGTAGTCGTTGGATGAATCGTAGACCACGCTGGAGGGGGACGCGGGGACCTCGATGGCGCCCACGACCTGGGTTCCTGAGATGACGGTAACGTTGTTCGAAGAGTCGAGTTCGTAGACGTAGTGATCAAGCGAGTCGTAGGCGAGCGTGAAGGGAGCGGTGCCGACGGTGATGTTGGCGACCACCGTCATCCCGGAGATGACAGAGATCGTTCCTGGAGCGTTACACACGACTAGGTCTCCTGACACGGGACACGATTGGGCGTTGGCCACGTAGATGTAATCGTTGGAAGGATTGTAGAGCAGGTCCAATGGTTGCAATCCGACCTTCACGTTGGTCACTTCGATACCGGTACTCGATAGAGAAGCAGCGGGCGTGGCGCCAAGGAAGATGGTTGTTGCGAGTAGCAGGAGGACTGTAAGAAAGACGTAGGTCGTCCGACTGCTCAATTGTTGAGGCCGTGGTTGAAATGGACCGACTTGCGATTAATAGTTTTGTCCGAACGCCGAGGAAATAGAAAATCCGTTCTTTATTCGGCTTTTACGTGCAAACCGCGCCGGGCCCTCTCCCTCCGCCCGAGCTGCGTCTTGTTCTAGATGCGGAAGTGGTCTGAAACCACGCTAGGGTTCATCGCGCCTCCGCCGGGGCATTTCATCCACATGTTGGGCTGGTCAGCGGACTCTTGTCTTGAAGAAGGAGTCGTCATCACGTCCGGTAGACGCGGTCATGGTGTTCATAGTCCTCGAGGACTATGGTCTTCCTCGCTTCATCGATTGAGAAGAGCAAGACATAGCTGCCGATGTGGACCCTCCTCAGCCCAGCGAGGGGGAAGCGAAGTGGCTTGTACGCGTGAGGCTCTTCGACTATCTCCTGAACCTTCTTCGCGACAGCTTCCATCTGCCTGGAGTCTTTCTTGGCTAGCTTCCTGAATTCCCTGTCGAGATGCTCCCTGATCTCGATGTCGTACATTCACTTCAGTCCGTATCTCTTCCGAAGGTCAGGCACGCGTCCGAGCCTGATTATCGGCTCCTTCTGCACCTCCAGGAGCTTGCGGATGTATTCCGGTCTGAACTCAGACTCCAGGACGATCTCCCTGTACTCTTTGGCGAGCTTGTTGATGGCCTGAGACTTGTCTCTCAAGCCGTATTGTGCCTTCAAGATGTTGATGACCCTGTTGGCCTCGTCGTCGATGTCGACAATCGCCTTGACCATATTAATATGGCATTAACATGCTGTTATTTAGAGCTACCGTCAGGGAAGACGCGACATCCCGCTTCGACCGTCATGCACTGGGTCGTTGTGCCCCTGCTGCTCCATATCGTCAAGACACTTCAGGCTACGGTTGGGGAGCGTCACGTTTGCTCGCGGCTTTTACTCGCGAACCGCGCCAGGCCCCGAGGCCGTCTGAAGACTCCTCTCAAAGGGCTTTTATCCTCAGCAGGAGGAAAGGGAGCCAGTGGCTGTACCGATACTTGGTGACGGGAATTTGGTGGGGCTTTTCCTAAAGAAAGGGAACGGTCATCTTTCAGGGGTTGGAGTCCGGCCGTGAGGAAGCCGGCCCTGTTTCGGAGCTTCCCGCTGACGCTCGCCGTGGTCCTTCTCCTCCTGATGGCCATGGCCGGACCGCGCGTCCCGGCAGCGCACGCTCAGACGGTCATCTCCGTCACCGTCTCCGACGGCGCGACCGTGTGCCCCGGCTCCCTGTCCGGGACTTGGAACGTGGAGACCGACACCTGCTCAATCGAGTCGACTCTTACCATCTCCCCTGGGACGGTCCTGGACGTGGGTCCTGGCGTGAACGTCGCTGCCTCGGGGGGTAATGGTGAAGATGGCGCTCCCGGCGCCGGTGCAGGAGGAGAGGGTGGTGGAGGGGGCGACGGCGTCGACAATTCAGGCACAATCAACATCCAGGGGACGCTCACGGGCACAGGTGGCAATGGCGGTAACGGAGGCGATGGTGTCGGGTCAGGGTCAGAAGGCGGACCCGGGGGAAACGGTGGCTACGGCATCCTCGATGGTGAATTCGCCACCATCAACAACCAAGGGACTGTCACAGGTACAGGTGGCAATGGTGGCGCTGGCGGAGCGGGCGGCTTCGGCGCCGTCGGAGGCAACGCCGGACCAGGCGGCGCTGGCGGCTCCGGCTTCTACATCCAGCCCGACGGCCCATTCGGAGGGACCATCAACAGTCAGGGGGCGATAACGGGCGCTGGTGGCAACGGCGGCAATGGTGGTAGCGGTGGCTTCGCCTCGAGCGCTCCTGGCGGCAATGGTGGTAGCGGTGGAATGAGGGGCGACAGCATCTTGAACGGCGGCACAATCAATAATGATGGGGCGATCACGCCCTTGATCGGCTTCGGCGGTAACGGAGGCGACGGCGGCGCTGGTTCCCCCTCTGGGGCGGCGGGCGCCGATGGTCCCGCTGGCACGTTAATCCTCAACGCGGCCACCGTCAACGACTACTGCGGCGACTTCACCCCCGGGGTCGTCGAGAACTCCCCGGTCGCCGTCTCCTGTTACGCCGTCACGTTCGACCAGAGCGGAATCCCCTCCTCCGGCGTGACCTGGGGGGTCACGGCGTCATGGGGACCTTTCCCCACCGAGGACTATACGGGGACCGGGGTGGGCATCACCGTGCAGATGACGGGGAGCCTCGACTATTCCTACGACACCCCCGTGACCGCCTCGAGTGCGACCTATGACTGCGGTGGAGGGTGCGCCGGCACGTCGAGCGTCTCGGGCGCCACGTCCTTCTCGGCGAGCTATTCCGAGGCGGCACCGGTGCTCGTCTGCCCCACGACGACAGGTGGGACGCTCCTGCCCATGGGAGCGACTTTCACGGATGGGTACGGGAACAGGTGGGTCGCTCCGAGTGGCAATGACGGGTCCGGAGGAGTCTGGTCCAGCTACTTCTTCGCCGGTCCGGAGGGTACTGTACCGGCGGCGATGATGTCGGGTTGGGGTGGGGTCTACGGGACCTACAATGGGCAATCGGGATGGATAGTCACCTTCTATTGCTGAGCCGGAGAGAGTGATTTCTGATTGATGATTATGTCAGAACAGGTATCTTGGGATAGTCGAGCCGGATAACTATCCTTCTGCGAATATTGAAATGGGTAAGCTGAGGAAGACCCTTCCTGTTGAGACGGGACGCGCGCCCCTCGAGCGTCAGAATCCGAAAGGTGAGGTCTTCCGATAAGGGTCCTCTCCTGGATTTCATCAAGGACGTGTGGGGAGGTCACGATTACATCCCGGGGGTCTGGGACGAGTGGCTCGCGGATACCGGCGCGAAGATGCTCGTGATCGAGGTCGACGGCAGGCAGGTCGGGATGAACAGGACGCGCTTCCTTCCAGATGGGTCGGGCTGGATCGAGGGAGTGAGGATCCACCCGGACTACAGGGGGAGGGGGCTCGCCTCCAAGCTGGGAGTCCATTCGATGAAGGCTGGTCTGAGGAACGGCGCCGAGGTATACCGGCTGGCCACATACGGCCGGAACAAGGCGGCGCGCAGGCAGATTTCGAAGATGGGCTTCAGGGAGATTGCCCGGGCCAACTTCTATGAGCCTGAGCCCGGCGCCAGGTTTCGGGAGCAGAAGGGTGTGTGGAGGGTGGATGGCAGGGAGCTCCCGGAGGTCTTGGAGATCGTGAGCGGGTCGAAGGAGTACGGGCTCGGGGCTGGCGTCTACTGGGACGTCTCTGCGGCGGTGAGGCTCAACCCGGAGGTCCTAGCGGCGCTGATCGAAGGCGGGTCGGTCTTCCGGAGCGATGGCGCAGTCGCGCTCGCAAGAATCGGTTCCCAGGGCGGGGAGTTTTGGAATCAGATTTGCTTCTTGACGGGCAGGCCCGACGCGGCTGCAAGGTTGGTGAAGCATCTGCTGGGGAGGAGACAGGGGGTCGAGATTGGCTGGACTGTCGCGTACCTCCCGAGGGGGTCGCCGCTCGCCGGGACGCTCCGGGGAGTCGGCATGAAGAAGACCCAGTCTCTCCTGCTGTTCGAGGGCAGAGCGAGAGAGCTTTTGGGGAAGGACGAGCGCTGAGGAGTCGACCACCAAGACCATATCCACCCTCACCCGGAGCGCATCGGTCAGAGAGAATGGTCAAAGCTGTCCGCATAATGAATTCTGTCGTCATGTTCCTGTACCGGGCCTCGGGCGGGAGGGTCGCGGCGCGGATGCAGAAGGCGCCGATAATGCTCCTAACGACCACGGGGTCGAAGAGCGGTAGGCCCAGGACGAACCCGGTGCTCTTCATCGTCGATGGTGCGGACTTGGCGACCGTCGCCTCAGCCGGTGGCGCCGAGAAGAACCCCTCGTGGTTCGTGAACCTGATGCACACCCCCGAAGCCACGGTCACGATCAAGCGCGAGACGAGGAAGGTGCGGGCGAGGAAGGCTTCCCCGGAGGAGCGGGCGAGGCTGTGGCCGCGTCTCGCGGCCGCGTATACAACGTACAACGACTACGCCAAGAAGACCAAGCGGGAGATCCCGGTGGTCATACTCTCGCCTGCCTGAGGGAAGCCGCGGCTCCTCTTGGACTGGAGCACGCCGCAGCCAGCCATCGATCACGAACGATGGCGCGCCTTATAGTCGGGTCCCTCCCTGTGTTGGACGACCCTTCGATGCTTATCCGGGAGCTCAAGGAGGCCGACTTCGACGATATGGTGGGGGCGTACTTCTCGTTCTACCCTGAGATCGAGGCCGACCCCTTGTTCGGGCTCCTGCCATCCCGCCAGCGGCCGACAGTGGAGGATGAACACAAGTGGCTCTCCGACACCCTGAGGGACATCGGGGCCGGAAACTCGGTGATCAGGGTGGCCGAGGTGGGCTCTCATGTCGTGGGCTGGTGCGACGTTCGGAGGGCAAGGCCCGGGTCGCCGATCGACCACAGGGGTGTGCTCGGGATATGCGTACGGAAGGAGTTCAGGGGCAGAGGGGTCGGCACCGCTTTGATGAGGGAGGTGCTGGGGAAGTGCAGGGGGAAGTTCGAGATCGTCGAGCTGTCGGTGCTCGCAAGCAACCCCAGGGCTTTCGAGCTCTACAAGAGGTTCGGATTCAGGGAGATCGGTGTATTGCCAGAGGCGGTCAAGCGGTCGGGGGTGTACATCGACGAGCGTCTGATGTACCTGAAGCTCTGAGAGCGTCAGGAAGGGGGCGGGGATGACGGATGGGTCCCACCCTGCTGCCTTCTCGGCCACGAGAACCCTAATTAAGGGACGGGGAAGCGCGATTTCAGGTTTAAGCGGCAATTGACGTTATGGATCGATGAGGACAAGGTATTCAGGCTGATCAGGGAACGGAAGCCCAAGGGAATAGTGGTAAACGCCCCCGGCGGCCTCCTGAGGCAGACTAGGACTCTCATCGAGAGGATTGAGGCGGAGTACGGGGTCCCCTGCTTCCTCGTCGGGGACTCTTGCTTCGGGATCTGCGACACGATGGACGACGACGTCACCAAGCTGGGCGCCGACCTCGCGCTGCACATCGGGCACAACGCGGTCGTCGAGGAGATAGGGGAGTTCACGCACCTCATCGACGCCAAGGACGACGCCAGGTTCGATGTGGTCATAGAGAAGTCGATACCGACGTTCAAGCAATACAAGAGGATAGGGCTCGCGACCTTCAGCCAGCACCTCGACGAGCTTGAGCCGGCTAGGAGGCAGCTGGAGGCGGCCGGGCTCGAAGTGCACCTCGGCAGGAAGAACAACCTCCTCTTCGAGAGCCAGACCTTCGGGTGCGACTTCTCCACAGTCTACCCGATGAGCAAGGAGGTCGATGCGTTCTGCTACCTCGGTGAGAGCGAGTTCCATGCCGTCGGCGTCGCCTTGGCGACGGGGAAGCCGACCTACCTTCTCGACCCCTACCTGGAAGAGGTCAGGGACATGAAGGAGGAGGCTGAAATCCGGAGGAAGAGGTCGATACTCGCCGTATACAAGGCCCTGGACGCGCGCGTCTTCGGAGTCGTCACTGGCCTCAAGGAGGGCCAGAAGATGCTGGGGCGGTCGAGGTGGATCTCGAAGAGGCTCGAGATGAACGGAAGGAAGGTCGTGCAGCTCGCGATGCGCGACATAACCCCCGACCGGCTGGCCCCTTTCAGGGACATAGAGGCGTTCGTCCAGACCGCGTGCCCAAGGATATCGATAGACGGGTTCACGTTCGACAGGCCTGTGCTCTCGATACCGCAGGCCGACGCGCTCGTCGGGTTGATGGAAGGGAGGGGCATGGGGGAGTTCCTAGAAAGACCTAAGTGGATTGAGTTGACCACCGGTTTGATACCAAAGTCGAGATGAAGATGAGCGAGAACAAGCAACCTAGAGTGCTGCCGGGAGACGCGATGGCGGTCTCAGAGGAGTACCTGCCGGGGAACCACGCGTACGACGCTAACGGGACGATCAGGGCTTTGCAGACGGGGGTGGTAGTGAAGGACCTCAAGCAGAGGGAGATTAACGTGAAGTCCACCGTCGTGACGAAGGTCCCGACCGTGGGGGACGTCGTGACGGGTCAGATTGAGGTCGCCCAGTCGAGCACCTCGAACCTCAAGATACTGTACCTGAACGGGAAGCCCACCCAGGCGGGCTTCGTCGGGATTATCTTCCTCAGGGAAGAGCGGGGAGGGAGGGGCATGAGGAGGACGGCCGTGAAGCTCGGCGACGTGGTGAGAGCCAAGGTGATCAGCACGATGAACGCGATGATCCACCTGTCCATAGGCGAACCTCACCTCGGCGTCATCGCCTCCCTCTGCAGCATCTGCGGGAGGCCGCTGGCGGTCAACGGAGGCAGGGCGCAGTGCACCAACTGCGGGAACGTGGAGGACCGGAAGTTTGCCGACGACTTCGGCAGAGAACCGATTCAACCATGACCTTAATAACCCACTGAATTCCGACGGGTCAGAACAATGCAAGTCCAGGTGTTGCGCGAGGGCGAGAGAGAGTTCACCGTCGAGGTTACCGGTGAAGACTACTCACTCGGAGAGATAATCCACCACGAGCTCTTGGACGAGAAGAACGTGACGTTTGCAGGTGTCCTTCCGCCTCACCCCCTGATCAAGAAGCTGGTTGTCAAGGTACGGGCACAGAGGATAAAGCCCGAGAAGGCGTTTCTGACCAGTCTTGAGAGGGCCAAGAGCAACACCCATGAGCTTCTGGAAGCCGTGAACAAAGCGCTCGCCGGTGGAGCGGAATGAAGTTCTGTCCGAAGTGTGGCACCAGACTCAAGCTGAAGCACGTAAAGTTAGACAAGGGCAGCCAAATGACCTTCGTCTGCGATAACTGTGGTTTCTCGGACAAGGCAGGGAAGTCGGTAACACAGGCGACCGAGGATGAGTTGGCTGATTCTCCGGTCATAAAGGTGGTCGGGGAGAAGGAAGGCAAGCTGACATCACTCCCGACCACGAAGATGGAGTGCCCCAAGTGCGGACACGGAGAGGCGATGTGGTGGTTCCTGCAGACCCGGAGCGGGGACGAGCCGCCCACCCAGTTCTATCGTTGCATGAAGTGCAACCACACGTGGCGCTCCTACTCGTAGAAGCACTCCTCGTTCATTGACGAATCTAGAGGGCAGCCTCCGTCGGAACTTACTAGACAGAATGGAACTTACTAGACAGAATCCTTCGTGTAGACGATGGCGGCTTCCCCGTTCGAGATCAGGACCTCGGCGTTGGCGGCGGGAATCTCAGCCACGTCGTGGACCCTG
The DNA here is from genome assembly GCA_050013375.1 of Nitrososphaerales archaeon. Taxonomy (GTDB): domain Archaea; phylum Thermoproteota; class Nitrososphaeria; order Nitrososphaerales; family Gagatemarchaeaceae; genus Gagatemarchaeum. The sequence goes on along the minus strand of JBEKFK010000037.1, from coordinate 11,908 downwards.
AACGGCCCATACCTGTTAAGGTCGAAGCCGACGACCTCCCCCAGGGGCCTCAGGAAGCGGACAGTGAGCTTCTTCCGCATCTGCTCCTTCTGCAGGACTGTGAACGTCGACTGCTGGCCGTTGGCCATCGCCTTTACGAACCTACCCCGCATCCTCTCAAATTCCATGTAGAACTCGCACACATACTTCTCTTCTGGGAGGAGGTCCCTCGTGTCCTGCCTCCTGACGGCCTTGGCTATCCTGTGATTTAGAAGCTGCCCGCCCATCCCCTCCAGGAGCGAGAGCTGCTTTCTTGTCAGTCTGCTAAGGGGGTCGTCGGCCGCCGTGTCGCTGCCCTTGCGCAGCTTCTGTACGTATGTGGCGATCCTGGTATAGGTGTCGGAGGGCAGTTTCGTGAGCTGCTCGGACTGCTCCTCTGCGTCGAGCAGCTGCTTCAGGACCTCTATCGTCTCGTCTTCTACCTTCAATTGGTTACCTCGCCCAGTCCTCTCGCGAGAAGGAATACCGCTGCGTAAATAGGTATCTGGACGGGAGCGTTGTTGTAGGGACCGAACCTGTTTCCGTTGAGGAAGAACTCGGGGGCAAAGTAGATTCGAACCGGAATCGTCTCGCCGCCGAGTACCACGGGGTCCTTCCGCGGGTCGAACTTCTCCAGCGACCCGATCCTCATCTTCAGGAGCCCGGAGCTGCCGTGGAGGGTCCCGGGCATCCGAAACACCCTGTGGATGTCGGTGGTCACGGATTCGTCTATCAGCGCCGAGTTGGCAACTATGATCTGATTCGTGAGCTTCTGGTTCCTCTTGGGACGGGAGCTGCCCTCGGCGGCTTTCGCCAGGAACAGGCTGGTCCTGCGGCTCCAGCCCAGCTCCACGTGGCTGGTCACCCGGTCCTGCACCTTGAGGTTGAGGCCGCTCCCACGGATGTAGTTGGCGATCTCGGCCCTCATCTGCGGGTCCGCTGCGTCGAACCTCTCGTCGTCCACGTGCGCGTGATACCCCCGGTTGCCAGAGAAGTAGAGCTGGATGTTCTGGCGGTCAACCCCGAAGTCGTCCTGGAGGAAGTCCACCAAGCGTTTCACGTGCTCCTTCGTGGCGTTCAGGCACTCTCGACAGCTCCAGTGGACCTGTTCGACGCTCTGGTCCTGGCATCCCGGGCATTTTGCGGGCTTCGTCCCCATGCCGCCTCTGTGGCAGTTGCTGCAGAACCACCAGGTGTGTCTGGCCTTGCAGGTGGTGGGGATTGCGTCGGCGTCGATGTCGAAGATAAGTTCGGCTCCCTTCCATCCCTTCTCGTCCATCTGAAGGGTCGGACTTTCGTAGACGGCATTGGAGCAGTAGACCGACGAGGGCGCCTGCTTGACCAGCTCTGCGAACAGCTCTCCCCCGCTCTTGAATGAGAGATGCCTTATCATCCCGCCCCCGAACGGGATGTACCCGAACTCCCTTGAGGCTATCTCCGATGGAATCTCGACTAGATCGTGGTGCTTGAAGTAGTGCCCACGGTAGGTCTTGCGGAGGAAGGAGACGACCTTTTCATCCATCTGGAATCGGCGCCAGCGGGATGGCTAAAAATGAATTGCTCAGCCGTCTAATTCTCGGAGATCCGGGGAGCGAGGAAGTACGAGACCACCGCGCCTTGCTCGTTTAGCTTGAAGGTCAGCTTCGCAGGCTTCTTGCTCGAGAACTGGAGCAGCACGGTCTCAGCGGTACTGCCTAGCGCTTTTGAAATTGAAAGAAAATAGTCGATGTTGTAACTTGCCTTGGCCTCTGCCTTCACATCCATCTCGAGCACGTCTGCACCGTTCTTGTCCAGCTGAATCGTTGCCGCTCCGATATCGCTCTTGCCGCCGAACGAGACGCCTTCCTTCAGCGCGCTAATCGCTACTTGGTCAGCGACCACGGAGATGTCGCCGAGCACCTTCTCGAAGACGCTCTTGCTCATCGAGATGCTGGCGTCGAAGTCGAGCTTCGGAAGGGGCGCGGTCCCTGAGGTGCTCTCGATGAGGTGGATCTTGAACTCCCTCTTGTATCCGTTCATCAGCCTGAGGAGAAGTGCGTCCTCCTCGGTGGATGTCAGCTCGATGCTGTCCTTGGAGTCGGTCCTCCCGATCAGCTTCACGAAATCCTCGACGCGGATGCTGAACTTGAAGGGCTTGTCGCACTCGTACTTCTCGAAGGCCACAGCGGGCCAGTTCAGGTCCACGAGGGCGATGTGCGAAGGGTCCATCGCTCTGAAGATGAGGGCCTCGCTGCTCGCCTCGAAGGTGGCTTCCTCCACAAGGGTCTTGATTGCAGAAGCAACGGCCTTCCATTCAACGGCGCTCGAGGTCTTCGTAAATAACAAAGGAATCTGACGCGGGTTCGAGGGCCACCCGTAATTAGCTTTTGGGTCTGCTGCACGAAGTAACGAGGAAATGGTGGTGGATTGGGACTGAAGTGGAGGAGTCGCCTCCTTCGAGCCGCAGGGCGACCACAACGCATAAATTCGGATTGCTTAGGACTCGCCTGAAAACAATGAAGATCCCAAAGGAACTCAATACCTTCTGCGCGCATTGCAAGAAGCACACCTTGCATTCGGTCAGTCTTTACAAGAAGGGAAAGGAAAGGGCTTCCTCTTGGGGCGCTAGGCGTCAGGCTCGAAGGAAGCTGGGCTACGGAGGCCAGAAGTTCCCCGAGCTCGTCAGGACGGCAAAGACGACGAAGAAGGCCACTCTCAGGATAAAGTGCAAGACGTGTAACAAGGAAGTCATGCGCAAGGGCATGCGGCTGAGAAAGGCGGAGATCAGCAATTGAAGCGGGAGCGAGAATTCATCCCGAAGCCCCGGAGCAGCTTCGTACTGATCAAGTGTCCGGATTGCGGAGAGGAGAGGGTGATGTTCTCCGCCTCGACTCGAGAGGTGACCTGCAAGGGCTGCGGAAGGAAGCTTGCCGAGAGGACGGGAGGCAAGGTCAGGGTCGACGCTCAGGTAATCAAGCGACTCGACTAGGCTTCGCAATAGCTAAAGGTATCCTGCCAAGGGTGTAGACTCCATGGAAGCCTCCGAACTGCCCGACCGCGGAGAGATCGTGCTCTGCACCGTCAGGGAGATCACCCCGCACGGCATCTATGTGGACCTCGACGAGTACAACAACATGAACGGCTTCCTGCACATCTCAGAGATCTCCACCGGTTGGGTGAGGAACATCGACAGGGTGGCGAAAGTCCAGCAGAAGCTCGTCCTCAAGGTGATCAGGGCCGAGAGGTCGAGGAGGGAGGTCGACCTTTCCCTGCGCCAGGTCACGAACGAGGAGAAGCGGAACAAGCTGATCGAGTGGAAGCAGAACGAGAGGGCGACGACCATCATGGCGAACGTGAAGAAGAAGCTGGGCCTTGGAGACGCGCAATACAACGAGATCATCGCCAAGCTCGAGAAGGAGCACGGCTCGCTCTACGACGCCCTCGAGGCCGCTTCGAAGAAAGGAGACAAGGCCATCGCCTCGCTCGAGATCCCGGAGGCGATTGGGAAGGAGATAGTGGAGGCTGCCACGGAGAAGATTACTTCGCCCAAGTACGAAGTGGGGGCGATTGTGGAGATAAGCTCGAAGGCGTCGGACGGAATCCAGCAGATCAAGGAGGCGCTGGACGCCGCGGCTGGGGCAGCGTCGACAGCCGAGATCAAGGTCAGCTACGTGGGGGCCCCGAGATATCGCATCCGCGTGACAGCCGACGATTACAAGCAGGCAGACAAGCTGATGGACTCGGCCCTGGAGCACATCCAGGAACAGATCGGGAAGCACGGGACCTTCAGCAGCAAGAGGGAGATGTCCCGCAAGTACGGTGGGGTAGCCTGAAGGGCCTGCTCCTGAAGTGCCCCAGCTGCCATGGCTATACCATGAAGGACGCCTGTCCCAAGTGTGGGGCGGCTACGATCGTTGCGCATCCAGCGAAGTACTCACCTGACGACAAGTACGCTCGGTACCGGAACCCCCTGGCCTACCAGCAGTAGACGGGAAGCTACTAGCCCGTGCTGACGGTGTAGTTCGTGTTGACCTTGTAGACCAGCACCGACGTGAAGCAGTCTATCGGGTTGCTCGAGGATCCTCCGCAGGCTATCGGGTTGCTGAGGCTGTTGGACGAGAACGCTATCTGGAACGGACCCTTGCTATTGCTCAGCTGGTACGTGATTGGATAGCTGAAGAGCTGCAGTGGCGGGTTCCCGTTCGAGTCGAACCCATACGTGCCGGTCACGTTCCCGGTCGCCAGGTTGTACCAGCCGCCAAAGGTGAATGGGAGCATCTGGCCGAAGAGGGTGTTCTGCAGAGTGTACGGCGTGAGGTTGAAGTCGTCCACGTTCGTGCAAGACGCCGAGATGCTGGGACACTCGAGGTACGTGGTCTCATTCACAGGGTGTAGTACGCTGGTGTCGTGCCCGAGTAGAGCAAGCTCCCGGTGATGAACGACAGCACATACACAGGGCGGCCGTCGGCCATGTCCTTCGCCAGGGTCTCGGCTTGGGTCAGGTTGGACATGAACATCTGGCCGATCTCCGCGATCCTGGTGTCGTTCAGAGTCGCGTTGTCTGCCACCGTGGTCCTGTTCGACATGACGTTTATCCAGTATCCATAGTCCCACCACGCGATAATCACGGCGTTCTGCGGCGTGTTGGCTTGTATCCAGGCCAGAGCCTGTGTCCAGTCGGTCAGCTCAGAGTGGGCGAAGATGGTCCCTCCGTTGGCGATGCTGACCCCGTAGTCGGCCGGGCTCTGGTCGCAGATGAGGCTCCCGCTGGTGCATGGGACCGGGTTCGGTATCCAGAATATGCTCGCGGGGAACGCGAGCAGGGCGATGAAGGCGACGGAATAGACTGCGCGCATCTCGTTTCCGGTGGCATATGCGGGCTTCCGCTTGACCATCGAAGACGATGTAGGTTTCATGAGTGAGAAGGCGAGTTCGGCGAAGCCGATCCCCGCGAGGAGGACGAACGCGATCGACGAGTAGACCAGCAGACGAGAGAAGGCCGCCGAGGCGTAGATCAGCGTGATCCCGGTCACGAGAGCGAATATGGTCGCGGGGTTCCTCCTCCTGAACGCGATCACCGCCCCGAAGATTCCAAGCAAGAGGAGCAACAGATACGATGAGAAGTAGTCGCTACCCGTCGGCAGCGCCTGCTCCGCGACCGACTCCACGAGGGGGTTGCCGCTCCTGACCCACGGGAAGATCACCGAGAGGTATCTGGCGCTCAGTGACGAGACGGACCCGAAACTTACGAGCGCGACCGCCGCAAGGCCCGCCCCGAACATGACCTTCACAAGGGTCTTCTTGAAGTCGTCCGGTTTCACCCAGCTCTTCAGCCAGTTGGCTACGATGATGAAGAGCGTCCCTCCGATGATGGCGAGTCCCTCAGCACTGGTAACAACTCCGACTCCCGGCCTGGGGAAGATTGCGCTGCCGAAGATGTCGCCAGCCGTGAAGAACAGGCCCGTTATGGCGAGCTTCGAGAGGTCGAGGTCTAGGAATGGAAGGACGATGAAGAACAGCCCGAACGCCGCCGTGAAGTATTCGGCGCCTCCCCACGCCGTGTTCGCATAGCCTAGAAGGAAGCCTGCGAATATCCCCCTGAGCACCCTCTGTCTCGAGCTCATGTCGCTGTCCAGAATCGTGAGGAAGATGTAGGCCGAGACGGCGAACAGGAATATGCCGAGAGGCTCTGACTTGAACCATCCCAGGTTCCCCCTCTCTAGTATCGGGGGAGAGACCGCGAACATCAGGGCCGCAAAGAGACCGCCCGCAGTCCCTGCGATCCTCTTCACCAGGAAGAAGATGACGATTGACGTCAGCGAGCCGATGAAGACCGGGAAGAGGACAAGGTAATCGTAGAGGCTCATCTGGAGGCCGAATATGTTCCGGAAGAAGAGGTACGATAGGGCCCCCGCGAACTGCAGCCCGTCTTGGGACGTCGGCGCCACGGCCCTGCCTTCGGGGAACCAAGTGGTGTAGTCAGTCCAATGGAAATAGGTCAGCAGACCCGGAAAACCGCCGTGACCCGCGGCCCAGCTCGCATCGAATGAGCTGACGATGAACTGGGCGGCCTTATAGTCGTAATACGGGTCGAACTCGTTGAGATAGAAGCCGTACTTGGCCGGGAAGGCGCGCATGAAGAGCGCGACGACGAAGACGCTCGTGAGCGTCAAGGCAATTATCATGTTCTGCCTCGATATCGTCGGCCTTCTCATGAGGGCCCGTAACTGAGCCGTCAGCTTCAATTTGGACGAGAGCCTATCACATCACTTTATGAAGTTTTTCAAAGCTACTACTTTCCAAGAGTAGCCAGAAATTGTACGTACTGGGCCGATGTCAGCAGCGCGAGCTTCTCCTTCTCGAGGTCCGACGCGTCGATTTCCACTATCCAACCGTCTCCATAGGGCGACTGATTGACCAACTCGGGGCGCGTCTGCAGTTCTGAGTTCACCTTTCTCAATGTGCCCGAGAGCGGCGAGTACAGCTCAGAGACGGCCTTGATGGACTCGATCGTGCCGAAGGTGCTCAGCTGCTTCACCTTGGCTCCCTCGGACGGCAGCGAAAGGTAGACCACGTCGTTCAGCGTCTTCGCCGCGTACTCGGTGATCCCGACCCGGGCCACCGACCCCTCGAGTCTGGTCCACTCGTGCTCTCTGGTGTAGAGCAGGTCTTCAGGGACTGAGTGTGAGTCGGTCATCAGGGCGCCAGCTTCGGATTTGTGAGACTATTATCCTTACTACTGGCACGCTTCCAGCCGTAGGCAGTCTCGTCGTAGAACGGCGGCTTTACGATCTTCCCCTGGTTCGGCGAACCTCTTATGAGGACCTGGACCGTCGTGCCTAGCTGCGAGTCTGGTGTGCTGATGTACCCGATTCCTATCCCCTTCCTGAGAAGCGGGGAGAACGTCCCGCTGGTTATCTCGCCTATCCGACGGCTTGAGATGTCGGTTACGGTGAATCCATGACGCGGAATTCCTTCGGCCATCATTATGCCTCGCCTCGACCGCACGGGCGGGGTCATCCTGTACCTTGCGATTGCCTCTTCCCCGACGTATCCGGTCTTTCCCTTCGAGATGACCCAGGACAGTTCCGCTTCGACCGGGTTGGTGGTCTCGTCGATATCCAAGCCGTACAGCGGCAGACCCGCCTCGATTCTGAGGGAATCCCTCGCGCCGAGGCCGCATGGCGACGCCCTGGTCGCAAGGTCGCCCCAGACAGAGGTGGCGGTGGTGTTGTCGTTGATTCCAGAATCATACAGGATGATCTCAAAGCCGTCCTCTCCGGTGTACCCCGTCCTTGTGATCGTGGCATCGCTCTTCCCCACGCTCGACCGCGCGTGGGTGAACTTCTTGATCTCTGAGAGATTCGCGGGAGTCAGGGGTTGGAGGGCCTCAATCGCTTCGGGCCCTTGGATCGCAATCATGGTGCTGTCGTCAGTGATGTCCCGTATCTCCACCGAGAACGGGCGGGATACGCTCCTCATGTGCTCGAGGTCCTTCGCCTTGTTCGCGGCGTTCACCACGACGAGGTAGTCCTCGGGCCTCTTGATGATCACGATGTCGTCGATGATTCCGCCGGAGGAGTTGAGCAGGAGGGTGTAGAACGACTTCCCGGCTGGCTGTGGCGCGCTGTTGGTCGGCACGAGCCCTTCGATGAACGTTGTGGCGTCGGCACCGCTGACCACTACCCTTCCCATGTGAGAGACGTCGAAGATTCCGGCGTGGTTCCTGACGGCGAGGTGCTCTTCGGAGATGCTAGAGTACCAAATCGGCATGTCGTAGCCGGCAAATTCGACCACCCTTCCTCTTGCCACATGGAAGTCGTATAGTGGAGTTCGCTTCAACTCTTCTCGCCCCCTCACTTCTTTATTTAAGCGGATTACGGAACCCAGGTCATGATATCGCTCTCGCCGCTCAAGACCGAGAGGAAGAGCGCCCCGTTCAATCTTCTCGACCTCCTCGACGAGCTCGTCGGGAGCAGGCTGCGGACCGGGGACGTCATCGTCGCGTCGAGCAAGTTCATCGCGATCTCCGAAGGAAGGGTGCTCTCCCTGGACACGGTCGTGCCTACCCGGTACGCGGAGGAACTTTCATCGAGATACAGCATCCCGCCGCAGCTATGCGAGCTGATAATCAGGGAATCCGACGATGTGCTCGGTGGGGTAATCGGCTTCATACTGGCCTCCAAGGACGGGCTCCTGTCCCCTAACGCGGGGATCGACAAGTCGAACATCGAGCATGGCAAGGTCGTCCTCTATCCCAGGAACTCGCTCGAGTCGGCCTCGGCCATCGTCGACGCGATGGAGTACAGGCATGGCGTGCGGATCGGTGTTGTCGTCTCGGACAGCCGGCTCATGCCCACCCGTCGCGGCACGACAGGCGTGGCCCTCGCGGCCGCTGGTCTGGAGGCCGTCGTCGATCTTCGAGGGAAGGAGGACCTGTTCGGTAACATCCTGCGGGTTACGAGCCAGGCAATAGCAGACGACCTTTGCTCCGCCGCGCAGCTTGTAATGGGAGAGTCTGACGAGGCGACTCCGTTCGTCCTGGTCAGGGGCGTAAAGGGCAGCCTGATCAGAAAGGCGAAGTACCCGGCCCGAAGCTTCGCGGTGCGGGCAGACCAGTGCGTGTATATGAGGAGCCTCGGATACTCGGCTAGGCGAACTTTCCCTCGAGCTTCATGACGTCGACCTTGAAGTTGCTCGGGTTCAGCTTGGCCCCGCATTTCTTGCAGGAGTAGCTCATCGGCTTCAGGATATCGTTGGGCGAGCGCAGGTCAAAACCTGAATAGATCGTATGGCCGCATTTTGAACATACGAGTTCGTAGGTCACGGACTATGCCAATCTCACCCCAATCTTAAAAGCATTCCAAGAAACGCCGTGTCTTATCCGCTCCGACTTGAATCTCCATGGACAAGTTACCCTCTGACTACCGCTTGGTCATCTGCGAGAAGCCCGACGCTGCTCGGAGGGTAGCCGACGCACTCGCCGAGGATGGAGTCGAGTCGATGATGGTCAGCGGGGTCCAGGCTCTGAAGCTCAAGAACAAGGGTCGTGACTATGTTGTCTGCTCCGCCGTGGGCCACCTTTACGCGGTCTCAGACTCCTTTCTCAGGAGGGAGACCTACCCAGTCTTCGACCTCGAGTGGTATCCGGCCCATCTGATAGACAAAGACGCGAAGCACATTGAGAAGCGCATCCTCTCGATACGGAAGTTGGCGGCCGGAGCGGGGTCGTTTGTGAATGCGTGCGACTTCGACGTAGAGGGAGAGACGATAGGCCATAACATCCTGAGGTACGCCTGTGGCGGCAAGGAGGATGTGGCACTGCGAGCCAAGTTCTCCACACTGACAAGGGAGGAGCTGGTCGCGGCGTTTGAAGAGGCCGAGATCGGACTTGGCAAGGGACTCGCGAAGGCCGGGAGGTCCAGGCACGTGCTGGACTTCATATGGGGAATCAACCTGTCACGGGCCCTATCGTCGGCGCTCTCGACCGCATATTCAGGGTATAAGACGGTAAGTATCGGGCGAGTCCAGGGCCCGACTCTGGGGTTCGTGGTTGAGCGAGAGGTCGAAATCCGGAACTTCGTGCCCGGACCCTACTGGACCGTCACGGGGACCTTCGACAAGGGAGGGTTCAGGTTCGAGGCGCAGAGTGCCGAATCCAGGTTCGCCGGGAAGGCCGACGCCGAATCGATGAGAGATGGGTGTCAGGGGAAGAGCGCCCGAGTCTCAGAACTCTCGAAGAGCGTCTTCAAACAGCCGCCACCTCCGCCATTCAACATCGGAGACCTGCAGAAAGAGGCGTACAGGAGCTTCGGCTACACGCCGAGCAGGACGTTGCAGATCGCCGAGAGGTTGTATCTCGACGCTCTGATATCATACCCTAGGACGAGCAGCCAGAAGCTCCCCCCGTCAATCAGGTACCGTGACATCCTCCTGGGACTCGGTAAGCTCAGCGAGTACTCCTTGCCTGTCGCGGAGCTTCTGAAGGGCGAACTGAGACCTCGGGAGGGTGAGAAGTTCGACTCGGCACACCCCGCCATCTATCCCACGGGCGAAGTCCCTCGGCGGCCGCTGAGCACCTGGGAGAGCAGGCTGTTCGACCTGATAGTGCGGCGCTTCCTGGTCTGTTTCGCAGATGATGCGATACGTGAGAGAGTGAGCGCCGACATCAAGGTGGACGAGTATCTCTTCCGATTAAGCGGGCGAAGGACTCTCAGGTCGGGCTGGATGCGATACTACGCGAAGTACACCGGGGTGGAGGACCGGGCCATCCCGTCGCTCAAGGAGGATGACGTGCTCTCTGTGGTCAAGGTTGATTGCAGCGAGAAGCTCGAGCTCGGCCCTCAAAGATTCAACCAGAGCAGCCTGCTCGAGAAGATGGAGCGGGAGGGCATCGGGACAAAGGCGACGCGGGCCGAGACGATCTCGACCCTGATAGGCCGGGGCTACGTGTCCGGCGACAGCCTGGTCGCCACCGAGCTGGGAATCTCGGTGGTGGAGACGATGCAGGAATACTGTCCGCAGATCATCTCCACTTCGCTGACGCGGGAGACAGAGGAGGCCCTTGAAGAGGTGGAGAGGGGCGAAGCCGACGGAGTGGCGATCATAGAAGGGGCCGTCGACCTCCTCTCCGGACAGATCGAGAGGCTGAAGCTGAACGAGTTGGAGATCGGCAGGAGGATGAACGACTCTGCGGTACAGACCAGCATCTCCCAGAGCGTCCTCGGGGCGTGCCCGGTCTGCAAGACGGGGAGGCTCAGGGTAATCCGCTCGTTCAAGACCAAGAAGCGATTCGTTGGCTGCACGAATTACCCGACGGGGTGCAGGGCCTCAGCGCCGCTTCCACAGCGGGGAACGATCAAGGCCACAAACCGGCCCTGCAAGGCCTGTGGGTGGCCGGTTGTCTACGTCAGGGCCGGAAGGTTCCCCTGGAGACTATGTGTCAACATCAACTGCCCGACAAAGGGAGAGAAGAGGCATGAAGTGCAAACTGTGCAGAAGAGAAGCTGAGGAGGATGGTGACCTCTGCCGCTATCACTCGGCGGCGAGGAATGCACTTAAAAAGGGTCATGAGGTCTGGGACCGAGCCTATTCCGGCTTATCGTGGCGAGATTACTTGAATAGAGTTAAAGCCCTTGACGAGACGGGTCAGTGGATTAAAGAAGTGATCACTTTGGAGGAGGCGAGCAGCGTTGATAAGAAGCTGGGTTGAGTCTCACCTAGGCGGAGCTTGGCAGAGGCTGGGTAAGTCGGCCGACAAGAGCGAGCTGTTCTCCGAGCTGAAGGACAGATGGATGGTGGTCCTCTACGTCATAGGCATCGTCCTAATGACAGCCGGGATAGTCAACGCCGCCATCCAGCCTGTGAACTTCGGATACGTCATATTCCCGTCGTCGGGCGCGCAGTCAGCTACTGAGACCGGGGTCGACGCCCTAGCGCTGCTCATCGGCGCGGCGGGAATCTACATGTCATACCTCAGCGGAAGGCAGACGACGAAGCCGAGGATGGTCAACTTCTTCCTTGCGATCGGCCTCATCCTGATCGCAATTGCCGTCTACATAGGAATCTATGTGCTCGGGTCGAAGTAGAGCGGCGTGCTGAACCGGTTGTTCGGCCAGCCCTTCACCTCGTCACATCGAAACGTGATACGGTCGGAGCGGGCGTCGGTTGAGATCTGCAGATCTGCCGCCGCGGAAATCGATCTCTTCGTCCCCCTGTCAGCCGAGTCCCCCTCGGCCTTGTAGACCGTCCCGAAGACATAGAGGTCGTTTGTCATGGCCTCGTAGGAGAGCAGCCGGATGAAGGCGAAGAGCCTCTGAGTTCCGGATCTCCGCGTACCTGAGGAGAGGAGGTAATGGAGCGCGTTCAGGTCGTCGATGAGAATCGCCCCTGTCTTGATCGTGAGGGCCCC
>JBEKFK010000036.1:0-13506 GCA_050013375.1 Nitrososphaerales archaeon | reverse complement strand
GGCATCGCTACCATATTCAAGGGCCCCACCGTGCTCGGCGTGCACTTCGTCGGAGAGCCGAATTGGCTCGCGTTCTGCGAAGACCTCGCATTCTGGCTAGCGCTCGCAATGACCGCCATGGAATTGTCGTTCCGCTTTGCAGCCCCCTATCTCTGGCGCGAGTTGAAGATTCACAGCTCAAGGAAGAGTGGGGCCGCGTTTTCGACTACTCACCCCATTCAAACGTCTGACGCAGCTGTTTGAATTCTCCCGAGACCTTTCCATGGAGTCGAGAGTGACCACGAGCAACTCCAAGAAGGTCAGCCACGCCGCCGGATACGCTATCATCATCCTGCTCTTGGTCGCTGGAACCGCATTCCTCCTCAACGGCCGGATTGGGGGCATACAGGTCTACGACGTCTATCCCACCCCGAGCATGAGGCCGACGCTCGAGGTCGGCGACCTCGTGGTCGTCGATGCGGTCCAATACAGCAGCATCCACGTCGGGGACGTGATAGTCTTCGCCCGCCCAAGCTTCTCTGGAGGCTGCGGGACTGAGATCGTAGTGCACAGGGTGGTCAACGTGACCAGCGAGGGGCTGATAACGCAGGGTGACAACAGGGCCACGAACTCGGTGCCGGACGAGGGGCCACCGGCCAACGAGTGGCCGCCAGTCCCGCCGGAGTGCGTGAAGGGGCTGGTCGTCGTGGCGCTCCCCTTCCTCGGCAGGATCTCGGAGGCTTTCCCGCCCCCACTCAACTACATCCTCGTGGCCGCTATCATCCTGCTGATTTTCATGGCCGAACTCTTCACGGGCCATAAAGACGAGGAGGAAGAGGTGCCAGAAGGGACGAACGGAGAGGCCCCACCTCCAACTCTCCAGGCATTACGCAGGACTGAAGCGGGTTACGCAGCACGGCTTACTCGAGCGAGTCCTACGAAGTCGTCGCCAGGGTCTTAAGCGCCTCATAGGTGAGAATCGCGATGGCGACAATACACACGATAAGCGAGAAGACGTACGTCGAAGTTATCGAGGCCGGCCTGAGAATCGTCAGCAGGACCACGAGGGCGCTGACGAAGAAGGCGACGAACGTGGTCTGCAAGGGGATAACAGTCCTCCTGATTCGAATCACGTTCTCGAAGACCATCCTGTCGACGGTGTAGCCGTTCCCCTCCGCCTTGGCGAGACCCGCCCTTACGAGCTTCTTGATGTGGTATTCCGCTACAGAGGGCGAGCTCAGGTTCAGGGCTCTCTGGATGTCGTGCATGCCCATCGGGGCCCCGGTCCGGTAAAGGCAGCGGTAGACCCGGAGCGTCGTGCCCTTGAGGACGTAATCTGCCTGCTCGTCACTCATCTGCCGACTCCCCGGAGACACACAAGCGCAAGACTCGGACGGCGCTCCTAGGAACTACCCATCCTAAAACATAGGACTATATCGACTCCGGTCGAAACAGACTCCGTTGTCGGAGTTCAAGAGGCAGATCGCTTCGGGCGCGACGGTCGCCGTCGTAATCGCCTTAGCGCTTGCGCTGGGATTGGGTGCCCTGATTCCCGGAGTCACCTCAAATTCAAGCACAACCACCTTCACCCCAACATCCAGCACGAGCACCCAGTCGTCTTCCATACAGATGTCACAGACGTCTAGCCTGACGAGTTCCTCCAGCTCCACTCCGGCTACGACAACCCAGGTAACCACCCAGTATTCGAGCGCCACATCTTCCGCATCTACCATTTCCTCCACGACGACCACCACAGTAACCGAATCGACGACGGTGGCGTCCACCTCAACAACAACAATCCCCTGCTCATCCGGGGCCCAGTGCGGCTCGTTCCAAATAGTGTCGGCGACCCTCGTAGCATTCCCCGGCGCGAACGGGGCCAGCAACCTGACCGTAACACTCACCAATACCGGGAATGAGCCGATAGGGTCCTTCGAGGTCTTCCTCAACTACAACGCGAACAGCAGCAACCTCCTGAGCGGAGTACTGCCTGCCGGGCAAGAGGTGACGTGGTCAGTTTCTGTGCAGAACGTGCATTTCCTTGTTACTTCGGGTGAAACCTACTCCGTTCTGGTCGAGGCCTTTTTCATCGGCGCCGGTCACATCACGGCCAACGTGTGGGGGTCAACAGAGGTCCTCGCCACTCCCGGCGATTGAAGCCCTCCGCACCATCCTAAGTTTAGTACGGGGGCGGCCCGACCGTCCTAACACGTAGTTCTATTACTGTTCCCGGCCAAATTCCAACCGAATGACGCAGACACCTGCCCGTGGCTACTGGGGAATCGCTGCCTCGATTATCGTAGCAGGCGTGCTAATCTCTGCGAGCGTGTTCTTCGCCGTCTCGGGAGCGACGAAGACGGTCACAGTGGATGGGTCAAGTCCGACGACCGGCTCCGGCGGCGACCACTATGTGTTCTTCCAGCAGATCGGCGCCTGTTCGCCCGAGTTCTGGGGGGTGCCTTGGTCTGTCACCATAGGGGGCGTGACCGAGGTGCAGCCACAGGGCACGCCTCTGCCCCTCAACAACTACGGGCTCTCCGGCACCACCGACAAGAACCTCACAATCATCGCCTTCTCTCTACCTGACGGGACATACGGCTTCGACGTCAGCCCATCCCAGGACTTCTTCACGCCTCAATCCGGCACCGTCGTCGTCAGCGGGAGCGACGTTCTCGTCGACATAACGTACACCGGCACATCGTGCACGACGACCACCGGCGTTACGACAAGCGCCTCGGTGCAGGGTTTCACTAGAGAGTTCAGGGTCACATTCACCCAGACCGGCGACTGCTCGCCCACGGCCTACGTCGCGCCGTGGTCAGTGACGCTCGGGAGCGCTATCGAGGTGGAACCCGCGAGTGCCACGCTCCCTATCCAGAACGATACCTACGCGGCAGGCCCGCTCTATCAGAACGACTCGACGATAATCTTCTCTGTCCCAGACGGGACATACCAATTCAGGGTCGCCCCATCCTCGGCTTTCGGTCAGAACTCCGGCACAATCACCGTCGACGGGGCCGACATCACAATGGTGCTCAACGGCCCCATCCTGTCCTGCACGACCACATTGGCGGCGACATTGTCTCCATGACCATGGAGAAGCCAGACGGAGTCGCCTCCGGGCGCTTTGCATCTCCCCCCGTCTGGATCTGGAGAGGTAGGATGAGGTCGCGCTGGGAGCGCTCTGGGTTCGATTCCGAGATGTTCCACCTGTTCGTGAGAATGAAGGGGGCCAGGACGAGACTGAACCTCTTGGACGCCATGTCAGAACCAAAGGACAGGCTCCAGCTCGCCCAGGAGCTCGACCTCGACTGGAACGCTGTCGACTATCACGTCGACCTTCTCAACAAGCACGGTCTAGTGCATGAGGATTCAGTGTTCGGGCGAGTAAGGATGTACCGCCTCACACCATTAGGGGAGTCTCTGCTTCGATTGCTGGGGGAGTTCGACGGGTAGATGGGGCGAGGACGAACCGGAGCCGCGATATTGGCCGTGGCGCTAATCGTGGGTGCAGTAGCCGTCCTCTCGTATCAGTCGAACGTAAGCACGATCACAAGCACGGAGCAGTTTACGCGCACGACTACCACAACGATTACCGTCACTAGTATCCTTAACCGCACGACCACGGTATCGGTCTACGGGAACGTCAAATTGACGGGGGACTGCACCGCGGCCAGCTACTTCGTTCCCGACACCGTCGAGGTGGCACCCTCAACCGTAACCTCCACCTCAGGGAGCATCACCTCGTATAGCGTAACGTACACTACAGTGTACCAGAACTCTACAATAGGCACGAGCACCTACTCAAACTCCACCTTCGCAAACGGCACGACAATTCTAGTGATAACCACCACCTCCTACGACCTGAACGATCGACCTTCGGACGGGTGGACGGTCACGGTCTGCACCTATCAACCTTGATGTGTGGCAGCCCTTGGCGAAACGGAACCTAACAGCCGTGAAGAAAATCTTACGGGACCGCGTTCGGACAAATCTATTAATCAGAAATCACGGCCGCTACCAACGAGTTGGGATGACCACACGGCGAAACGCCGTCGGGATGACACCCATGGTGTTGGCGGTCCTGGCCGTCATCGTGATAGCGACGGTCGCCTACGTGATAATCAGCACGCAGCAGGGTGGTTCCACAACACCCTCGCCAAACCCGGGCGGGTCAACGAGTCTGACAGCAAGCTCGACCTCCTCAGAAGGATCCCCGACGACCTCTTCGACCACCGCGGTTGGAGGGCTTAGGCTCACCGAGTCCGTCAACGCATCGACGATTGCTGTGGGCCAGAGTCTCAACATCTCGGTGTCGATTCTCAACACCCTTCCTGTGACAAATGACATCAGCGCTGCCAAGGACTGGTCATTCCAGGGAATCCCAGTCGCGTTGTGGCCTGCATGCTACTTCGGCCTCCCTGCCGAGGCGGTCGTTCTTCAAGGCAACTACAGCCTGCAGGACCTGGGGAGAGTGGCCAGCGTGCCCTTCGGCTACGAATGCATGGAAGCCGTTGCCATCGACCACGTCATCTTCCAGCCGAACAGCGACCAGGTCAACATGACCGGAGTCTACGACGTCACCGGCAGCAACGGGACCATGGGACCATTCCGGATGGCGGATGCGTTCACGACGGCGGGCTACTGGAACCTCGCCAGCCTGGCGACACAGACGAACTCACCCATCATCGGCGAGGGCCAACCAAATCCCCCGGCTTCCATAGCGTTCTCCCCTGGCGTATACACAATCGCCGTGGAGGATGAATGGGGACAGACGGCGATTCTGCACGTCACGGTCGTATCGGCTTCAACGGGCAGCACCACATCTTCGTCGGCGTCCTCATCCAGCCAGCAGTCGACCACTTGCATAATCTCTGGCCAGCCCGGGCCGATCTTCCTCAGGGTCATCTCTGACTCGAACCAGACGCCCGTCGCCGGAGCTCAGGTAGCCGCAACCAACGAACCAGCTTATTGTGGCAATGGAATCACGAGCAGCCCTGCCAACAACCAGGTGACGGTGACTTTCACCACAAGCAGCAGCACCGAGTGGTACTCTCTGGACAGCGAGAACAACGCGGGTTACTCGTTCGTGATAACCTACCTTGGACACACGTACACCTTCACCGCCAGCCTGCGCCCAGTCTCCCTGACGTGCGCCACCCTCTATGTCCCGTCGGGCCGGACCAGCGTCTCCATGGAGGAATTCCAGTCTAACTGCAATCCGACGACCACCACGACGACCTCGACCTCTTCCTCGCAGCAGTACGCGTCGCTGAGCTGGGACGCGAACTACGGAGCTTGGAACTACGAGGTGACCCTGAGCACAAACCAGATTCAGCCGGACCAGAACATCACCGCCCTCTTCACCTTGACGAACTTCTCGAACCGGACTCAGACGGTAGACCTTGACGAGCCTCTCGTGCTGCCGACGATCTACGCGCAGGACGGGAAGGTGGTATGGACTTGGGAGCCGCCCTCCATCAACGAGATTGAGAACATCACGGCAGGCCAGGCGATCTCTGAACCATTCACGCTTCCAACATCGATGTTGCAGGCGGGGCAGTCATACACCCTGACCACCGCCCCGGGTTTCAGCGTGCCTGGGTCATCGGTCGACATAAGCCAGCAACTGCAGCTGAGCCAGACAATCACGGTAGCTTAGTTGCTCAACCAGCCCGGCCAGAGTTCGGACAAAACTACTAATGAGCGCCCCCAACCCACGATCCCAGATTGCAATGGACAGCCGACCACCTCTGAAACACACCCGAACTGTGGTCGCCATGGTTGTTGTGGGGGCCATTGTGGCCGCAATCTTCGCCGCATCCTTCCTCAACAAATCATCGATAGGGTGCCCCACGCTTACGGTTGGACCAGGCAGTTTCTCCCTTCGGGTTGTCTCCGACTCCAACCAGACGCCGGTCTCTGGCGCCCAAGTGACTGCTACCAGCATCCCCTCTGACTACCTCCCCACGAATTGTCAGGGGGCCCAGACGACCTTCAAGTTCACGACCAACGACACCGAGTGGTACTCGCTGCCTGCGAACTGGTACGGCGGGTTCTCGCTGGTCGTCAGGTACTCAGGCCAGAGCTACAGCTTCACTGTGAGCCTCCCGGTCGAGTCCCTTACCTGTTCAAGCCTCTACGTCCCTTCGGGCAGGACGAACTCAACCCTTTTCACATTTCAGAATGACTGTCCCCCAACAACAACGACCACGATTACTGGATCCGCATCCTTCTCCTCGGACCTTCTCTGATTCAGCCCAGTCAAGAGCAAGCAATCACACGTTACCCTCAGAAGAATACGCGGTCAGCTCGGCCTCAGTCGCGTATTCCCCACCCACACTAAACACAATGCAAAACAACGGGAGACTCTATTATCAGGGGATTCCACATCCGGGCCGATGCCCAGCTACACCGTCCACTTTGGTTTCAGCCAGCGATTCCCCTTCCCGGCCGCCAAGGCCTACGAATGGTGCACCAACTTTGACGAAGGCGACATCGCGCTCGAAGGAATGAAAGGCACACGGCGGATAGAGAGGACCGACGATGCTACTGTCATCCTGACGGACACCGTCGACTCCGGCGGACACAAGACCACGAAGGTGAAGGTCGTCCGTCTGTACCCAAAGCTCATGATGTGGACCAACACGAGAATCTCCGAGCCCGGGAGATACTCTCAGTTCGTCTACCAGATAGTAGCAGAGGGAAAGAACGCTTCCCGCTTGAACTATAACGGAGCCCAGATCGAGGAGGGTGAGAAGGTCCCTCCCGCGTCCAAAATTGCCGCGATGTCGAAGAGGCTCACTGAGGAAGACTCGCAGGCGTGGGTCAACCTCGCTGAGGCTATGAAGAAGGATTTGACCCGACAACCACCGCGTGGGTGACGGCACCACAGATTCGGCGAAAGAACCACATCACCGCGCTCGGACATAACTATTAATCAGAAAGCTCAGCCGAATTCGCAAGAGAGCCTTTGGCTTGAGCGCCGAGGAGTCCAGAAGCTATCGGATGATTGCCGTAGCGATAGTCATAGCGGGCGTCCTGATCTCCGCTAGCCTGTTCATCGCCATCGGGCAAGCCACGAAGACGTCAACCTCGACCACCACCGTGACCGACGACTGCCTGGCTGCAGGTGGCTCCTTGCCCTCGATCCACTTCCCCTTCCTCGTCTCCATCAACTACTCCGGCCCATGGAAAGCCACACTCTCCGCCTTCTCGAACTCCGCGCCGGCGTTCACGCAGTGCTACGCCGGCGACGCACAGGGCTACATCGTCCTGAACGACTGGAACCCCAACGGCTCTGCCCTGCTGGCTGTGAGCGCCCAGAAGCTGGACGCCGGGTCGGGCAACCTTTCGCTCTGGGTCGAGTCGGACACGACTGGAGTGAATCTAACGACCGGGACCAACAGCACGGTCGCGCCCCACGGCTCGGTGACCGCTTCGGCAGGCCTCCCACCATTCTCCAGCATCTCCACGAGCACACAGGTTCAGACGAACGCGCTGACCCTGACCTCTATCTCAAACTCGGTCGAAGGCATCAACGGGCTCACGTTCCGGCTGACCGCGAACATCTCCACATCCTCCTTGGAGGTGACTGCCAGTGCTGTGGCGGGAGAGTACAACCTCCAAGCCTCCGCGGCCAACGTGACCGCGGCAGACACGTGGTCCGTCCCGGAGCAGGTGCTGCAGAGCCACTTCTGCACGCCTCCGGACCGCCCCGTGGGAGTCTCGATCGCCCAGGGCCACTATACCCTCTCCAACGTGAGCTCGGCCAAGTTCCTCATCTTCATCAATCCGGCGGTCACCTACACGTGCACCGTGCAGGCGCCCGAACCTGTGACCACGTATACCTTCAGCCCCATGAGCGACGCGGCGGTGGCGAGAGGAAGTTGCGGCAGCCTGGTCTGTGGCTACGACACGACGGCATCTGACCAGCTGGTGGCAAGTGGCTCCTATGTAGGTGGGGCACTAACGGGCTTCGCGCCGGGTGCGTACACCATCGTCGCAGGGGACGAGTGGGGGAATTCGCTTCTCGCGTACTTCACGGTGCCCTAGCCGCGACAATAAGGGGGCAACGAAACTTAGCATCGCAGTAGCTTCTTTCGGCATCGTTAAATCGAAGCGACAAGTCAAACTCCACATGGAGCAAGGCTCCCATCCTTGGATGCGGTGGAGGACGAAGGTCCTCGGAGCTTACGCTCTCACTTTCGCAGCCGCCGCCGTGCTGATCGGCTATCTTCCGTTCGGTCTCAGCGGTTCCTCGTCTACCATCGCTTCCACCTTCCTATCATCCCTCAGGACCAGCTACCTTCCTCCGGGATGGCAAGTTATCCTCTCGAATTCTGCGGGGTCAGAGGTCGACGCCATCGCTTCAATCTTGCTGGCTTTCCTGGTGTGCTACCCGATAGCCGCGTACGGCGCGATTCGGATCGTTTCACCACCGGACCTCGGTAAGAAGACCATCGCCGCGCTGGTCGTGGGTGCCGCTTTCGTGTTCTACGGAGGAGCTGTTTGGGGACTCGCCGCGGATCGCTCCTATCTCGCCGCCTCCCTAAACCCGTTTTCCGGTATGGTCACG
The DNA here is from genome assembly GCA_050013375.1 of Nitrososphaerales archaeon. Classification (GTDB taxonomy): domain Archaea; phylum Thermoproteota; class Nitrososphaeria; order Nitrososphaerales; family Gagatemarchaeaceae; genus Gagatemarchaeum. Next base: position 4,949 of record JBEKFK010000036.1, on the reverse strand, counting down.
ATTGTCCCGATTGTCTCCGGCTACGATTTCTATGTCATACTCATGCGAGGGATCCTCGGCTGGGCTCTGGTCTTCGTCGCGCCCATATTCCTGACCTTCTTCCTCGAGCTGAGAAGAGCCCGGGGCTTGCGATGGCACCTATAGCCCAACGCGTGGGTGACAATCCCCAGCGGAGGCGCAACGAACCCGTTACATGGCACGCCTCTCTCCTGTGTTTCAGGAGAACCATCGGATGGCGATCACGTTTGGTAATATTCAGACATAACTATTAATCGGGATTCAAGCTTCTTCGGTTGGGACCTGTGTCATCCGCGACCAAACCAAGCGCTACGACCAGACGGAACACAGCCATCATCGCGCTGGTAATCATCCTCATCGGAACCGTCACCTACATCGTCGGGGCGTACGAATACAACTACCCTCCGTTCTGCTCGGGATATCCTCCCGGAGGCGACTGTCCGGGCACCTACACCCACGCCTTCACGATATCGCTGAACTATACCGGCCCGTGGAGGCTAACGTACCAAGGGTACCTAGGGATGGGGGAGTCCGACCCCGCAGGCGTGAGCGGGAACCTCACGGGAAGCGGTCCCTACTCCCAGCCTGTGACGCTGTTCGGCCAAAACAACAACGGCCTGACATTATGCGCGACCGCGCAGAAGCTCGACGGCTCCAACTCCACGCTGATCCTGACAGTGACGGGCCAGAACGAAACCTCTCTTCCACACGGGACCACATCCTACTGCGGAATCGTGGCTCCATGAACCACATGACCAAAGTGCCTCTGTCTGCATGATAATCGTAAGGAGCGCCTTCTTCAACGCTATCCCAGGGGCCTATTGGTTCGGTAAATGGTGACGCCGGCACTTATCCCTTATGGCCAGGTTCCCGGCCGATTAGCAGGAAACTACAACACCAAGTCTATCAACCGGCAGAGGTCTCCAAGACACATGCCCACCCACAGCGTCACGGTGCCCGCTCACGGTCAGGTTGATGTTACAGTCGCTGACGTCGGCCAGGGCCGACCAATCCTCCTGCTCCACGGCGGCGCCGGCCCCCGGTCTGTCGCCTCCTTCGCGCAGCTTCTCAGCGCCCAGGGTAACTTCCGCGTTCTGTCCCCGACCCACCCCGGGTTCGACGGTACTCCGAGACCAGACTGGCTCACGACCATCGGCGGCCTAGCTGAGGTCTACGACAAGCTTCTGGACCAGCTCCAGCTCAGCGGCGTCACTGTCATCGGCTCCTCGATCGGGGGAGGGATAGCGGCCGAACTCGCCATCCGCGGCAGCCCGAGGGTGAGCGGCACAGTTCTTGCCGACGCTGTGGGCATCAGCGTAGAGGGCCACCCTGTGGCCGACGCGTTCTCCCTTACATTGGACCAGCTCACCGACCTTAGCTATCACAACCCAGCAAAGTTCCGCATCGACCTGTCATCCTTCACCGACGCCCAGAGACAGGCCATGGGCGCAAACCGGGCGGCTCTCGCGGTCTACGGTGCCAAGACTTCCCTGCCAGACCCGACTCTCCTTGGCCGGCTCCACGGCGTGAGGGTCCCCGTGCTGGTCGTGTGGGGTGAGTCCGATCGAGTCGCCGACCCGGAGTACGGCCGCGCCTTCGCAGCCGCCATCCCCGGCGGGAGGTTCCAGCTGCTCTCCGGCACAGGGCACATGCCGATGCTAGAGACCCCTGACCAGCTCTTGGCAGCCATACGAACATTCACCGATACTTATCGCTGAGTTCAGGAAAGCCGCTGCCTTTCAGGTACAAGCAAATGTCTTAGGCACCTAATCGCGCTTATTAGGGTTCTAAGCCTAACACTCTGCCGTCCACATGCGGCTCCAGAAGCAGAAGACGCGGGAGGTCAAGGGCAAGGAGTACTTCCGGTGGACGGTCGTCATCCCTCCGGCCAAAATTAGGGAACTGGGCTGGAAGGAGGGGCAGGAACTACGACAAAGGCTCAAGAAGGGTAAGCTGGTAATCGAGAAGGACTAAAACCAACCTGCCAGCACTCCGCGCAGACTCACGAGCCGACTCACGAGCCGACCCGACAACAAACAGACCCTCACCTCGACAGCAAACAGAAACCGGTTCCTTATTACAGCGGGGCACGTCGGGTCCAGCATGGTCGTGGTGGAGACCGAGACTGTGATAAACGCCCCAGCGGCTACTATCTGGGCTGTTGTCACGGATCCCTCCTACATGCCCAAGCTGTACCCAGACATCCTTACCTCGGTTGCAGACTCACCGGGACCGGCGACTGCGAATCAGAAGCTGCATCTCACCGGGAAGGTAGGCAGAAGGAGACTCGACATGTTTGCGAAGACGACGGAGGTCATCAAAGAGAAGAAACTTGTGATGACGAGCACGGTCGGCGGCTCCCTTTTCAAATCGTATACTTCTATCATTCAACTCGAGGCCAAGGGCGAGGCCACGATCGTGAAATCCAAGTTCGAGTACGAGCTCAACGTGGAGCGTCTGGAGAAGGTATTCAATACGGTCGCCCTCGAACGGCTCGTGCGGGACAACCTGAAGGGCTATTCGAGGAACCTGAAGGAGATAAGCGAACTCCTCCCTGTACCCGGGTGACCTAGGCGAGCTCCAGCATCGACTGCACCGTCTCGGCCGGCTTCGTGACCATCGGCCAGTGGCCCGACTCGATCACTCTGTGCTCCCCATCCAGCTTCTGCTTCAGGATTGCCTTCACATCATCGCCGCCACCGGTGCAGAGGACATAGGCCTTCTTCACCGAGTTCCATCTGTCTGACAGCGTCACGGTCCCGCCGGCATATCTCATGAGCCATGGGGTGGCCTTGGACATCATCCACTCCCGGTTTGCGCCCTGTACGTCCCTGCCGATGCCGCCGAGGATCTCATCGGTCAGCGGAATCCTCCACCCATCCGCCATCGTCGGCCAACCCTCCGCGCTGAAGTCCCCTTGAGGCGTCCTGACGTTCGCCGGTCTGTACGCATCGAGGAAGAGAAGCGTGCTGACCTTGTCTGGTACACGGTCGGCGACGGCCGCCACCACCTTCCCGGCGAAGCTGTGCCCGACGAGCACGAAGTCATCCAGGTCGTTGTACTGGATCACGTTCAGGACGTCCTGAATTGCGGTGTCGATTCCTATCTCGGGGGAGGCCAGGTGGACCCTCTCGCCCATCCCTGTGAGAGTGACGGCGACAGCCCTATGGCCCCTCTTCTCAAGCATCGGAGTGATTTTTCCCCAGACCCAGCCGCCCATCCAGGCGCCGGGGACGAGCACGAACGTTGTCATGCTTGGTTCATTAGGAAACCCTTCAATAATAAATTTTCAAGAAAGAGAAACCTTCGCCGTTTAATAACCGACCCGTTCTTCGAACCGAAGCACCCTCTTGGCGACTTGGTATGATTGAGACCGAGGGTCTCACGCGAAAGTTCGGCGACCTTACCGCAGTCGACGACCTCACCCTCCGTGTCAACGACGGCGAGGTCTTCGGGTTCCTCGGACCCAACGGCGCAGGGAAGACGACCACCGTCAGGATGCTCTGCTGCCTGATCTCAAAGACGAGCGGCAGCGCGAGGGTTTCAGGCTACGAAGTCGGAGACAGGTCGGACTCGGTCAAGATAAGGAGGCTCATCGGCTTCGTCTCTGACAACGTCGGTCTCTACGACTCGCTTACGGCCTACGAGAACCTAGACTACTTCGGAAAGTTGTACAAGTGCCCCGAGCCCAGGAGGAAGGAGAACATCGAGCGCTTCCTCAGGATGCTGGGGCTCTGGGAGAAGAGAGACGTCCCGGCAGGAACCCTCTCCAAGGGAATGAAGCAGAAGGTCGCCATAGCCCGCGCTCTCGTGCACGACCCGGACGTCCTCTTCATGGACGAGCCGACCGCGAACCTCGACCCGGAGTCCGCCAAGACCGTGAGGGAGTTCATCCTTCAGCTGAAGAAGGAGAAGAAGACGATCTTCCTGAACACGCACAACCTCGACGAGGCCCAGAGAATCTGCGACAAGATAGGTGTCCTGAACACGAGGTTGATGGCCCTTGGCACACCCCAAGAGCTCGAGTATTCCGTCGGCGCAAGGAAGACCGTGATACTGTTAGACGAAGTAAACGACGCCATCCTGAATGCGCTGAACAGGCTGTCTCCCGGGAGGGTGACCCATGACGGCTCTGCGCTGACCATCGAGCTTTCGAATCCCAACAAGGAGAACCCGGCCATAATCCGTGCCATCGTGGGGGCGGGGGGCAACGTCCAATCCGTTTCCATCGCCACTTCCAGCCTGGAAGATGCCTACCTCAAGCTCGTGAGGGGGAAGCGGGGATGAACCTCGATACCTCGCTGACGGTCGCCGGAAAGGAGTGGAAGGTGATCCGAAGGAAGAAGAGCATAATCCTGTACATCGTCATAGTCCCCCTCCTCCTCTCCGTTGGCTTCTCGCTCATCGTCCAGAACGACATAGCGCCACCCTCTGGAATCGTCTCGAACTATCAGCTGGGCCTCGAGTCACTCACTTACTTCTTCGTCGTCTTGGCAGCCGTACTGCCGGCTTCGATTGCGGCGTACAGCATAGTGGGCGAAAAAATCGAGAAGGGACTGGAGCCTCTGCTCGCGACACCTGCAAGCGACGGCGAAATCTTGCTGGGAAAGAGCATCGCGGCGTTCGTACCGCCTATCCTCACACTCTGGGCCGGAGCCTCGATCTTCATGGCAGCGGCGGATTACCTGACCTACAGCGAGTTGTCCTACAACTTCTTCCCCAACTGGACCACAGGAATCATGGTGTTCCTCCTCGCTCCTCTCGCCGCAATATTCAGTATCGAGTGTGCTGTGATTGCATCGTCGCGCGTGACCGATACCAGGGGCGCAAACCAGATCGCGAGCCTCATGTTCGTTCCGTTCATGGTCGTCTTCCTAGCGGCGGTGGAGGGAACCTTCGCGTTCAACATCGACAACCTTCTGACCATCTCG
>JBEKFK010000035.1:0-20440 GCA_050013375.1 Nitrososphaerales archaeon | reverse complement strand
CCAGGGTCCAGAAGTTGAACGAGATGTTGTAGACTAGTGTGGGGTTGCTAAGGGCCGCCTGCGTGAATGCAAAGCCCCCTACATAGTACATCGTCGCGAATGCGCCGGTCAGCAGGGTGACGACAAGGAGCGAGGCAAGAGGCACGTTCCACCTCGCTGTCCCCGTGCCCTTGAGCTCCGACCCGACCGCCGGGCCCGCGTTGATCCACGGATAGACGAAGATCGCGAAGAACGGGAGGATGGATATCGTCGCCCCGAGGCTGAAGTTGGATCCGGTGAAGGAGTTCGCCACCGAATTGTAGGTTATCGGGTTGTTGTTAGAGTCCGTGAGGCCCATGCCGTTGATCCAGTTCACGACGCCGGAATGTCCGGCCACCAAGAGGGTGATTATGCCGCCGATTATTCCCAGGACTCCCAGGATTATGGTTACCGTGACGATCTTGAAGCCTATCTTCTGGTTCAGTATGTTCAGAAGTATGATGACGAGGAATATCGCTGACCCGACCAGGAACTGCTCCCCCGGAGACGCGCCCGGGACCGCCAGGTTCAGCGCTAGGCTGCTGGAGTTGCCCATCGCGAGGGCCACCGAGCCGATGGCGGACACCAGGGCCAGGACGATAAGCGCAAAGTATGCCTGGGTCTCCATGACGTAGCCCATGAACGAGAGAGAGCCTCCGAACGCGCCCCCGAAGGTGCGCGAGATCCAGACGTAGTCTCCCCCGGTGCGCCTTATCTTGCTCCCTATGATCGAGTAGACCACAATCTGGGGGATGGACAGGATGAAGGCGATGATCGAGGCGTAGACCAGGTTCACGCCTGCGACCGACGGTAGGGCGAGCATGGTGAAGCTGATGGTCGCGAGCGCGGCCCCAGCCGACATGTTGCCCATGTTCAGCGTTATTGCATCAAGAAGTGAGACGTTCCGAACGAGCCCTGTGCTTTCCCTTGCGAAGACCGCAGGCTTAACCTTGTCGGCCATCAAGAATGCGGCAAAAGAATAGTGTATTTAATTTTGGTTTCGCACCCTGTTGTTAAAAGCATCGCTATCTGCTAAGTAACCCTCCAGGCCCCTCGAATCGCGCCAACAGACCCGGGACGGGAGACTGGCTGCGGCCTGGATAAATAAGCGGGGAGCGCGATGGGACGATGGTTTGGCAAGGCTGGGTCGCTCCTTCTACTCGAGGTACACTCCCGAGGTAGCCAGAAGTCTGCTCGGCTCGACCCTCGTGAGGGTGATCGGCGCGACCGTCTTCCGGTCCAAGGTCGTCGAGGTCGAGGCTTACCGCGGCGCGGACGATCCGGCGTCCCACGCCTACAGAGGAGTTACAAAGAGGACGTCCGTCATGTTCGGGGAGCCCGGTCACGCGTATGTCTACTTCACTTTCGGGTTCCATCACTGTCTCAACCTGACCACGGAGGCTGAGGGCGAGCCCGGGGCGGTCCTGATCAGGGCCGTCGAGCCGCTGGATGGGATCGAAGAGATGCGGAGGAGGCGCGGGGTCGAGGCGCTGATGAACCTTACGAGTGGTCCCGGCAAGCTCACAAAGGCGATGGGGATAGACCTCCGCCTGAACGGTGAAGACGTCGTCAAATCCAAGGAGCTCTTCCTCCTCCGCGGAGCGCGAGAGGAGAGGGTGGCGGTCTCCACGCGCATAGGGGTCAGCAAGGGTCGGGAGAAGCCCTGGAGATTCTACATCGACGGGAGCCCCTTCGTCTCAGGCGCCAGAACGCATAACTACCGCACGCGCGAATCGGCGGGAAGAGGGGTCGTCGGCTAGTCTGGTCCAGGCTTCAATCCACGTGGAAGCAGCCTTGGGCGCTTGAGAGCGCCGGTTCAAATCCGGCCGACCCCATCAACTTTGTACTCAAGATCGCAAGAGAGCGCTAGCCCTCCTCTTTCCTGATAGGTCACGCTGATTGGCCGATGCGGAACCGCTCGCCCAGTACCCCCTTAGATTCGATCTTTCCAACCACGAATCCAAGAGCGAGGGCGACAACTGCAGGCCAGACTGCCCAAACAAGCGTGGCAGAGGCTTCGGGAAGGAAGGAGTATGTAGACGGCGGCAAGAATATGTAGTTGGCATACACAAAGACCAAAATTACCGCATACCCCATCCTGGCCAGAAACCTCTTGATGACTTTGTTATGAAAGAGGTAGACGCAGATGGATTCGGGAGTTACGAACAAAGTGAGGAAGTAGAGGTCAGAAAGCATGTTGTCCCAAGGATAGACTTCCACCTTACTCATCAGACCCAGCTGGATGAACAAGATGGAGAGGGATCCTGTGAGGAGTGGCAGTGCCAGGCCTATCCCGAAGAAGACCTTGGTCAGCGCATCGCCAAGCCCACCCGGGAGACTCAGGCTCAAGCTCAACGAGTCTCGCCTAACGGTCACGCCTTAACCATTCCTCTCATCCTGGCCGCATGCCCTCCCGATTCGGTCATTTCTGAGCAGGTTTCTCTTCCATCGGCACAGTCAAGGCGTCAGTAGGAGTCTCGTCTTCTGTGTACTCCTCCTCTCCATGCATCGCCTTGTCTCCTATCTCTAGGACTTCCTTGGGGTACTGCAGCGGTGTAACCTTGCTGATGAGCTTCAGCAGGGCGAAGCTGACGACGAAGACATAGACGATGACTACCACGGCCCCGAAAGCTTGGATTGCGAACTGCATCGGGTCACCGTAGGCCAGACCCTTCAGTGGGGGGTCTATGTACTGAGTGACGACGGGGTCGGCCAGGACACCTGTCAACAGGCCGCCCGTGATCCCCGCTACTCCGTGGGCGGGGAAGACGCCCATCGCGTCGTCTATCGTCTGCCCTCTCCATTTCAGCTTGGGCGCCAACTTGTAGAGGGACAGATACGGGAGTGTCCCAGCAAATATTCCGATTATCAGAGCGCCGTATGGGTCCACGTAGCCAGCAGCCGGGGTGATCGCGACCAGGCCGGTGATACACGCCGTCGCGGCCCCGATGCTCGTAGGCTTCTTGAGGAAATAATAGTCCATCAGTATCCATGCCACGACGCTGGTGGCCGCAGCGAGTTCGGTGTTGAGCACTGCTACAGCTGCGTCGACAGTTGCCCCGTATGGGTCTCCGCCGTTGAAACCGTTCCAGCCCAGCCAGATGATGCCTGCGCCTATCATGATGTATCCAAGGCTGCTAGGCCTTACGTTCCTGTCCTTCAGGAGCCTCGGACCCACGGCTATTGCTGACGCGAGCGCAGCCGTCCCTGCCGAGAGGTGGATGACGTAGCCGCCCGAGAAGTCAACGACGCCAAGCTGGTTGAGCCATCCGCCTGCGAAGAGCCAGTACGCAAGCGGACTGTAGACCAAGAGCGACCAGAGCGGAACGAAGATCATCCATGCCTTGAAGTTCATTCTCTCCATTACGGCACCAACAAAGAGGGCCGGAGTGATCGCCGCGAAGACGAACTGGAAGAAGACGATCGTTGACGTAGGAACGTTGACGGTCTGGCCGAATGGGCCGATCACGGCCTGAGAAGCTGAGAAGGCGCCTGACATGGCCAAGCTAGGAACTCCAAAGATGGCGTAACCGTCAATCTTGAGCCCGATGCCCGTCCCGAACCCGAATTGGTAGCCGGCCACCATGAAGGTTACCAGTACGGCCGCGAAGGCATAGAAGACCATCATCATTGTGTTGACCTGGAAGCGCTTCTTGGAGAGACCTCCGTAGAAGATGACCAGCCCCGGGAGACTCTGCAGACCCACGAAGGTCGCCGCGGTGAGCATCCACGAGTTGCTACCTGTGTCCAGCCAGGATGGGACAGACGCCGGTGGGTACCCGCTCAGGTTCGGAGGGGGAGTTACCTGGGTCTGCGCCCCTGCCGTGTGTGTTCCCAACAGGAAGAGGGCAAATCCAATCAGCGCGAGAACCGCGACTGCTCGCCAGCTTACAAGAGTTCCGAGAATCTTGCGGGTCGTGCTCTCATATAGAGAGTGCGAACTGTTCAATTCGGACGGCCTAACCTGTCACTATATTTAACTATTGCAGGGGTAACTTTACAATTGATAACAAATCCCCCCTAAATTTTACATGTGTGTGTATGGATGCCAATTACGATGCACACGACTCGAAAATATCAGGCGGAATAAGTCAGTCCAAGAAGAGGACTGCCCAAGAAGACTCGATCGGCTGCGCGACGGAAGCCGGACGGCCGCGGAAGTGGTCAGCGATGGTCTTGTCGACGGTCGTTTGTGGACAGCCGACAGAGGAGAAGAGTGCCTGGGCCCTAGCCGAGGGAGTTCGTTACTCGCACTTACTGTATCCGCACGACGTGCACTTGTAGCAGCCTCCCTCGAAGATCAGCGCGTTCTCGCCGCAGTCCGGGCATGTGCCGCCCTGGACCAGGGGAGAGCTGGCCTCTTTGGTCACCCGTCCCGCCACCAGTACCTCGAGGGCCTTTGCGACGGCGTCGGGGATCGACAGGAGCTGGACTCCCTCGTCCCACGAGACGTACTTGCCCCTGATGCCCTTCATCATCCTCACGACGTTCTGGATGTCCCCTCCGTGCTGTAGGTAGAGGCTGATGAGACGACCGATGGCCTCGGCGTCCGCCTTCTCGTCGCCGCCGAGCTTGCCGAGGGTAACGAAGACCTCCTTCAGCGCGCCTATCTCGTCGGTGTTCGCAGTCACGTACAGGCTGCCCTGGGGCAGCTTGAGCTTGAGCGTCCTGCCGAGGAGCACCTTGGGCCTCTCGAACTCGGTCATCGACTTCTGGTCAGTCTTCTTGTCGACGTTCTTGGTCTCGAGAATCCCTTCCCTGCTCCCCTCCCGGTAGATGGTTATCCCCTTGCACCCGAGTTTCCAGGCGAGGAAGTAGATCTTCTCGACCTCCTCGGTCGAGATGTCCTGCGGAAGGTTGACCGTGCTGGAGATCGCGGTGTCGATGTGCTTCTGGATCGCAGCCTGCATCCTGACCCTCATCTCGGGCTTTATCTGGTGGGAGGTTACGAAGTAGGAAGGAAGCTGCCTCTCGTCAGTGATCCGGTGAACCTGCATGTAGTCCTTGACGAGCGGGTGGAATACCTTGAACTCCCCTTCGCTGAGAGATTTGCTCCTGCGGGTGTAGGAGAGGGCGAAGACGGGTTCCACGCCGCTCGAACATGCCGCTAGAATCGAGCCGGACCCTACGGGCGGCACCGTCGTGACCGCCGAGTTCCGGATCCCCTGGGTCTTGATCTTCTCCTTGACCTTCTGGTCGAGGCGCTGGATGAACGGCTGCGCGAGGTTCTTCTCGGCGTCGAATGCGGGGGCCGAACCCTTCTCCAGGGCCAGGTCGGTCGAGTAGTCGTAGATCACGTTCTTGAGGCGCTCGAAGAGCTTGTCGACGAACTCTACCGTGGCTTCGTCGTCGTACTTGAGTCCGAGCTTGATCAGCATATCGCCGAGGCCAGTCGTCCCCACCCCGATCCTCCTGCTCCAGAGAGAGGCCTGCTTCTGCTGCGGGAGAGGGTGCCTCTCAGCGTTGTAGTCAAGTACGTTGTCCAGGAACCTGGTCGCATACCTGGAGGCCTGTACGAGGCCGTCCCAGTCGATGCTCGCCCTTTCCGTGAAGGCGTCCTTGACAAAGTAGCTCAGGTTCACAGATCCGAGGCAGCAGCACCCGTAGTTCTCGAGAGTCTGCTCGCTGCAGGGGTTAACGCCCTGTACCTCCATGTCGTTGTACTCCGTCGTGGAATCTCTCTTGATCGTGTCCCAGAAGAGCAGGCCGGGCTCGTCGCTCTGCCAAGCCGCCTTCACGAGCTGGCCCCAGACCGTCCTCGCTTTCACGGTCTTGCGGAAGTCGACGCGTTCGTTCTTGAAGCGGAGCTCGAAGTCTGCGTCGTCCTCGACCGCCTTCATGAACTCGTCCGTCATCTTGATCGAGATGTTCGCGTAGTTCACCTTCTTGAGGTCCTTCTTGACGCTGATGAAGTCGAGAACGTCCGGATGGTCGACCCTTATGGTGATCATCAGGGCACCCCTCCTGCCTGCCTGGCCTATCGTACCCGTGGTCGTGGAGAGCAGCTCCATGAACGAGACCGATCCGGTGCTGTAGATGGCGGAGTTGTTCACCGGCGAGCCTCGCGGCCTTAGGACGGAGATGTCGGTTCCGACACCCCCTCCGAAGCTGTACGTCCGAGCCGCTTCCTTGCACCAGTCGAAGATGGCCTCTATCGAGTCCTCCTTGATCTTGAAGAAGTAACAGTTCAGGAGAGTCGCCCTCCTTGGCTGTCCTGCCCCAAAGAGGATCCTGCCTCCAGGTACAAACTTGAAGTCCTCCAGCAGCCAGTAGAACTTGTCGGTCCACTCCTTCCTCTTCTCCTCGTCCTCGACCGAGGCCAGTTCGCGCGCCACCCTCAGCCAGAGCTGGTCGGGGGTCTTCTCGACCTGCATCCCGGTGGCGTCCCTGAGCGCATACTTCTCGTAGAACACCCTGGACCTCAGCTCGTCTCCTCCGAAAACCTCCAGCGTCTCCTGGGGTAGTGTGACCTCCTGTCCTTTCTCCGAGTCTTCCGGTTTTTCTATTGCAGTCATGTCATGCCACTAATTGCGAATTGCGCAGTTTCACCCATTGCAGGTATATATCTCTGCGACGCGAGATTGAAGTTGACCTGCGGCGTTCTCTGCCCTTCGAATCGAGAATCAGTGAGACGCTGTTGGGTGAACTAATATTGACTTGTAGTCAACCGAATTTGTCATAATTCATTCGGCCGTCGAGTACTGGGTCGTGGCCGTGGACCTGCACTTCTTGCACCTGCCTGAGTCAGGCGGAAGCTTCGCCCCGCAGTTCCTGCAGAAGGAGACGGGTCGGTGCACCCTGAAGAAGGGAACCATCGCGGAGGCGGTCAGCATCATCTGATATGTCCCGCGGAGGTCCGAGCCCGAGGCATCCAGGACGACCGAGAACCCGCCTGTAAGACCCGCCGAGAGCTTCTGCACGTAGGCGATCCTGTCCGGGTTCTGCAGATCCTCGACCGAGAGCCTGGGCGAGAGGGAGTACCCCTGCCGGCCACCGGCCACGAGGCTGGCCCGGCCGTACTTCTCAGCATCGAGCGCGGCGAGTCTCTGGGCGCCCTCCTCCTCGATTATTGCCACGCCCAGCCTCTCGTTCTTTGCGGACTTCTCAGAGGAGACCTGTGAGGCCGTCTGGATTATCTTCTCGGCGATCGAGGTCCTGACGGCGAGGGAGGGGTCCTTGGTCAGGTTCGAGAGCGCATCCTCCAGACCCACCAGATTCATTATCAAAGGCATTGCGTCGGAGCTCACCGCCTCGGACCCGAAGCTCAGGGTCGGCAGGAGACCCTTCTTCATGACGCGCTCCAGGACCATCCTCCTGGTCGTAAGGGCATCGGCCGCCACCCCGATGAGCATGGCGAGCTTCGCCCTGAAGTAGGTCTCGTCTTGGTTTGAGTCATAGGAGAGCCGAGGGAGGTTCAGGCTGAGGTTGTGGAGGACGCTGATGTGGTCTGCCTGCAGCTCGGACGGAAGCACGTCCGGGTTGATTCCCAGCGAGCTCCTCTTCTGGCCAGACTGGAAGAGCGCGATCCTCCCCCCTGCGAAGATGGCGGAGGCTGCGTCCTTCAGGAACCTGTTGTCGTCCTCCTTGAGCTTGGCGAGGATCAGCCGGATCTCGGGCCTCGGGACCTGGTCCACGAGACCTCGGTAGGCTTCCAGCGTCGCGTCCAGCACCTTGTCTATCAGCTCCCTCCCCGACTCGTCCTTGACGTACGGGTCGAGCTCGAGGGATATGATCGGTCTCTGGGAGGAGGGAAGCTGGGAGGATGCCTGGTCGAGGAATCTCAGTATCGCATCGACTATCTCGTGTTTCGTCTTCGAGCGAGTGAATGGGGCCAGGTACTGCAGGAAGTTCCTGTAGACAATCTCGACCGAGGCCTCCCTCCTGATCAGGGAGGTGATGTTGGAGATTATCGTCATGGCGGACTCCAGGCCCTCGGGGCTCGGGAGGATGGGGGCATAGGGGAGCCTGCCCTTCGGGTTGAACCCCGAGGCTCTCACCGAGAGCAGGTCGACGAATATCGTGTCCGGAGTGAGGCCCCAGCTTCCGGCATCGGCGATGTGGATGTCCCCCGCGAGGTGCGCGTCGGCGACGTCGCGCGGGATCTGCTCGAGCAGAAGGTACTCTGAGAAGACCGACTTTCCCGTCTGGTGCAGCAGCGACTCGACGTCGCTCCCGTCGTCCCCCGCCTTTGCGAGGAGCTGGGTGACGTCATAGACGGGGAGCCCCAGACGGGTCAGCTTGTGTCTGTACTCCTCGAGGTTGTGCTCGACGAGGAGCGAGTTGACCATCTCGCGGATGAGCGGCGCCGTAAGATACTGGGTCTGGAACTTGTAGAGCCGCGACTCGGTCTCGCTGGTTATCTTCTGTGCCAGCTCGACGGGCATCCCGGCCTCCTTGACGAGCGACTGGAGGATCTTGTCGGCGTTGAACTCCTCCATCGCCTGGCGGGACGACCTCACGTAGAGCTTCCCGCTCTCGACCAGCGACTGTTCCTCTATCTGGCGGGTGAGGTTCAGGACCAGCCGTCCGAGGTTTGTCACGGTGTACTTTCTCTCCTGCCTGTTGAGCTGAATCAGGAGCTGCCTTACGAGCTTCCTCAGGTGATACGCGAACTTCCCCGACTCCTTCTTGGACTTGAATCCCGCGAGGGTCTTCAGGGCGCTGTAGGTCAGCGGTCCCTTGATGTTCAGGATCTTGAGAATCTCCAGCCTCTGCGGCGACGCGATTACACTGTAGATCGTCTTCACTCTTCGCGGTGCAGCTTGCAACTCAGCTGTGGCTCTGGGTCAAATGTATTTAACCTAACCTGCACCTTTGGTTAAATATCTAACACCAATCGAGTTAGGGGTGAAGTGCTGCCAAAAAATGCGAATTCGGTCGTGAAAGAGGGAGAAACCTCCTTTTCCAAAGGTCATATCGTTGGCATCCCGCAAGAATTCCTTCTTTCCCATTCTCGATTGATAGCAGAGAAATCTTCCCGATCAGCGCCCTCGGTTCGGGAACTTTGGCTGATGAGGACGTCGCTGGGGGTGCGGGACGCCGGTGGAGACGAGGCGACTCCGCCGGATTAGGATTGACGGCTGAGATAGGAACGTCTCTGGTGAGCGCGCAACCTACGAGACGGGTTCTCCGCCACTTGAATCGATGTCACAGCCGCCGAAGTCTTCGTCATCGGATGAATCCTTGAATCTCCACGGCATGATTCCAAGGGAGAGAATATCCAGTCAGGTCGAAGGGGACGGCTTGACCATGTCAATCAAGAACTGGAGTAGCAAGAAAAGCCAACAGGGCTTGGAACAGGGACCTGACCAGAAGCCAGTGTATTGCAGCTACATACAAAAAATACGTATGTTATTTATTTCCGATGTGTTCTTTTTTAGGTGTGCATTCATCGAAGTTCAAGAGGAACGGCAGATTGAATCCGATTGGTGCGACACGCACTCCACACATCAGAAGCGTTGGGCACAACCTAGCCTTCGCCGGTCCCGGTGGATTCGAGATACCTCGCGATCAACTTCTACCCCAGGAACCGGAACCGGAAGAACCCGCAGAGACGGAAGAGAGACCGCAACTTAGCGAGGATGAAGCTCTTGAACGTGTCTCCAATTACATCCTGTCAATGCGGGACGAACTTTCCCCACCCAAACCCTAGACGTCCCCGTCGTGGTCAACTGATGAGCGCTACACAGGTCCGTGAGACGACGGAAACACATGCAGGCACCACTGGCGCGTCATGAATTCGTAATCAACGACGAAACGGGACAACCCCGCGAGAATTGTGAATGTGAGGAGGTAGCAGTACCTCGCTAGCCACTGAGTTGGATGGATGACTTATCCCGGGGGTAGAGATTCGGACAAAACTACCCTATCATGTCTCCGGTTCTGGTCAAACAAAACCGACTCCCGCATCAGGCACGAGCCGCGACGACGCAGGTTCTCAGACTTGAACGAATAGTTCGGGCAGATCCGCGCGGGCCGCGGCGCCGATGCGAGTCGCATCGTCCTTCGAGATGCCCTCGTACGGCCACCTCAGGCGCGTGCTCAACCCAGGCAGCCAGCCTCCGGCGACCGCCATCCCCTTGTCAGCGGCCATGTTGGGGAACTTCCTGACCGTGATGTAGGGCAGGACCTCCAGTGTGAAGAAGCGTTCTATCCGCTGCCCGAGCTTCATCCCTTCAGGAGGATCGCTGAGGCAGAGCTCGTACCACCTCTGGGCGCCTCTCGGGCTCAGGCAGGCGACGTTGGAGTAGGCTCCGTGGGCTCCCAAGCTCAGGCCCATGGCCAGCGTGTGGCCCGGTATGAAGACCGAGACCCGGTCGAGCACGGGTCGCATGGCCCCATACCATGCGGCGTCGCCTCCTGCAACCTTGATGCCGACCACACCGGGATGGCGCTCCACGACCTCGAGCCACTCCGACGGGACGAGGTTCCGCTTGGCGTGAGGCGGGTTGTAGAGGATCAGGGGGATTGGATCCGCCTTCGCCTCCATGACGTCGAGGAAGCGGTGAATGTCCCCCATGGTCGGAGGGAACCAGTCCGGGAGGATGACCTGGAACCCTGACGGCTCCCAGTGCCGCGCCCTCCTGAGTCGGGCGAGGGAGAGCTGCGGGCTCATGTGCGAGACCCCTATCTGGAACGGCATGCCAAGGCGCACGCACCCCTCGGCCAGGATCTTGTTCACCGTGTCGAACTCCGATTCCGTCTGGGTGTAGAACTCCCCAGCCGTGCCGTTTGAGTAGACGCCGTCGACCCCGGCCTCGCCGAAGCGGCCTATCTCGGCCTCAAGCAGACCGTAGTCGATCGACTGGTCGGGTTTGATTGGAAGAAGGAGGGTCGCCCAGTTGCCCCGGATCTCAGAAGGTCGGAGGGGCTTCATGGGTCTCTGGTCCCCTTGTGGTCTAGCCGCCGGCAGGGACCGGGTCCGGGACCTTCTTGTCCATCAGCTCGAGCTCGCTGGTGGTGTGCGTCCTGCTCCCCTTGAACGGAGTGAACAGCCTGCCCCCTCCATGGAGGTACTTGGAGAAGTGCTCGACGTAGATCAGCCTCGCGCCCTGTATCCCCGGCTCGAGTATGCCCAGGACCAGGTTGAAGATGTGCCCTGCCACGAGGAGCACGACTCCACCGATGGCGAAGCCGATGCCGCCCAGCATCAGGCCGGGCGCGGCCGAGGTCCCGACGGCCTCCTTGTCGATCACGTAGGCGAGCACGAAGGAGGCCAAGAGTATCCCGAGCAACCTTGTGTACGAGATCATGTGGCTGACGATGGTCGGCAGCTCCACGAGCGACTGCGGCCCCTCGCCGTAGGCAATCAGCGCGAGCCCCACGACTGCCATCCCGATGTAGACCCCTCCGAGAGGATTGGAGGTCGGGACAATGGTGCCATGATGCAACATCGTCAGTCCGATCAGTGCAATCCCCCAGGCCTCGAACAGCCACCCCAGCTTGGCCACGATGTGCTTCGTCTCTTGCATCCAGTAGCCGTTGAGCATACCCAGCACGAGCCCGAGCGAGACCATGAAGAGGCCGATGTATCCGGAATATAGCAGCAGCGTCTTCAACCCTCTGGTCGATAGCGGGTCCAGGAACGTTCCGTCCGCGGGGAGGCCCGCGTGCAGGTTGGCGTTGAGGTAGGTGAAGAGGTACTGGTTCAGCTGGAATCCGAAGTACGCGTTGACGAGGAAGCCCATCACGATCCCCACGATGCAGCCGAGGATCATCGCGTTGGCAAGCTTCCTGAACTGAGCCGGCTTGAGGATCTTTGATGCGAAGGACCGCAGCGCCCCAGGAATCACCGTCTTTCTGTCTGGGTGGTTGACCCTCCGTATTATCCAGATGGAGATCAGGAGGATGGCGACGGCATATCCGACGTCCCCCAGCATCATCCCGAAGAACACTGGGAATGCGAATGCGAATATGATGGTCGGGTCGACCTCGTTCGAGAGCGGGACCTGGTAGAATCGGATGAACGACTCGAAGAACTTCAGCCTCTTCGGGGTCTCCATCAGGGTTGGGGCCTTCGTGTCCTGCTCGATGGTGAAGAACGTGCTCGAGCTCGCGTGGCTCGTGAGGATCTCCTTGAACTCCGGGAGGCGCCGGCTAGGCACCCACCCCTCCAGGACGAAGGTGTTGTCGGTGAAGCCGAAGTTGTTCAGGACCTCTAGCTTCTTCGCCTCGATCGAGAGCTGCTCCTCCACGACGGACATCAAGCCGTAGTGTTTCTCCGAGAGAGCGCGAAGCTGGGCGTTCGTCTTGACGAGCTCCGCCTCCTTGAGCCTCTTCTCTTCGCCGAGCGCGACGAGAACGTCGGCGGGCCTGCCGGTCATCGGAGGGATCGGTTGCAGCCGAAGGTCGGCCTTCTGAACGATGGCTCCGAACTGCTCCAGGTCCGCCTTCGGCACCACCACGACAAGTTTGACTGGGTCTGTGCCGGAGGAGTAGGGCATTACGCCCTGCATTGGGGCCAGGCTGCTCAGGAGTTGCTGGTACGACTTGGCGGGGAGCAGGCCGAAGAACGAGGTCGCGCTCTCCAGGTCGAGGATTCCTAGGTCGCCGTTGATGAACGAGAGGTTTGTGACCAGTTCCGTCCTGTTCTTCAGCTCGTCGAGTCGGAGCGAGAGCTGGTCCTGAGACTGCTTGAGCCGGGAGACTTCGTCATCGATGTCGATCGATTTCGAGGTCCGCATGACCTCCGCGAACGACCCGAACCCCCTCTTCTCCTCGACCGCAGTCGGTGGAAGGGCGGCCTTGAGCGACCTTATCCGGAGGAGCTCCTGGGAGACCCCCCTTGCATCGTCGGCCTCGAGCTCGGCCCTGAGATAGGCCTGCGACGACTTTGAGAGAGGCTCTATCTGGATGGCACCGAGGTCGTAGAGGATCGAGACGACCTTCTGCCTCTCCTCGCGAAGGCCCACCACCGCTATCTTCTCCATGCGGGCGGGCTTCAGCATCGGCTATGCCTCCTTGAACTCAGACAGCAGAACTTCGTCTACGATCTTCCGGAACTCTTTCTTGTCGAGTCTCTTTGCGGCGATCCGCTCCACGTCCCCTGACGCAGAGGAGAGGAGCTTCTCCGCCTCGGCCTGCGCGGCGGACCGAGCGGCCTCGACCGACCGCGCCTCGAAGGCCTCGGCCTCGACCTTTGCCTCCTCGATGGAACGCGCGGACTCCTGCTCTAGGAGGCCTAGCCCCTCCTCGAGCGCCTTCCTCCTCGCCGCTAGCTCTGTGGCCGTTGAAACCTCGGCCTCCTTCAGCTTCTTCAGCGCCTCCGCGTAGTCGTTGGACGTGGACATTATCTCAAATCATCCCCGCGATCAAGAGGAAGAGCGCCAGGACAGCGGCCACCTTTGCGATGTTGAAGGCGGTTATCACCAGACGAAGCTTCTTCTGCTCCTTGGTGACGAAGCTCCGCGCCGCCCCTGGGCTGTCTCGTCAGACATGCTCCGATTCCTTCCTCTTGGCCATCTTCCTCTTCACGTTCTTCAGCTTCGTGAAACTCTCCCTCTCCATCTCGTCGAACCTGAGTTTAATGTACCTCGCGTTGGCCTCCAGCCGAGGGATGAGGACGTTCTCGATGGCGTTCGAGCGTCGCTTCGTCTTCTCTATCTCAACCAGCAGCTTCCTCAGCGCGGTCTCCTTCTCGGCCACGTCGAGGACCATCTGGTGGACCTCCTGGAAGGCCTTGATCGACTGGTTGATGGCCACTGGCACCTCGACGAGGTACTCCTGCCCGGCACCACCAGAGGCCTCGGTCGAGAGCTCGGGTATCCTGACCCCCATGACGTTCTTGCTTTTCACGGTAAGCTGATGGATCCTGGGTATTCGCATCGACTCGTATTCCAGTCTAAGCGGGCCGACGAACATCTCGGCGTTGTGGATGCCCTCGTAGCCCCTGGCGAGCTTCGCCTGCAGACCGCTCCTCAGGCTGGCCACGGTCTTGCTCATGTTGAAGAACTCAAGGATGAGCGCCGTCCTCTTGAGCTTGAGGAGCTTGAGTCCCTTGCGGGACATCGCGATCCTCCGTATGGTCCGGAGGTACTCCATTCTTGTCGGCCGGACGTTGCTCGCGACTGGCAGTGTCTATCGCCGCCTACTTTGGAGCCTGTCTTCTCCGATACTTCTCGATAAGTTCCGGCTTTATCCTCTTGATCTCGGAGTCAGAGAGCGGTGCTATTACCTCCCAGCCCAGGTCGAGGGTCTGCTCGATGGATCTGTCCTCGTTCAGTCCCTGCCTCACGAACCTCTTCTCGAACCTCTCGGCGACCTGCAGGAACTTCCTGTCGGTCTCGCTGAGGGCCTCCTCGCCGACGATGGCGGAGAGCGCGCGGACGTCCTTCCCCTGCGCGTACGATGCGTAGAGCTGGTCTGCCATCCCTCGGTGGTCCTCGCGGGTCCTCTTCGGCCCGATTCCCTGGTTCATCAGCCTGGAGAGCGACTCCAGGACGTCGATGGGCGGGTAGACGCCGCTCCGGTCGAGGTCCCTGCTGACGTAGATCTGGCCCTCGGTGATGTAGCCGGTTAGGTCCGGGATGGGATGGGTCTTGTCGTCCGCCGGCATCGTCAGGATCGGAATCTGGGTGATCGAGCCCTTCCTCCCCTTGATCTTGCCCGCCCTTTCGTAGATCGTGGCGAGGTCCGTGTACATGTATCCTGGGTAACCTCTCCTCCCCGGAACCTCGCTGCGCGCCGCCGAGATCTCTCTCAGCGCCTCGCAGTAGTTCGTCATGTCGGTGAGGATGACCAGCACGTGCATCTCCTTCTCGTATGCCAGGTACTCGGCGGTGGTGAGGGCGAGCCTCGGCGTGAGGATCCTCTCCATGGCCGGGTCGGACGAGAGGTTGAGGAAGAGGACCGTCCTCTGCAGCGCGCCCGTCTCCTCGAACTGCCGGATGAAGAAGTTGGCCTCCTCGCTGGTGATGCCCATCGCCGCGAAGACCACGGAGAAGTTCTCCGAGGAGTTCAAGACCTTGGCCTGCCGCGCTATCTGCGCCGCGAGGACGTTGTGGGGGAGACCTGCCGCCGAGAAGAGCGGGAGCTTCTGTCCCCTGACGAGGGTGTTCATGCCGTCTATGCTCGAGATCCCTGTCTGGATGAACTCTGACGGCTCCTCCCTGCTGTACGGGTTGATGCCCGACCCGACGATCTCGACCTTGTGCTTTGCGATGATGCCTGGGCCGCCGTCGCGCGGGTTCCCCAGCCCGTCGAAGGTCCTCCCGAGCATCTCGTCGGAGACCGAGATGCGGGCCGTCTCGCCGAGGAACCGGACAGAGGTCCCAGTCGTGCTCAGCCCGAGGGTCGCCCCGAAGACCTGGATCACTGCCAGGCCCGCGCTCGAATCGAGCACCTGGCCGCGGACCCTCTCGCCCAGCGAGTTGGTGACCTCGACCATCTCGCCGTAGGACGCGTTCTGAACCTTGTCCACGAACAGGAGGGGGCCTGCGACCTGCGAAACTGTCTTGTAGGATATGGGTTCCATTAGGCCCTTATCTCCTTGGCGAGCGCACCGAACTCCTGGTCCAGGCTTCCGTCGATGTCCTGGACGAAGGCCTCGAACTGGTCCTCGGGCGTCCACTTCATCTTGGCTATCTTCGACTTCACTGGAAAGTTCGCTATCTGGGAGGCCTGTGCCCCGGTCTTGATGGCCTCGGCCTCCCTCTTCCCGAAGGAGAGAATCGTCTTCATCATCAGATACTGCTTCCTGATGGATGCGAAGGTGTCCACGGGGTCATAGGCGCTCTGCTGAAGGTAGTCCTCCCTGATCATCTTCGCGATGTCCATCACGCCCTTCTCAGACTCCGGGAGAGCGTCGTAGCCCACCAGCTGGACGATGTCCTGGAGCTCGGCCTCTTTCTGGAGTATCTCCAGTGCCTCAATCCGCATGTCAGGCCAGTCCTTCGCAACCGTCTTCTGGTACCAGTTCCGAAGGTCGCCGGTGTAGAGCGAGTAGCTCGTCAGCCAGTTTATCGATGGGAAGTGCCTGCGGGCGGCCAGGTTTGCGTCCAGCGCCCAGAACACCCTCGTCACACGGAGCGTGTTCTGAGAGACCGGCTCCGAGAAGTCGCCGCCTGGAGGGGAGACCGCGCCGACCACTGTTACCGATCCGATCCGCTCCTTGGGTGAGAGGGTCACCACCTTGCCCGCCCTCTCGTAGAACTCGGCGAGCCTGCTGCCCAGATACGCGGGGTAGCCTTCTTCGCCAGGCATCTCCTCGAGCCTGCCAGAGATCTCCCTGAGCGCCTCCGCCCACCTGGATGTGCTGTCGGCCATGAGTGCGACGTCGTAGCCCATGTCCCTGTAGTACTCGGCGATCGTGATACCGGTGTAGATGCTGGCCTCTCTTGCGGCGACCGGCATGTTCGAGGTGTTCGCGACGAGGACGGTGCGCTCCATGAGAGGTCTCTTCGACCGGGGATCCTCGAGTTCAGGGAATGTCGAGAGGACCTCGGCCATCTCGTTGCCCCTCTCCCCGCACCCCACGTAGACGATTACGGTCGCATCGCTCCACTTTGCCAGCTGCTGCTGCGCGACCGTCTTACCTGAGCCGAAGGGACCCGGAATCGCAGCGGTCCCGCCCTTTGCGACCGGGAAGAAAGTGTCGAAGACGCGCTGGCCCGTGAGGAGCGGCGCGTCGGGCGGGAGCTTCCGGGAGATGGGCCTCGGGATCCTGACCTTCCACTTGTTCGCAAGGAAGATGTCAACCTCCCCGTCGGAGGTCTTGACCCGTCCTATGGGCTCCCGGATTGTGAACTTCCCTTCCTTGATCTCCTTGAGCTCTCCGGTCACGCCGGGGGGAATCATGATCTTGTGCAGGACCGGAGGCGTCTCCTGGACCGTGCCGATTATCTCGCCCGGCGAGACCTTATCGCCCTTCTTCTTCGTGGCGACAAAGTCCCACTTCCTCTTCTCGTCCAGCGGGGGGATGACCAGCCCTCTGCTGATGAAGTCACCGCTCTGCTCTCTGAGGATGTTGAGGGGCCTCTGGATTCCGTCGTAGATCGAGGTGAGGAGACCCGGGCCGAGCTCGACCGAGAGGGCCTGGCCGGTGTTGATCACCTTGTCCCCGGGTCTTACTCCGGTCGTATCCTCGTAGATCTGGATTGTGGCGGTCCCTCCTTCCAGCTTGATGACCTCCCCGATCAGACCCAGCTCTCCCACCCTCACGACGTCGAACATCTTAGCCCCTTCCGGACCGTCCGACGTTACGACTGGTCCGCTGACTCTGATTATTTTGGCTTCCTTCATCAGGCGCTCACCTTGAGGTCTACGCCGAGTATGCGTCTCGCGAGACTCGCAATCGACTCCTCAGAAACATCGGCGGTCAAAGACGGCATGAAGACGACCAGCGGGATTATCGACGACCTGAGCTTCTCCCTTGTCGTCGTCGAGAGATCCTTCCGAGCTTCGTCCCCCACCACTATCAGGCTGTAATCCCCTGAGTTGAACAGGTCCATCACGGTCTTCTGGGTCTCGCCCTTGCGGGCGATGAATGCGTCCTGGACGCCGAGAAGCCGGTAACCAATGACGAGCTCCCTCTCACCCACGACCGCGATCTTGCCGCTCTGCGCAGGTGTTCTGGAGCTCAATTGTGTTCAGACCGCTAAAATTACAGACTTAATGTATTCTTCGGTCATGCCGTACTGCTTCGCGTAGGTTATCCTGCGGATGTTCTGCCGTTCTATCTCGGCCTGGAATATGAAGGCGAACACAGACGTGAGGGACAGCGCCATGGCACCCAGGCTGGGCATGGACCTTGCGACGATGAGCTTGTCGATCGCGACCTCGAACTCGATGAGGTTCTGGTTCTGACGGTACTTTGCGAGGGCGGGCGAGAGGTCGAACCACGGTTCGAACTTCTTCACGACGTCTCCGATGTCGGCTGACGAGTACGCCTCGAGGAGGCTGGCCTGGCTGACGAGACCGCCGTCTATCAGGTGCCTAGAGATGGTCTCGCGGTCAAGGTTCAACTCCTTCGCCTTCAGGATGCTCAGCAGGTTCTTCTTCGCGATCTCGGACCGGATGTACTCGCGGAGGACCCCCTCGTCACCCTGGATGAACCTCAACTGCCAGAGCAGCTTCGAGTAGTAGTAGTTCTGCAGGGCGCCCGAGAACACCCCCAGGTCTCCGGACTTCCTGAAATCCCCGAGCTGCTGGAGGAGGACCGCTCCGTAGCCGTATCGAACGAGCGAGTTTATCACGCCCTCGACGTCCGGCTGCTCGAGCATCCCGCGGAGCTCGCTGAGAGGGATGACGTTGGTAGTGACGCCCTCTGGCAGGTTGCGCCGCGGGACCAGGAAAGCCTCGGTCTCCTCCCTGCTCCTGCCCAGGCTCTTGGCGGCGAGTATGAGCTCGATGTTCTCGATGTCCCACTTTGCGAGGTAGGCGACTAATATGGGCTTCCCGGAGCTTGGGGTGACCGACAACGCGATCTTGTTCAGGTCCGCTATGTGGCTGTTCACGGCGAACTCGATCAGCTCCGGTGCCTTGTGGACCGCCGCGGACTCTTCGATGTCGGCCTTGTACCAGGTGGCTTCAAGCCGCTGGGCGACCTCGGCCACGTCCTTGGCCCGCGCGAGCTCGTAGAGCTGCTCGTTCGTGAGGAAGTCTATGGACATCGCCTTGAGTCTTCCGAAGGCTCCGGAGTAGGATTGCTTCATCCCTGGCCGACTACTCCTTGCCCATTATCGATGCGCGTACTTTCTCGTCGTGGGTCCGGAGCATCTCCTCGAAGGTAAGGTCTAGCTCGAAGTTCCCGTCTTCGCTCTCCGCCTTGAAGCCTCCGATGGTGGGGAGGTCAGCGGAGATGACCCTGGCCCCGGCCTTCTTGATAGCCTGAGCGTCTGCCGACCTGCACCTAACCCCGATGTTCCCGCCGAGCCTCTTCGATGCATACTGGACCAGCCTCGGCAGGAGCTGAGAATATTCCTTCGACTCGGCGAACTCGGCCAGGATCTGCCTGAGCGCGGAGATGTTGGACTCGAGCATCTTCTCCGTAGCGTCGAACCCCATCTTCTTGACTTGGAGGGTGGCGGCTCCCGTTATGCGGGCCTGTTCCTTCTGGGAGAGAGACGCAGCCTCCGCCTTTGAAGCCTCGAGTATGTGGTTCCTCTCGTCCTGGGTCCGCTTGCGGACCTCCGCGGTCTTGGAGCCGTACTCATCCTCTAGTTGCTTGAGAGCCGCCTTCCGTTTCTCCTCAACCTCCTTCAGTAAGGTCTCGGTGCCCACAAGGAACCAGTCCGTCCCTTACAGGATGTTGAGTAGCAGGATGACGCCCAAGACGAACCCGATGATCCAGAGGGTCTCGGGGATGACGAAGAAGAAGAGCACCGTGCCGAACTTCTCCGGCTTCTCACCGATAATGCCCATTCCAGCGGCTCCCATCCCGTGCTGGGCAATGCCGGTGGCTATCAGGCCTGAGGACATTACCATGGCCGCTGCTAGAGCTAGAGTTGTGTCGACGACTGCCATCTCGAAATTCAGGCGGAGCGCCGGCAAACCGTATTTATGTATATCTGTGCGAACGGCCGCGAATATTCTCTCGCGAACGGTTGGGTCCGAGATGTCGCGCGTGACTCGGGTTCTTTAGCCGGCTCAGAGGTCGACCTCGGTCTCGAGGCTCCTGTTGGCGAGCCTAGCCGTGACGAGGGCCGCCACGCCGAGGAGGAGACCTGCGAGGATGAACGTGACGTGGAACCCGAGGTAGTGGGAGACGACGCCCGAGACGATCGTGCCAATCAGGGTGGAGACCCCCACGATCGCGCTGTAGACGCCGAGCGACGAACCGTGGTTGTTCCCCTTGATCGAGTTGAAGATCATCGTGTTCGAGGCCGTGTAGTAAATCCCGTAGGCGAGTCCGCTCGAGACTGGGAAGAGGACCAGCGCGGGGACGAAGAACCAGTCTCCGGCGATCAGGACTGAGGCGACCCCGAGGGCCGCGTAGCAGACCCCCCTCAGGACAAGGCTCTGGACCGCGACCCGGGTCAGCGACCTGTGCGCAATGTAGCGCCCAGCGAACCGGAAAGAGACGACGGTCGCGACGAGCGCGGCGACGTTGAGCGCGTACACCTCGCTCTCCGTGAGGGAGTGGGAGTACATGGCTGGGACCAGAGAGGTGTTGAAGACCCCGCCGGCAAAGTAGAAGACGACGATCGATATGTAAAGGAGAGGCACGTAGCTCGTCAGTTCGTTTCGAAGGCCCTTGAAGATCCTCTGGAAGTCTGAGGGCCTCGGGATGTTGAGGAAGATGAGCGGAGACGCCGAGAGCCTCTGGAAGAACCCCGGCCTCTGCATGACGACTATCTCCTTCTCGAAGAGGAACTTGGGTTCCTCCATGAGGAGCGCGGCCGACGCCGCCGAGAGGAGCGAGAGGATGCCGAGCGGGATCATGAGCCAGACGATGAGGTCCGGGCGGAACTGGACCCAGGCGGCG
>JBEKFK010000034.1:0-13914 GCA_050013375.1 Nitrososphaerales archaeon | reverse complement strand
GATCACCGAGATGATCGCGGCCGCGCTCTACGCCGCATGCAGGGACAGCGAGATCCCCAGGACGCTCAAGGACGTGGCCTCGGTGGCCAACATCAACAGGAAGGACCTGGCGAGGTCCTACAGGCTGCTAATCAGGGAGATGGACCTCAAGATGCCGGTGCCTGACCCTGCCAGGTCGGTCTCGAAGATAGCCTCGAAAGTGGAGGCGGGCGAGGCGACCAGGAGAAGGGCCCTGGAGATACTGGCGCGGGCGAGGCAGTCCGGGGTCGCCGCCGGCAAGGACCCCGTCGGCCTGGCCGCTTCGGCGCTGTACGTCGCGAGCACGCTCTCAGGGGAGGGCAAGACCCAGAGGGACATCGCAAAGGCCGCGGGCGTGACAGAGGTCACGATCAGGAACAGGTACAAGAACCTGCGGAACGCCCTCGGCATCTAGGCGGCCCCACAGACTTAAACGCCCGGCCCGCGACCGACCGAACATGGACGGATCGACCGAGTTCCTGGACCTGGTCGGCGCCAGGGGCCGGAGGGTCTACGTCACCGAGAAGCCGATCGACCTCAGGGACCTCGCGACGCCCAACACGGTCTACGTGCTCCAGCTCCCCGACGGCTCCACGGCCGCGGGAGGGAGGGGCGGAGGGTTCGGGGAGAGGAGGATCGTCAGGCTCTACCACTTCGAGTGCAGGGAGGGGACGTACGCGAAGGTCGCCGAGGTGGACGACGACGCAAAGCTCGACTCGCTCGACCTCCCGTACCACGCGACCGCCATGCCCATCCTGGACACCGAGGGCAGGGAGAGGCTCGTGTCGGGAGTGGTCGACCCGTCATTCGTCGAGTCCTACAGGCAGGTCCTGGCCTAGGGGAAAGGCCGACAGGCTTTTTTAAATAACGAACGGCCGGCCCCACGAAGCCGTGAAGGTCCTCGTCACCGGCGCCTCAGGTTTCGTAGCGAAGCACGTCCTGAGCTACCTCTCAGCCCACGGCCACGAGCCGATCCCGACCGACGTAGTCGGAACCCTCCACGCGGGAAGCGTGACCGACAAGTCGTTCGTCTTCGACCATCTCGGGAAGATCGACTTCGAGGCGGTGGTCCATCTAGCCGGGATAGCGGACCTCAAGAAGACCATCGAGGACCCCTACGCCGCCTTCGAGGTGAACAGCTACGGCACGCTGAACATGCTCGAGCTCGCGCTCAGGAAGAACGTGAAGATGTTCGTCTACCCCAGCTCTGCCAACGTCTACGGAGCGCACATGAGCAGCCCGGTCACCGAGGAGGCGCTCTTCAATCCCAGGGTGCCCTACGACTACTCCAAGGTGGCGGGCGAGTCGTTCGTCATGGGGTACCACAGGGCCAAGGGGCTCCCCGTCTCGATTACCAGGGCCTGGCTCCTCTTCGGGGAGTACGACGCGCCGAACAGGGCTGTGCCGCGTTTCGTGAGCTCCTGCCTCCGGAACGAGCCCATCAAGCTCTTCAACTCGGGGAGGGACGCGACCGCGCCCTCCCACGCGATGAACTACGCGAAGCTCGTGGCCGCGCTGATAGAGAAGGAGACGGCCGTCGGGCAGGCCTTCAACTTCGGTGGCGAGAGGGCGGTCACCATTAGGGAGCTGGCCGAGCTGATAAAGAAGCTCACGGGGTCGTGGTCGGAGCTTGAGATGATGCCGCCGAGGAGCGAACTGGAGTCGGAGCCGTCGGTGAGCTATCCCTCCACGGACAAGATCAGGAGGCTGCTGGGTTACGAGTACGAGCTCGACCTGGAGGCCGGGCTGCGGAGGACCGCCGAGTGGATAGGGTCTAACTCGTCAGCGTGAGCTCTATCTTTACGTCCTCGGGGATCCGGAGCTTCGTTATCTGCTTCATCGTCCGGTCGTCCGGCTCGATGTCCATGATCCTGCGGTGGATCCTCAGCTGCCAGTGGTCGAAGGTGTGCGTCCCCTCTCCGGTCGGCGCCTTCCTCGTGGTTATCTTGAGCCTCTTCGTCGGCAGGGGCTGAGGCCCCTTGATCTTCACCCCGGTCTTCTCTGTGATGTCTTTGATCTCCCTGGCGAGCCGGTCGAGGTTCTCGAGGTTGCTGCTGGTGAGCTTGATCCGGGCGTACTGCGTCATCGGTTGTTCGGTTGCCGGCTTTGCGTGTGGATATTTAGACGTTTAGGGCAATCATATTAACGGACAAGGGGCGGCTCGGGTCGGATGATAGACCTCTCACGCAAGAAGCTGTTCCTCTTCGACCTCGACGGTGTCTTCCTCAAGGGGAAGGAGGACCCGGTCAAGATCGGCGGGACCAGGGTCCTCGAGAGAATCAGGTCCCAGGGAAAGAGTCTCCGTGTGATAACGAACAACTCCACAGACACGGTCCAGACCGTCCAGAGGCGGCTCGGCGCCCAGGGGATCGCGGTGGAGAGGGGCGAGATCCTGACGAGCGCCAGGATGACCGCCGAGTACATAGCGGAGAGGTACCCCGGCGCGACCTACTTCCTTGTAGGCGAGCCCGGCTTCGGGGCGGAGCTGGACAGCGTCGGCCTGAAGAGGACCCGCGGGAAGAAGGCCGACGTCGTTGCCATAGGCCTCGACCGGGGGCTGACCTACTGGAAGCTGGACCGGGCGGTGCTCCTCGCGAGAGGTGGCGCCCATATCGTCGCGAACCACTCCGCCATGCTCTACATGTCGAGAAGGGGGCCCGCGATCACCGTCGGTCCGATCCTGAGGGCGATAGAGTCCGGAGCAGGCAAGAAGGGGTTCGCCGTGGGGAAGCCCTCGCCGCTCATGTTCGAGGTCGCAATGAAGCAGGCCGGGTGCACGAAGCGGGAGACGGTGATGATCGGTGACCAGGAGGACACGGACGTCGAAGGGGCCAACCGGACTGGAATCGACTCCATCCTCGTCCGCACCGGGGTCTATGACGGGAAGGGCAGGGCGAAGGCGACGGCGGTCATCGGCAGCGTCGACGAACTGGCCGATCTCATCTGAGCGAGCGCCGTCTCCAGGGCCAGGGCAATCGAAACCGTATTAAGCGATGAGGTCTCCCGAGGCGACATGCAGCACCTCGGCTCGAAGACCCCTGCCAAGTGTGCCGTCTGCGGGAAGGAAGAGGGCGCGCCGGGCACCTACCCCCTCGTGATCGGGGTGGGGAGGGTCTGCATGAGCTGCGGGATGGGGAAGGTCAGGTGCGATGTCTGTGGCGACGAGGTCAAGAGGCTGACTTCCTCGCGCTTCCAGGGCAAGACGCTCTGCCTGAAGGACCACATGAAGGAGATCGAGAAGTACAGGCAGCACATCATCAAGAACTACGACGAGGAGAAGGACTCGGTTGAGGGCATCTTCCAGAAGGCCATCGGGGAGCAGCCCGAGGGCTACACGCTGCTGGCGCTCAGGAGGGCACGGAACAGCACCCACGCCTGGGAGGCCGAGTACGAGAAGACTGAAATCTTTCAGACCAAGTGCAGCTGATCATGGCCAACGAAGAGACAAGGATCATCGAGCGTCTGGTCAAGGAGATCGAGGACCTCAAGCTCGGGCTCGACACTAACGTGCTCGCCGGCTGGTACTCCCGGGTCGAGAGGGACGCCAGGGCCAGGGCGCCCGAGCACCTCAGGGACAGCATCCAGGTGATCCAGAACGAGATACTCCCGATGAAGTTCGAGTTCAAGACGTCGAGGAGGGCCGTCGGCTACGTGCTGGAGGCGATCGACCGCAACCTCGAGGCGATGCCGATGGCGACGAGGCTCTATTTCCAGAAGCTCTCGGAGCTCATCCAGGCAGAGATGAATCGGTGACGGCCTCCCGACGCCAGGGAGAGGTCAGAACCACCCGGCGCGCCTGAAGTACCAGACCATGACGAGTGCCGGGATTAGCATCAGGATGAAGATGACCAGGAAGGACGAGTACGGGCCCGCGAACTCGAGCGGCCCCGTGGTCAGTCCGCCGGGGAGCGGGATGTTCATCCCGTAGATGGAGCTCAGAAGGGTCGCCGGGATGGTCAGGGTGAAGATGATGGTCAGGATAGACAGCACAGTGTTCGTCCTGTTGCTGCTCGTCACAAAGTCGGTGTCCTTGTATATCTCGAGGAGCTCCTTCATCTCGTCGATGGTCCCGGAGGAGAGAGCGACCTTGTGGTCGAGGTCGCTGAAGAGGAGGGAGAGGTCCTCGTCGCTGAACTTCTGGGCCTTCGCGAGGTCGGGGATGTACAGCCTGATAGGGAAGAGGATGCGCCCCAGAGATGCCAGCTGGTGGCGGGCGTGGTTGATGGGGACGGCCTGCGACTTGGTCTCGTCGAAGACGACCGACTCTATTTCGTCAAGCTTCCCCTGGACGTCGTCAAGGATCGTGAAGACACCGGCCACCAGGGCGTCTATTATCCGGTAAGCCACGTAGGCGGAAGACTTCATGAACGAGGCCCGCTTCTCAGGGTCGTCCCTGCAGGAGGCGAACAGCTGGACCAGGGGCGCGAGGTTGCCCGAATGGAGCGTCACGATGTAATCCTTCCCAAGGAACATCGACAGCCTGTTCTGCGTCACGAGGCCCTGGGCGTCCTCCTCGGGGAAGTGCAGCAGGAGGAAGATGTGCTCGCCGTGGTCTTCTACCTTGGTCACCTTCCCAGAAAGGCAATCCTGGAGATCAAGAGGATGGAAGCCATAGTCGCGACCCAGGAGCACCGTGTCGTCTACGGTGGGGTCCGCCATGTCCGTCCACTTCAGTCTGCCACTTACTATGGACTGGAGCGTCCCGCTAGATTGGGAGGACTGGCCGGTCTGGGGGATGGCCACAAGGCTACGCGCCGACCATCGGTATAATTGGTTTTGTGGACGGCCCTGCAACTGACCCGGAGGGGTCCGGAGCCTCGGACGCGCTACTCCATGCCGACCTTCACGTCCTTCCAGCAGAGCGTCACGCTGACCTTGCTGGGGACGTTCGCGAGGGAGACCGAGATCGACCTGATCTTCTCGGCGCGCTTCGCGCTCATTGCTTCCTTCGAGGCCTGGTTGTAGTTCTGGAGGATCAGATCCAGCAGTGCGGCTGGTATCTCCGTGAACTTGGCGACGTCGCGCACGACGAGGGGGTAGTCAAGTTTCATGATGAAGGGGTCCGACGAGTGCGTCGTTCGTTCCATTCGCCTCCGCACAAGATGGTCTCGTTCGGGTGGGCAGCCACCTCACAGCCCGCAGCAATCGAGCGCTCAGGTCGAACTGGGTCGCGCTAGGTCGACAGCGCCACTCGCCCCACGCCGCGAAATGCGAAGCCTGCCTTCTTCGCGTCCGCCGGCAAGACGACGCCCCTGCCGTCCACGATGGCGGCCTTCCTCGCCGTCATCTTGGAGAGTGAGGCGAGGTTGATCTTCTTGAACTCGGCGTGGGCCGTCCCGACTATCACGCAGTTCGCGCCCCTGACCGCGTCCTCCATGGTCTTGTGAACGACGAGGCCCATTGCCTCCTCCCCAGCGAACATGGGGTCGTATACTTCTATGACGGCGTGCATCTCACGCAGCCTGGTGATTATGCGTTCTATGGGGGAGAGCTGGATGTCCTTGACGTCGGGCTTGTAGGCTATCCCGAGGACCGCAATCCTCGCGCCGCTGACGGTCCTGCCGATCTCATTGAGAGCCTCCGCCGTAAGCTCGACCATGTGGTCCGGCATCCTGTCGTTGACTTCCCTGGCTAGCCTTATCAGGTAAGGGATGTTCCCGAGCTTGAGTCCCTCGTTTATCAGGTAGTAGGAGTTGCTCGGGAGGCATGGGCCACCCACGCCCGCACCCGGATAGTGCGGCATGAAGTTGTACTTCGTCGCGCACGCGTTGATGACCTCTACCGTGTCTATCCCGAACTTCTCGTAGAGCAGGGCGAACTCGTTGGCGAGCGCTATGTTGACGTCCCTGAAGAGGTTCTCTGTGAGCTTGACGGCGTTCGCTGCCTTAGGGCTGCTGACCCTTACGACCTCGACACCAAGGCCCTCGCGGTAGAGGGCGGCCACGAGGTCACCGCAGTGGACGTCGGTCGACCCGACTATCCTCGGGACGGAGTGCATGTTCTTCATGATGGACCCCGGGTCGGACCTCTCGGGACAGCTCGCCAGTCCGAAATCTCGTCCCGCCTTCATGCCCGATTCCGATTCGATGATCGACCCGACGATGTCCTCAACCACCCCCGGCCCGACCGTGCTCTCGACTATCACGATGCTTCCCTTGGTGAGGGACTTTCCGACGGAGTGAGAGACGGCCCTGATGGCCGCATAGTCCGGCGACTTTGCGAGGTCCACTGGCGTGGGGACGCAGATCACGATGAAGTCGGAGTCGTGCAGCATCGTCTCGGGCCTCAGGGTGGCGCTGAGCCTCCCCTCGGATACGTTCTTCTTGACGACGAGGTCGAGTCCGGGCTCGTCGGTGAGACGTGAGACTCCGGCGTTCGTCTGCCTCACGACCTCTTCGTCGATATCGATTCCCGTGACCCGGGCCCCCGCCTCGGCGAAGACCGCGGCCGTGGGCAACCCGATCCTGCCGAGGCCCAGGATGCTGATCCTGAGCTCCTGCTTCTTCAGCAGGGTCACCACCTCCTCTGGAGAGTGGTCCAGGATCGAGTGACTTCTCTTTATCTGCCTCTGGCTCGTCTTCATGCGTATCGCTTCCCGGTGGCTCGCCTCTTGCCTAGGTAGCCGGCGGTGAGGGCCGAGACCAGAGCCAGAGCCAGGAACTCGGCCTGGTAGTTCCCTAGGGTGTAGTAGTCGAACGAGAAGGGGGAGAGGGGAGGGAAGAGGCCGGTGTCCACCCCCAGATGAGCGAAGAAACCTGACATGACTGCGAATGACAGGTCTGGACGCCTTATTACAGTTGCGACGAGGATGAACGCCAGTGCTATGAAGATGAGCGAGTGGGCCGGCCGTATCGGCTGGGCTATCCCGAGTGCTGACGGGAGGTGGTCGAGGTCGGTCAGCACGACGATGCTCGGGATGAGGACCAAGAGGCCGACGTCGAAGCGCCTGAAGACGAGCGTCGAGATGAGGCCCAGCGCGATCCCTCCGGCCGCCAGCAGAAGGAGATGCGAGGGGATCGTGTCCGCGCTCCTGAAGACCCCTACTAGGCTCTCGGGGGGGCGGGTGTACAACGAGACCCACGTGAAGAGCAGGTCGAGCGCGGCGTACAGGATAATCGTCAGGAGCACGGGGCGAAGGTCCTGCCGGTTCATGCGCTGGCCCGCCTAGGTCGCAGTCCCGTGCCCGACGCCCCGGTAGGTGAGCCCGGCAGCGCGCACTTCCGAGGGGTCGAGGATGTGGCGTGCGTCGACGACTACCCTCAGCTTCGGTCCCGACTTCTTCAACGAGGCCCCGGTCAGTCCGCGGTACTCCAGGTGGTCCGTCAGCAGGAGGGCCGCGGTGGCGTCCCTGAGGGAGTCCCGCACGTTCCTTGCCCGTTTGACCCCGAGAGCGAGGAGCCGGGGGTCGTCGCCCTTGACGAGCGGGTCGTGCACGACGACCACCGCCCCCTCCCTGGTGAGCTCCTGGATTATGGACAGGCTGGGAGACTCTCTGGTGTCCGATGTGTTCCCCTTGAACGCGAGTCCGAGTATGGCTATCCTGGAACCCGCAAGCCCCTCACCCGCCTCTTCGAGCCCTTCGGCGGCGAGCTTGCACACGTGCGAGGGCATCATGTCGTTGACCTCCCGGGCGGCCTTGAGGAGTCTAGGGACGAATCCCTTCTCCGAGGCCGGCTGAGAGAGGTAGAACGAGTCTTTGGTCAAGCAAAACCCCCCTACGCCGGGGCCCGGGGTAAGCAGGTTCGTCTTCGGGTCTGTGCGGGTCGCCTCGATAACCCTGATGACATCTACCCCCAAAGCTTCGCACGCGAGCGCGAGCTCGTTGGCGAGCGCTATGTTGACATCGCGGTAGATGTTCAGGAACAGCTTGGCGGCCTCGGTGGTCCTCGGCCCGTCGAACAGACGAATCGGGGCACCGAACGCCCCGAAGAGCCCTGCCGCCGCGCGGCCGCTTCGCCGATCTATCCCTCCTATCATCTTCGACAGAGTCCGGAGCTCGAAGAGAGCGAGTCCCTCTATGGTCGTCTCGGGCACGTGGGCGAGGCCGAAATCCCTCCCTGGTACCAGACTTGATTGATCTCTGAGAATCCTTCCTACGACCTCCTCCGTGGTCCCGACAGAGACTGTGCTTCTGACTATGACCACCGAGCCCTTCTTGAGCCCTGCGCCTATGTCCTTCGAGGCGGAGACCAGGGCGCGAGTGTCGGGCCGCTTCTGGGGGTCGATAGGCGTTCCCACTGTGATAACGATGAACCCCGAACGCTTCACGGCAGCAGAAGTGTCTGTGGTCAGTTCGAGGTTGCCTGACTTGAGGGCGAGCTTGAGGAGCTCCTCCATCTCGTGGGAGGACCCATGTCTCGTCGCTGCGCTATTCATCCGGCTCGTGAGCCTCACCGAACCTGAGGATACGTCGACCCGCCGCATGCAGCTCGGACAGAAGTTCTCGCGCCCGACCGAGAGGATGTGGACCCCGCAGGTGGGGCAGGTCGAGCCGAGGACCCTCGACGAGGGAAACAGGTTCTTGCTGTGCTCGACTATGGGGGACCGTCCGGCCCGAAGTTCGTCGAGGAACTCCTCGTTCTTGTCGCACCCGATGACCTTCGTACCCTGATTGGCCAGCAGAAGGGCAAGGGGTAGCCCAATGTGACCCATTCCCACTGTGCAGACGCGTATGCTGCCACCCTGTAGCTGGGTCGTGATGCGTCGGGCAGGCGTCTCAAGTAGGTTCATGGCGATCTCACGTTTCATCTTCCCGCCCTCGTTCACGGCAATTGTCTCTAGATTAAGGCTGTTATATCTCATCCCCCCTTGCTGCGCCAAGGAGAGCTCCCGCGACCTGCGCCCGCGAGCGGGCCGTCTTTGGGTTGAGCGTGATGGCTTGGGTCAGCGGGATCCAAGGATGTTCTTCCGACCTTGATGCTATTGCGAGGACTAGCGCGCAGGGCAGAGTCCCTAGCTGATTAAAAGGAAAAACAGAGGATTGGAGGAGCGAGCTCCTCCAACTGCCCGCCTTAGGCGGGGTGAATCTTGAGGTTTTGTCTTGACCTGACGAGGAGTGCCAGCAGGACAGCTCCGATGGCCGCCACCATGATTGGTGATGCGGCGAACTCAGGCACGCTGTTGGTTGGTTGAGGTACTCCGATTGGGGGTACTGAAGCGGTCGAGGGGATGCTTATCACCTGGGCTGCCCACGTGAGACAGTCCCCGGAATTGCTGCCTATGCTCGCGCTGTCAGATGTCGCGCCCAGCGTCTCGGGCACAGAGTAGGTCTTGGTGTCTGATAGGCTACCGTAGCTCCATGTGGCGGTGGATGTCTTGGGGTCGCTTCCTGGGAAGGCGTTGCTGTCGATTACCGCGCCGTTGTACTCTGCATAGTTGCTGGGTAGTTGGCCATCAAGGACGAAGAATGTGGTCGTTGCGGTGGTAGCGTCGGCTGCTCCGTGGTTGAATACGCTCGTGAGTGGGTTTCCTGAGGCTGGCTCGGTGTAGGCACCGGTGTAGACATAGATGTTGTTTGAAATGGCGCCCGTTGTCACGACGACGAGGCTTGCTCCGTCATCCAGAGGTGTTGCGTACTCGGACCAGGGGTTGCCACCATCGGTGGCTCCCGACGCAAAGCCGGAGACGGTGTTCGCGCCGCTCGTCACATAGGGTGTGACGTCAGCTGCGTAAACCCAGAGGTTGCCACCGCCCCAGCATGGGCTGGCGTCGTCACTCTGGAAGGTCCCGGTTATCGCGTTGCCGTTTATGCTCGCCGAGGCAAGCCCGGTCTGGTCAGGGTTGATGATTCCCCAGATCAGGTATGCCGCTACTACAGTTCCTGTGAACGAGACCGTTATGACGCCGGAACCTGTGTTCCTAAGCGCCGTTCCTGCCGCGGTGTATGTGTAGTCGCCGCCGATCTGGAGGAGCGCTGTTGGGTTGAGCGGAGGGTCGGGACCGGGTACTAGACCTGGTGGATAGACTCCGTTGGAGTTTGTTGGTGTTGCCGACGTCGGCGCGATTCGCACGACGAGGCACAGCATGATGACTGCTGCGAAAGTCAGGGTCGAAAGACTCCGTACGTTCTTCTGCATACGACCGTAGTTCCTTGCGATTCGGTTTTAAGCTTCGAGGAGCCCATCTTCATGGATATGAATCCTGAATTCATATGGTAGAGACAGGCAAAAATGTGCAATCATTGGCCCGAATCCATCAAGAACCGGCAAGACCCAGCCCTAACTGAAGCGGGCTTCCTGAGACGGAAGTGATGGCTTCTGATTCTTGACCCGTTGGAGAAGACGCCCGGCTCGTGGCTTCGACCACAAGGCCCTTGCAGCGCTACCGCTGACCGGCCGTCCGGGTGACGAATCCCCCGATTACTTCGCGCAGACCCTCTTCCAGTGAGAATCGGGGCGAGTACCCGAGCACGGCCTTCGCCTTGGTGATGTCGGCGAGGCTGTGACGAATGTCTCCCTCCCGGGGGGGAGCATGCTCCGTGCCGAGGAGGGGCTTCCCCA
The DNA here is from genome assembly GCA_050013375.1 of Nitrososphaerales archaeon. Lineage (GTDB taxonomy): Archaea > Thermoproteota > Nitrososphaeria > Nitrososphaerales > Gagatemarchaeaceae > Gagatemarchaeum. The sequence goes on along the minus strand of JBEKFK010000034.1, from coordinate 3,397 downwards.
TGATCTTCTCGATGGAGGCGGCGAGCCTGTTCAGGGACACCTGGGCGCCGCCCGCGACGTTGAAGACCTCCCCGGGGCTCGGGTCCCTCTCAAGGCTGAGGAGGTTCGCGCTCACCGCGTCTCGCACGTAGGTGAAATCCCTCGTCTGCTCGCCGTCCCCGAAGACGACCGGGGCTTCGTCATGCATGACCTTGTTCACGAAGGTTGGGATTACCCCGCTGTACGGCCCGGGTTTCTGCCGGGGACCGTAGACATTGAAATACCGCAGGCAGACGGTCCGTAGCCCGTAGACGCTGGCGAAGACGCGGCAGTAGTTCTCCGCAGAAAGCTTCGAGACGGCGTAGGGCGAGATAGGTGAAGTATTCATCGTCTCGACTTTCGGCAGGGTCTCCGACTCGCCATAGACCGACGACGATGACGCATAGATGAATGACTCGACCTTTGCGTCCTTGGCCGCCGACAGAAGGTTGAGCGTGCCACCGACGTTCACGGTGTTCGTTCTCCCGGGGTCCTCGATGGAGCGCGTCACGCTGACCAGCGCGGCTTCGTGAATGATCGCGTCGTATCCCTTCACCACCTGTTTGACGAAGGCTTCATCGCGAATGTCGCCCCGGTGAATCCGAAGGCGAGAAGAATCGATTGGGAGGTTGCTCGTCTCCCCGGTGGCGAAATCATCGAGAACGCCCACCTCGACGCCGCGACCGATCAGGGCGTCCACTATGTGGCTCCCGATGAACCCGGCGCCTCCGGTCACGAGGACCCTCGAGAACTTCATCTTCGAATTCTCCGCGTCCGTACGGCGTTAATAATGATTCTTTGGAATGAACTCGGCCCTGGCGATGTTGTTGGACCAGCTCCCGACGGTCTCATGGCTAAGCGGACAGCGACGTAGAGGAAGAAGATGGATGCCAGGTGCTCCGCCAAGTCAAGCTGGTACCAATCATTCTCAACGACTGTACGAAGAGCATCCAGCGGAAGGTTTTGAGCGTAGCTCAGGACGAAAGCCGCAGCGGTCAAGAGTGAGATGCTGAGAGCCTTCTCCTCTGTGAATGAAGTGCCTTTCAAAGCCTCCCTTAGCGCGAGACAGAGGAAGACAATTGTCAGGAGATGAAGCAGGATCTCCATGAAGTCGTGCGGACCTGCCGGATGGGTTCGGGTGACCTCGGGCCACGTCAGCACGGAGTCGAAGTTCACCGGCGCATCGTCGATGAGGGACCAGAAAAGGGCGAGGAAGGCAAAGAGGGCGATTCTCTGCTTCGCCACAAAGAGGACTGCAGAGCCGAAGGCCAGGGGCAGCACGACCCCTCCAAGAAGCGTAGTCGCGTCGAAGGCTTGGTTCTGGTAGACATACCAGAGCGACGCTAGGACCCCTAGAGATGCGGCCGCGACGACCGGGATTCGATAGATTGTACGCTCCTTGCCCATGAATCATTTTCTCCCGTTGACCGAACGGTCGCTCGGGGCCGGCTCCTCGTGTATGAACCTTGCCGTATCGACCCGTACATCACTGGCGAAGTCAGGCATTGAAGGTCCCTGAACCGCCAAGCTACAAGTCGTTCTCGACAGGCAATCCGGCCGAATCAGGCAGATTTTGCGGCATCTGCAACAATGCGCAGGGACCACGGGGCCCATCTCAGGAAAAGAAAAGAAGCCGCAGCAGGTTTTTGGCCCGCTGCAGACCATTCGTACCGTTTATCGTGTCGCTCGCGCTGCGTACTTGCTCTTGGCGACGAACATCACTGGTATCGCCACAGCCATCAGAAGAGCAAATCCAAGGGGGAACTGTGGGACTGTGGGCGGAGGCTGGAACGCCACCGTAGTCAGCCGTGTCCCTGTGGAGCAGTCGGCACTGCCATCCTGCTGATTCACTGCCTTCACAGTCAGGGTCGTCGTGCTACCTGTGGTGGCCGGCGCAGTTATCTTGACGGTAATGGTTTGGCTGATCGAGTCAGACTTACCTGAACTCGGAACTTGGCTCGGTATGACACTCACCACTGTCCAGGCCGTGTTTGAGCTCGTGGCCGATACTCCGAACGAGGCCGCATACGCGCTGGAGTCACTGTAGGTCAGTAGATAGGTCAGGGTCGCGGTAGTTCCCGCGGGAATTGAGGTTGACTGGGTGCTTGGGGTTAAGGTCACCCCGCATGCGTTCCACGCAAACACTGGAGCGATGGCAGGAGCGACAGCGACAAGTGCAGCAAGTCCAGCCAACAAGGCTAGAGATGCATTCTTCTGGCTCGCTTTCATTGTGAAATTTCAATCTAGACAGCGTATATATGGCGTGCGAAGCAGAAATTCACCTTAATGAAGCCTTGATTCATGTTTTCAGGCCAAGAGTAAGATTTTGAAGGGACTTCCCGGCAACTAGTCTTGCATATTCTGAACCTCCGATTTGGTCGCTACTCTGCCGTGTACTGCCCCGAATTGGACGATCATCGTCTTGCGGGGGCGGAGTTGAGGGGACGCTACTTGCCTCTGGAGGAGCGAACGACCCTGCGGGCAACGACCGCTCCCACCATCATGGTGCCGACCAGGAACACAAGACCGGAGTCGCTCAAGAGAAGCAGCGGGCTCCCTGAGCCACTTTGACCGGCTGCGCCCGAGGACTGACAGGAGACCGGCTGTCTTGAGCCTCCTGAAATGCAGACCGTCGTCGTTACGGTATTCGTTTGGGTCGTGGTTGTTGGCGCTTGCGTCGTGGTGACGATCCCGGTCGAAGTTACAGTCGTGGTACTTGGAGGAACAACACTGGTCACCGTCGTCGTCGGGCCTGTGGCTGTTGTTGTCGTTGTCGAGGCGGGCAGCACCAAGGTGGACGTTGAGGTGACCGTATTGGTCTGGTCCAGGGTCGATGTTACCGTCTTCGTCGCGGTGACTGTCTGGACCTCGCTAGACGTCACAGTCGTAGTGACCGTGGACGTCTGAGTGGTGGTGATCGGTGGTGGGATACTCGTGACGGTGGTCGTGATGGTGCTGCTTGCCGGGAGGGTCTGTGTCGAGGTGGTCGCAGTCGTCTGGGTGACGGTCTGAGTCGTCGTCACGGGCGGAGCGGTTGACGTGACGGTCATCGTAGAGGTGCTCGCCGGGAGGGTCTGGGTGGAAGTTGTCGTCGTGGTGTGCGTAACGGTCTGGGTGGTCGTCACCGGGGGTGACGTGCTCGTCACCGTGGTCGTGGTCGCTGGCAGCGTCTGTGTCGAGGTCGCCGTGGAAGTGGTGGTGCTTCCGGGAAGGGTCAACGTGGAAGTGACGGTAGATGTCTGAGTCTGTGTTTGAGTCTGAGTCACCGTCTGGGTGGTCGTGCTAGGAGGAGCGGTGGTCGTGCTCGTTACGGTCGTCGTCGTGGCCGGGAGTGTCGAAGTTATGGTCGAAGTGGACGTCTGCGTCGAAGTTAGTGTGA
>JBEKFK010000033.1:0-31339 GCA_050013375.1 Nitrososphaerales archaeon | reverse complement strand
GTAGGAGACTCCACAAGGCTCGAGTCGCTGATGGACGGGGTCCAGGTGGACGCGGTCGTCACGGAACCAATCCTACTTCCCAAGATAGACGCGACCCCGACACTTGACAAGGCGAGGAAGATTGTGGACTTCGTCGTGCTCAGGCTGGGCGAGAAGTACTGGCTGGGCGCGACGCTCTACGTGCCCGACTCCCAGCAGTTCCAGGTGCGGTCAAACGAGAGACCGGTGGTGAGCTCGCAGATCTCGATCTCCTCAAGGCTCGCGCGGCTCCTGCTGAACCTGGGCGGGGTGCGGAAGGGCGGGGTCGTCCTGGACCCGTTCTGTGGCTCCGGCACGATTCTTGCGGAGGCGATCACGGCCGGCCTGAGCTGCATAGGGGTTGACCGAGACAGGAACCGCATCGAGAACAGCAGACAGAACCTGGAATGGCTCTCCAAGACCCTGAAGACCTCGACCAAACCCTACACGCGTAGGAGACTCCACAAGGCTCGAGTCGCTGATGGACGGGGTCCAGGTGGACGCGGTCGTCACGGAACCAATCCTACTTCCCAAGATAGACGCGACCCCGACACTTGACAAGGCGAGGAAGATGATACGAAACTCGAGCAGACTCTACTCCGAATCGCTCTATTCGATGGCGGCAGTCGTCCGCAAGGGGGGAAGGGTGGTCATAGTTGCGCCCTCGCTCCGGACTACAGAAGACAGGGACGTCTCGGTCCTGCTGGAAGACGTTGGCGCGGCCGGGCTCGCACCGTTCCAGCCGGCTCAGGTTCCGTTCGAGTACCCGGTGAGGATCTCGCACGAGAACACCCGCTGGGTCAGGCGAATGGTCTACGTCTTCGAGCGCGTCTGATCGGTCGCTCCGGGTATCGCGTCAGCCGCCTTTCGCAGGAGGGAGACGAGGAGGCCGAGCTCCTTCCCATCGAGCTGCGAGCGGAGGGTCATCCTCTTGGCGAGCTTCCTGAGCCTCTCGGCCCGGTGAGCCTGCATGCCTGACGCGACCGCTAGTTCGTAGGCATATGTGGCGAACATGTCGCGCTCGCCGAGGTTCGGGAGTCTCCTGCTCTGCAGCCCGGACTTCGAGAGCACGTAGAACAGTATGCCTATCGAGTGGCTGACGTTCAGGGTCTTGTAGCCCGTCCCGGTGCCTATGCTCGTCACAATATCGCATCTGGCCAGCTCATCGTTCCTGAGGCCGGTGGTGTCCCTCCCGAAGACAAGCGAGGCGGACTTAGAGGACGACACATAGCCGGCGACCTCCTCGGGGGTCACTGTCAATCTGTCCACGTTGGCCCTCCTGATCGCAGTGACGGCCGTGGTACCTATCAGCAGATCGTGCCTCTGCCTCAACCCATCGAAATCTACCTCCTCTGCGTCGTCAAGCACGTCGGAGCCGTGGGCAGCGTAGACCGAGGCCACCCGACGGTCGAAGTTGGGTTCGACCAGGTACAGCTTCCGCGCGCCGAAGTTCTTGATCAATCTGGCAGTGTAGCCTACGTTGATCGGGAACTCCGATCCGACCAGGGTCACAGTGACCTTCTCAAGCCTCAAGTCCTTCCGAGCACACCAGGGCCGCTTGATATGATTTACACATCCCTTTCGATGAGTCCGATGGCCTCGAGGAACTCCGAGGGGGAGAGGTCTTGGACTCTCCTGGAGAGCTGACGGGTATCCGCCTCGCCGGACCTGAGCCCGAGCTGCTTCAGCGCGCCGCTCAGCTTCCTCCTGCGCTGGGAGAAGAGAAGCTTCACCAGCCTGAGGTCGTCCGTCGAAAGAAGGTGCCTTGGTCTGATGACGACTACCGCCGACGAGACCTTTGGGGGAGGGTCGAAGGACTCCCTCACGACGTCCAGTTCCGGACTGACGTCCGACGAGATCTGCGAGATCACCGATATCGCCCTGTACCCGTCCTCACCGGGCTTGGCGAGCAGCTTGTCGACGAAGTCCCTCTGGAGCAGGACCACCGCGCGCTTGTAGCGATGTCTGCTCAGCCATTCGACGAAGTTGGATGACTCGGAGTATGGGAGGCTGGAGACGAGAATGTCGAATTCCCTGGGACCTGAGAACGCATCCCCCAGGTGCAGCAGGAGGCCGTCGAGGCCCATGTCCTTCGTCGCGAGGTAGTTGGCCCTGTCGAGCTCGAAAGCCTCGAAGTGGCCAGACAGCCGTGCCAGGTCGCGGGTGAGCGCGCCCCTGCCGGTCCCTATCTCCAAGACCCGATCGTCCTGCCCGATGGCGGCCAACCCGACCATCGCGGCGACCACCGACGAATCGACCAGGTAGTGCTGACCGAGCGCCCTCCTCTTCCCCCGTCTTCTAGGTGACATGGGCCTTGGCCGGCAAGTCTCACTTCTTGACGAAGATGTTTATCCTCGAATCGCCGGAGATCTCCTCCGTGATCCTCTTCGCCACCAGCTTGGCTGGCTCTCTCAATCCGACGCGGTTCTGGATGTCTTCGAACGAGGTGAACGGTTGCTTCTCTCTCAGGGCGACAATGGTCTTCATGAACGTCTTGCCTATCCCCGGGATAAGCTCAAGCCCGTGGAGCCGAGGTGTGAGCGGCTGCAGCTCGTTGAAGTACGCCACGTATCTCGGCTCGTTGCCTTTCACTATATCTTCGCAGACGCTGGGCAGTTCCGACTTCGCCTCCTGGGTTAGCTCCTCGTAGGAGAGCTTCCCTAGTACGCTCATTATCTTGTCCCGGCCCTCTCTCCCGATCCTGAGCCGCTCGCCGAGAGTAAAGTCTTGGTCGTCCGCCGCCAGCAGTTCGAGCAGGGTGAGCCTCTCCTCGCCGATGGCCTGGACGATCGAACCTTCTCTGCCCTTTATCACCACTGACTGCCCCTGTGACAGGAAATCAAGAACATACGCGAATTCCTCGTACCGCTTCTCATTCGATAGCATGTGTCGGGCACGCTCCTCCTCTATCTCATCCGCCGTGCATGATGCACTGGTGCGTCCGTGCGCGAGTAAGAACCAGTGAGCATTTACCCTTCGAACCAGTAAGTTTTACATGGCGCGTTGCTATATAATCTTACTCAATCGTAACCCTGCGATTCTTTCGACGCAGTACAGCAAAGCAACCATATTGAGGTGCGGAGAGTCGCCGCTACGCTTCCTTCGCTGACTTGAGAATCTTCAGCATCTTCTCGAGGGTCTCGGTGGGCAGAAGCTTCCTCCAGCCCGCTGTGAACGTCCGGAGTTCCTCGATGGACTTTGGCATGATGTTGATGACCTCCACGGCTTCCTCAGGGCTCAGATCGCAGTCGGATTCGAGCTGCTTGCGCACCTTCTTCGCACTCTCCACCGTGATCTTTGAGAACTTTGAAGTGTAGTCGAGGGTCCGCTTCTGAATCTGGTCGGCCTTCTCCACATCAATCTTCTCAAGTATCTGGTGCGCTTCGCTGAGCGTGAGTATCTTCTTCTCACGTGGCTCTGCTGACATCAGGACCCCACCAGCGGTGCGATGTGCTCCTTCCTCGCGACGACCGACTTTGTCTTATCGCCCACCGGAACGTCTATCCTCAGACCCCTGACTCCGACCTCTGTGATGACGCCCACGAGGCCGTTGAACCTGCGGTGCGGCATCCCCTTGACTTGGGTCGAGTCTATCTTTATCACAACCTTCTGGCCGAGAGAGTAGTCCCTGAGTACTCTGCTCAAGCCGCCGAGGTCCTTCTTCTTGAGCAGCGATCTCGTGCGCCTACGGTATCCTTTAGATCTTCCCAAATTCTACTTTCAACTCGTCCGGAAATGCCACCTGATTTCCTTCTTCATTAAAGCTTTTCCCGAGGACCATGGGATGGACCCAGGACCACCCGGATGACACCCGCGCGGACTCTCCGATTCACGTGGGCTCCTCGAAGGTAGCCGGACCAAGCCTGGAGGAATCCCAACCGAGGCCAATCTAAGAGAATGGTCCCCAGATTTTCCGCCATAGTCAGAATTGGAACTTGCCGGACTCCCAGACCTTGATTATATCGAATCTCTGACAATCCAGAGGTGTCCCAAATAGCTCGGAGAGGGATAGCGATACCGACCCCCCGCTTACGAGCCTCTTGACCGGCAGGCCACCATCGAGCTTGATCTCGGCCACGAGGCCCTGACCGCGCCTCTTGACCTTCAGGGAATAGACTCTCTTGAGGACCGTCTTGCCCTTGTTGTTCCTGAACTGGATCGGCGCGTTCTTCATAGTCTTCTCCAATCCCTTCGGCACCGCTCCTATCGGTCCTTCCTGCTTGAGGAACACCCTCGTCAGGAACGTGAAGGATGGGATGGCCGTCGGCTTGCCCTTGAGCACCCTCAGCCCGCCGACCTTCATCGCTCCCATCCCTGTCCTGGCGGTTAGTCGGGATGGAACCTCGCGTCTCTTCGGGTCCTTGACCTCTGCGATGAAGGGACGCCCGGGCGGGAAGACGGTGCTCTCAGGGTCCTCGCTCCCCAGCCAAGTGAACTTCGCCCTTGCAGAGTGCAGAATCTTGCCCAGCCTGTCCTCCAAGATCCCTTCGACGCTCACGCCCTTCTTGAAGCCTGACTCACACTCCCCGCACCCCCTTCCCCTGCATCTCTCGCACAGCTCCCTCCTCTGCGACACCCCGGGGGGCTTCGTGTACCGACCGTAGACGAAGACAGACTTCGCAGTGACGAGGATCGCCTCCCGGTCGAGGTCGACTAGGATCGTGATGTCCGGATGCAGGCGATCGACCTTGCTCTTCGTCTGCCGCTTCACGAAGTCAGAGATTCCTCTCCCCAGCTGAGACTTGAAGGGCTCCCTCCCACGTATCTTGAGGTCGGACCTCAGCCGGTCCTCCCTCTCCTGTATCCCCTTCGGGACGATGACCCCGACCGAGAAGGTCTTGAACTGGTAGCCGTTCGTGCGGCCTACGACGCTGCGCTCTATCTGAGGGAACCGCGACGTCAGTCCCCGGCAGACGAAGCAGTCCTTACCATGCGCCGGACTGAACCCTCCCGTGTCCCCCTGTCTCTCGGCGCAGGCATCGCAGAGCGCGAACCCTTCCTTATCCGCCAAGGGCGCCTTGCCCCCCGGCCCTTCTCAGCATCTGTCTGAACTCGCGGCCCTTGCTCGCCTTCATCAGGGACTTTGTCTGCCTGTACTTCGTGATGAGCTCCCTGACCTCCTTCTCGCTCCTGCCGGAGCCCTTCGCGATCCGCTTTATCCTGACGGCGTTGAGCATCTCCGGAGTCTCCCTCTCCTTCTTCGCCATCGACTGGATTATGCTCTTCCAGATCTTCATGTCCTTCTCGGCCTTCTCGAGGTCTTCGGCCTTCATGTTCCCGGCTATTCCGGGTATCAGGTCGAGGATCTTCTTCAGCGAGCCCATCTTGTTGACCTGCTCGAACTGGTAGAGGAAGTCGTCCATGGTGAGCTTGCCCGAGGTCATCCTCTGAACCCGCTTCTGGTCGACCTCTCCCTCGAGCTGCTTCGCCATGTCGAGGAGGGACCTGAGGTCGCCCATCCCGAGCAGCCGCCCCACGAAACGGGTCGACGAGAACTCCTCGAGGTCGTCCACCCTCTCGCCGGTCCCTATGAAGTAGATCCGCGCGCCCGTCGCCGCGACGGCTGCGAGCGCCCCTCCCCCCTTCGCCGCGCCGTCCAGCTTGGTTATGACTATCCCGCCGACTGGCGAGGTCTTGTGGAACGCCAACGCCTGGTTGTAGCACTGCTGCCCGATTGTCCCGTCGACCACGAGGAGGTTGATGTCCGGTCTGACCTTCGAGACGATGCTGTTCATCTCGTCGAGCAGGCTCTTCTCTTCCTTGTGCCTCCCGGCCGTGTCTATGATTATCAGGTTCTTGCTGTCTTGGAAGAACCGCTTCCCCGCCTCGGCCACCTTGATCGAGTCGCCCTGCTTCTCGTCACTGTAGATGTCTACCCCGATGCGCTCGGAGAGGGTCTTGAGCTGGGTGACCGCTCCGGGGCGGAACGTGTCCGCCGCAACCACCCCGACCTTGTAGCCCTTCTTCATGTAGAACCTCGCCAGCTTGGACACCGTGGTGGTCTTCCCCGAGCCCTGGACCCCGAGCATCACGATGACGGTCGTCCTGCCCCTGTCGAACTTCATCTCTTGCTCTCCCCCGAGCATCTTGGCGAGTTCCTCGTAGAGGATCTTGACGATCTGGTCCTTGCGCGTCAGCCCTCCAAGGGGCTTCTCCTCGAGCGCCCTCCTCTGCACGCTCTCGGTCACGGACAGTACGAGCTTGACGTTCACATCGGCCTGAATCAAGGCGCGCTGGAGGTCCTTCGCCAGCTCTCGGATTGCCGCTTCGTCGACAATGTCAGAGCCGAGGAGTTTCTTAATAGCCCCCTGTAGCCCGCTCCTCAGAGAGTCTAGCATAGCGCCGTTCAAAATCTGGTTGTATTTAGCCGTCTCTTCTCAGGAATTCTGTAAAGCCTTACCATACTGCTAGGGAATAAGCGCCCATCACGAGATGGTGAAGTACGCTATGGCCGAGTTGCCCCCTCCGTCCTCTTCTTGTGCATCAGATGAATGGATCTTCGTAATTGCCTTGCCGGCAGAAAGTTGCATCGTATTGATTAGGTTGTTGGGAGACGTATGACGATTCAGCCTAAGCGGTGGAACTGGAGGAACAACCCATCGCCGTGATGAATGACCAGACCTCTACTTCGACGTTGCTTCCGGAGACGGTCACGTTGCCCGATTGCTTGCCCGCAAATCCTGTCGGGACCACAGTGTAGCTGTATACGCCATTTGGAACCGAGAACGAGATGGTCGAGTAACTGCTATTAGAGGTGAGGCGTGCGTTGCCATAGCTTAGTGGGAGCGTTGCGTTCGATGGCTGAGTCAACGTCGCTCCGTTGAGCGTCACGCCCCAGGGGTAAACCCATGACCCATAGGGGCAGTTTGATTCCTGCACGAACTCCAGTTGATGCAGATTGCTCACTCCACTTGAGGTGGTCGAGGTGCTAGAAGTCGTGGTTGTTGATGAAGTCGTGGTTGTTGATGAAATTGTAGAGACCACAGTAACAGTTGTGGTCTGGGTCGTTGTTATGACTTGAGGCGTTGTCTTTGTGACCGTGGTGCTGAACGGCGCAGAAGCGAAGATAGCTGCAGCAACAACAACCGCTGTAACGACTATCGCCGCTACAAGGGCTGGCATGCCAACCGCAGTTCTTCGATGCATCATGTCGTGGTTGTGAAGATGTCCATTCTCGATTAATAGTTTTGTCCGACTGGCGCCGGAAAGACCAACGCAATCTTCTCCTGACTGCGAAGGCTCTTCTCGATCCCGCTACGTCGATCCCCGTTAAATACCAATTCGCTCCGCTCTTGCGCCAAGACAACAGAAGACTGACGATATCGAGTCCCGAGAGGGGGAACGACATGAGAAGTTTCAGCTTCTCACGTCGCGCCGAAGACAATCGACCAAAATGGCAACGTGCACCAAGTTGATTCTGAGTGCTAGACCGTCCTGAAGAAGTGTAGAATTCTTTGAACTAAGAGGCCGTCGGCCTGCAGGATTCCTAACGAAATCACCCCACCAGCGACGATGCTGCCACAAAGTTGCCAAGAAGTTGTCACGATGTTGCCAAGGTTGCCACGGGTAACTTCTCCAAGGTTTTCCGATGGACGAAGATAACAGCAGTGTCCAAATCGAGACCCCGAAGCAGGGAACGGGGGTCTCTGAAGCCGTTGATGCCACGGAAACCGTGGGCGAGCCTGCCATTTCTGAGGCTCTCCGCGAGTCCGGGTCCCTGAGGAGGGTGGCGGATAAGAGGCCGAAAGAGGTACTGAGCCGAACGAACACGACCGGGAAGGACCACGTTGAGTCAAAGGCAGCTCAGATTGTCACAAGAGTTCAGAGCCTGCGCGAGACTGACACATCGCTTCGTGACCTTTCCCAACAAGTCGAACCACAAGTCTCTACACGAAGTGTAGAATTCGCCAATAGACCACATTTCATCAAGAGATGTCGCGCCTCCGAGATCCGATTTGACACATCCGAACCTCGACTCCAGACCATGACAGGTCACATCTTCTCGCCCGCAAGAAAACTGAGCGACGGCGTGAGTCTCAGATTCTCCATCCCAAAGACATTCGTCCAACAGTTCTCAGGCATCAGTTTTGAGGTCGGGAAGAGGTACGAGATCAAGTGGGGCATAGAGAATATCGGGGAATGTGTAGGCAGATTCCGGTCCACTGTCGGAACCCGGTTATTCCTCTACGTACCCAAGGGCTGTCTCGGGGCCGTCAAGGCTGGAGAGACGTACATGATAGCAATCAATTCGGTCATTGAAAAGCCCAGATTCGAAATAACTTCTTCTCACGCAGGACCTCGTCTGAGGCTTGCTCACAGGGAACTCGAATCGATGGGTCTTCTTGCCCACGGAGCGAAAGGGAAAACGCGTGCTGTACTGGCCTTTAGTCTCACAAACATCTCGAGACCTCGCAACCCGATTAGAAAGTGCTTCGCAAGGTACAATCACAAAGAAAGACGACTCGATCTTTACCCGAAGCCAATGGTCAAACTTGGCGATCTCATTGGAATCACCAAGTCAACCGAATACACGACGGCCAACTTCGTCGTCGACTTCAATTCCCACAGATTGGATAGCCAACCGTCGCTTCTTCTACGAGAATCCGGCAGTTTGATCATGATCGTTCAAGGACGCGAGATTGAATTAGCTAACTCAAGCCTGAAGGCGCGAGGGTCACGAGTCGTTCTAAGCGCCCGACTCGCACAAACGAAGAGGGAACTGAAATTCTGGTTCGACGGTGAAGCAGTCGCTTTGACCTTCGTGCGTAACTGGAAGGTTCTCAACATACGAGCGGCAGAATACGGTCTGGTAATCTCCTACTCTCAGAGCGCCGGCAAGCAATTCGAGTATAGACGTAACTTCGGAGAGTTTGACGCTTCCGCTCTCTTGAATAACATCAGGTTGGTCTCGGCACCAGGCTATCCGGGAGGACCCTATGTGTTCGAAGTCGAAAAGGGGTTGCAGGAGATGGTGCATTTTAGGGTCCATGGGACGGGTAGCCTCGGTTCTCACAATCACGAGAAAGGTTTCATTTCGGAACGAGTTCAGCGATACCTAATCTCGATAACCAAGCTATGGAACGAGGTCAAGGACCATCCACACGAATCAGAAAACTCTAGACAGGGGTCAAAACGGCACGGACCAGACAGTTTGCAACGTTCGCGGGCCTCAAATGAACTCCACTACTTCGAGTTCAAATGGTGGAAGAACACAGGGTCTGCTCTATCCAAGTCATTTTGGCAGGCTGAGAGGTATGTTCGAGACTATCCAACATATGAAGGGGAACCAGTCAAAGCCATCTATGCGGGGATTCTAGACTGGAATTCGCGTGACACGGAAATCAGATGGTATGTACATCAGGTCTGGCCGAGAACTCCCTGACCAACACGAGATTCCTTCTTCAGCAGAACCGTTAAGTGAGCAGTTTCCATCCTAACCCTCCGTATGAAGGTCGCGGTTCTGTGGAGCGGAGGCAAGGACTCGGCCTACTCCGCATTCCTCGCACAGCAGCGTGGCGATACGATTGCCTGCCTGCTCACGATTTGTCCGTCGGCCGAGGGGTCGTGGATGTATCACTACCCAGCGATCCAATGGACGAAACTGCAAGCTCAGTCGGCACGCCTGCCGCAGGTGATGGTTCCTACCGAAGGGGTCAAGGAGGAGGAGCTGGGCGACCTTTCCCGGGGTCTTAAGACCGCCAAGGCCGAGTACGGAATCGAAGGTGTCTATACCGGAGCGCTGGCAAGCGTCTACCAGAAATCGCGCGTCGACAGGATATGCTCGGAGCTGGGGTTGCAGAGCGTGTCCCCGCTTTGGGGCATCGACCCTCGCGTTCACCTCATGAACATAATCAATCAGGGGTTCGACGTCATCATGACGGGGGTGGCCGCCCTCGGTCTGGACGAGGGGTGGCTCGGGAGGAGGCTGGACGCCGCAATGGTCGACGACCTCGTGGAACTCCAGAGGAAGTACGGGATGCACGCGGCCCTCGAAGGGGGAGAGGGAGAGACGTTCGTGCTGAACTGTCCGATATTCGAGGAACGAATTGAGATAACCTCATCGAGGAAGCACTGGAACGGGATGTCGGGGACCCTGGAGATACTCGATGCCCGGCTCGTCCCGAAAGGGAACTAGCTGGCGGGGGGAGGGGGCCTCTGACCGAGGACGAGCGTCAGGGTCACCGGCGCGCCGGCCCTGATTATCCCTATCTGCACCGTCTGACCTGAAACGGTATTCTGCTGCAGGTAGGTCGAGAGGGCGTCCTGGTTTACGATCTTGGTCCCGTTTATCGAGACTATTATGTCGCCCCCGACGAGGTACTGTTCGCCCGCTATCGTGACAGTCTTCGACCCGACCTTCAGCCCCGCGGTGGCCGCCGGCCCGCCGCTCACGACGCTCTCTACCAGGACGCCGTAGGTCACACTGGTGCCCGACGCCTCGGCGAGCTGGTAGTTCATGTCCACCCCGCTTATCCCCAGGTAGGAGTGCATGTCGTAGTGCCCTGTGCTTATCAGGGAGGGCATCTCTTCTAGGATGGTGCTCGAAGGTATCGCGAAGCCCAACCCCTGCGAACCATTCACCGTCGCCGTCGTTATGCCAATCACCATGCCGTCCGCGTTCAGGAGCGGGCCCCCTGAGTTGCCTGGGTTGATCGGCGCGCTGAACTGGATGATCCCGGAGATCGAGAACTCGCCGGTCGTTGCCTCCTGTATGGTCCTCCCGAGCTGGCTTATGATGCCGAAGGTCATGGACCCGGACAACCCGTACGGGTTCCCGATCGCGACGACCGGCTGTCCGACCACGATTCCGGACGACGAGATGATCTGCAGAGGCGTGAACTCGGACGCCGGAGCGCTCGTCGTCACGATCGCGATGTCGCTGTAGGGGTCGGTCCCGATGACCGTCGCGGGGTACGCGTTCCCGTCCGAGAACGTCACGGTGAGGTTGCTCACGCCGTTGATGACGTGGTAGTTCGTCACGATGTAGATGCTGTTCAGGTAGGAGGTGACTATCCCGGAGCCCAGAACCGTCTCGGGCTCGCTCTCGGTCCCGAACACCGTGCTCACGTTTGCGACCGCGTCGCCCTGTATCGTCACGACGCTCCTGTTCGCGGCGTCATAGATTCTCACAGGGTCAATTCCTGTTATCGATACGTTGCCCAGGACACCACCGGGCTGGGCCAGCTGGTTGTCGAGACTGCTGATCACGCTCTGCTGAGTCCGCACCTCGTTCTGCAGGGTGCTAATCGTGGAGTTGCCAGAGTTCACCTGCGAGTTCACCGTGGTTGTGTAGTAGACCAGAATCCCGGCAATTATCACGACGAGCACGCCGATGGTTACCATGCTGAGACCGAGGGCAGAGCCCCTTCGCCTAGTCATCATGAAAAAGCGCGCTCCGGCTTTGGATATTTATCCTTGGTGAACCGATCATCTTTCCACTCTTCTCAGTTCTAGCCATCGAGACCCTTGGACAAGGGATAAACACCGGGTGCGCAGGAGTCCCTCGGTCTAGATGACAAATCGGAAGAGCCGTCTGAGTACTACAATGAAGAAATCCGATACGGATAGACCACGAATGAGACTAGCTAGTGCCCTTCACGCGCATTATCTTGCTCTTCCCTAGAACGACCCAGACCTCCACTTCGGCCCCAGCTCCCAGCTTCCCCTGGAGTTCGGGTTCGGTCGGGATGGGGCTCTCCGTGACCTCGAAGGTCCCGAGGTCCATCAGCTGGACGCTGGTCGGAGTAGTCGATACGATCTGAGCCGACCTCTTGTCGATCATGGGGACCTCGATGTGGGTGTCGACGGTACCGATGATGGTCTTCTTCGAGCCTGTGAAGACAGAGATTGCCGTCAGCCTCACCTTGGCACTGCCGTGCTTCCCCGGCTTGCTCTTCTCGACCTCTACGGTTTTGCAGGGCTCGCCGTCGATGATGATATAGCTCCCTTCCTTCAAACTGCCGAGGTCTGCTGGCCTGCTCATGTTACTGACCTCTGACTTTTCATTTCTCGGTAATTAAGCCTTGAACCGGCGGATTCAGACCCACCATGACGTCACCGAATCGTATATTATTCCAAGGCGCGAAGGCTTTAGTAGCGCGCAATGCAGAACCAGAGCCTGTTTCAGCAGTGAAGATGACCACCTAGATTGAGGACCGTTTCTTGAAGAGTATGTCCGGACCACAAGACGCAATGCGACAGTGAAACCCGAGTTTTGAGCGAAAAAATCCACGTTCTCGATTCCACGGCCTTCTTCAGGGGGATACCGTTCCAAGGGACGGGACGATACTACACGACCTATCACGTCATGGACGAGGTCGGGAGCAGGGGCATCGGAGCTCAGCTGATCCACTCAAGGGTCCAAGTGACCGAACCGTCAAAGGAATCCCTCCAGAAGGTGAAACAGGTCTCAGCCAAGACAGGGGACCTGAAGTCCCTCTCGGAGGCGGACGCTTCGATAATCGCCGTGAGCCTCGACCTCGCCTCAGCGGGAGGCGACGTGACCCTGGTCACAGATGATTTCGCCGTCAGGAACGTAGCCGAAGTGCTGGGAGTCGGCCTGTCAGAGACCAACGTCAGAGGCGAATGGAAACAGATAACGTGGATCACATACTGCAAGGGCTGCCGCAAAGAGTACTCCGACTCGAAAGCTACAATCTGCGACGTCTGCGGCACCAAACTGTCACGGAAACCGAAGTCGTCCTAGTCTGCCGTCCACGTGTGGTGACCGCCGCGGGCGAACGCACTCGACCCGAAGCCTAGAATTGCAATTTTAATAGTGCACGTTTAGTGGTTCCCCTGACTGGGCTGGTAGTTCAATCTGGTAGAATGCCTCCCTCGCACGGAGGAGGTCGCGGGTTCAAATCCCGCCCAGTCCACTCCCAATTCACAATCTAGCGGATTCTGCAGATCTCGGGGGTCCCCCTCTTGTGAACCGATGAATCGTGCCTCGCGATGACGTTCTCGACCTTGGCACGACTCGTCCTGACCGTGGCTGATATTGTCGCGGCGTCCAGCCCACGATCGAATCTCAGCCCGAGTATCTGGTCCGCCGTGTCGTAGGCGAGCCCGGCGTCTACCCTCTTGTGCGACGCCCAGGTCTTCGAGCTCCTCTTCTTCGCGACTATGCGCCGGTTGATGCCCAGGACCTCGCCGAGCTTTCTGACCTCTGTCTTGTAGAGGTCGCCGATCGGGAGGAAATCCGCTCCCCCATCGCCGTACTTGGTGAAGTGACCAAGCAGGATCTCGGACTTGTCGGCGGTCCCTACGACCAGCCCGTTGAGGAGGTTCGCGTGGTAATACAGCAGGGACATCCTGATTCTCTCGCTGAGGTTATCCTCGGCCACCTTGTTGACCGCAAGGGACTTCATGAAGGACTTCTGGATCGGGGCGATATCGAACTGCCTGATCTCGAGGCAGAGCTCATTCGCGACTATCTTCGCGTCCGACACGTACCCCTCGGTGGCCGTCCGCAGGTCGGGCATGATCAGACCCGTCACCCTCCTGCTCCCGAGCGCCTCCACACAGAGGTACGCCGCGACCGCAGAGTCCACCTCTCCGTCTAGTCCTAGGAGGACCCCATCGGTCTGCGATTCTTCCACCTTCCTCCTGATGAAATGAGTGATCTTCTTCTTGACCTCGGAGAGGTCCAGCGCTGCGCTTTGCAATGCTGCGAACGTGACTCAAGTTCGAAGAAATACTTTTTCTAGGGGACGATTCTGTGACGCAATCAATGAAGCAACGTGACCTCGCGGATCGTCTCTTCTGGATGGCGAACGAGGACGAGATAAAGAACGCGAGCACGACGGACGTTTACTTCATCAACACGAAGGAGGTCCTCGCCGAGAACAACATAGACACCAAGGTGGTGATGGAGGTCTTCGCGCGAGACCTTCCATACCCCGGAATCTGGGGGGTCCTGACGGGGGTTTACGAGGTGGCCAAGCTGCTAGAGGGCGTCCCGGTCGACCTCTGGTCCTTC
The DNA here is from genome assembly GCA_050013375.1 of Nitrososphaerales archaeon. GTDB lineage: Archaea > Thermoproteota > Nitrososphaeria > Nitrososphaerales > Gagatemarchaeaceae > Gagatemarchaeum. The sequence goes on along the minus strand of JBEKFK010000033.1, from coordinate 17,340 downwards.
GACGAGGGCTCGGTCTTCCTAGCCGACGCAAAGACGACGTTCTACGAGCCGGTCATGACGATAACCGGCAGGTACCGCGACTTCGTCGAGTACGAGAACCCCCTGCTGGGACTGATCTCCTCCTCGACGAGCATCTCCACGAAGGCAGCCCGGTTCAGGGCGGCCGCAGGCGACAAGAGCCTGATCAGCTTCGGGACGCGGAGGGCGCACCCCGCGATGGCCCCCCTAATCCACGCGCTGGTCCAGGTCGTCGGCGACCAGGCGGAGGCGTGGCTGCTCTTCGACAAGACCATCTCAAAGTCGGTCCCGAGGATAGCCCTCATAGACACGTTCTGGGACGAGAAGTCGGAGGCCATCAAGGCGTTCGAGACCCTCGGCCGCAACCTCTGGGGGGTGAGGATCGACACTCCGAGCTCGCGCCGGGGAGACCTGCGCAAGATCATCGAGGAGGTGAGGTGGGAGCTGAACATAAGGGGAGGCAAGGACGTGAAGATAATCGTGTCAGGCCGACTGAACGAGGAGAACCTCGTCCAGCTGCAGGACATTGTAGATGGATTCGGCGTCGGGACGGCAGTCGCATATCCGCCAGTGATCGACTTCAGCGCCAAGATCGTCGAGGTGGACGACAAGGGTAAGCGCAGCTTCAGGGCAAAGAGGGGCGGCCTGGGCGGGCGCAAGGAAGTCTTCAGGAGGCGGGGCTTCAAGGATACTGTCACCCTCGCGGGGACCGCTCCCCCTAAAGGATCTACAGCGCTCCTGAAGCAGATAATGAGCGGGGGCAAGATAATCTCCGACTTCAAATCGCCGGCCGAGATCCGGTCTCATGTGCTGAAGGACATACGGGCGATCCGCGAATCCGAGCCTGAACTGGGCTGGATGTAGGGCTTGACGGCGAAGCCGGCGCTAATCATCGTCGACCTTCAGAGCGATTTCTGCCCGGGAGGGGCGCTACCTGTAAGGGAGGGCGACAAGGTGATAGAGCCGATAAACGCGCTCGTCGACCTCTTCCACGAGAAGGGCCTGCCGGTCCTCTACACGCGTGACTGGCATCCGAAGGATCACCTGTCGTTCAAGCCGAACGGTGGGATGTGGCCGCCGCACGCGATCAGGGGCACCCCGGGCGCGCAGTTTCCCTCTACCCTCCACGTGCCCCGCGGAGCCGCGATAATCGACAAGGCGACCCGCAGGGACGCCGAGGCGTACTCGGGTTTCCAGGGGACCGACCTGGCCGACCGCCTCAGACGCGACGGCGTGGGAGAACTATACGTAGCAGGCCTGGCCACTGACTACTGCGTCAAGAACACCGTAACTGACGGCATCGCGGCGGGCTTCAGAATCAAAGTGGTGTCAGACTGCGTCAAGGGGGTTAACCTCAAGCGGACGGATTCGGCGACCGCCTTCAGGAGCATGAAAGGGAAGGGGGCGGGGAGAACAACGAGCCAACAGCTGCTCAAGCACTTGAGTGGACGCGTGGCGGTTTGGTCTTCATCCTGACTTGCGTCAGTCCAGATCGCCCGTCGAAGCACGCCACGCGTCCGAGCGCCGTGAGTCTCCGAGCGCTCTTGTACTTATCGGGGAGAGCGAGAACCTCCCCTCCCCTCGGCGATGACCTTCCATTACAATCCTGACCTGACAATCGTTAATTACCTGTCCGTGGACTTCCGGAGAGAAAAAGTTGCAGAGAGACGACGAGCCTCTCGGTTGGCAGGAAGCCTTGGCCCGGGACCCAGAGTACTACATGAACACCAAGGAGGGCCAGGAAGAGCTCGCCCAGATGATCAGACGCGAGTCGGAGAGGCTGCTCGAGGAGATAGGAAAGTCGGTCAAGAGGACCAAGGAGATAATCTGGCTCTCCAGGTACTGCACTTCCTGCAAGTTCTTCACGAAGGAGGGGTCGAAGACGACGTGCGGGCGGTGGCATGTCAGGATAGTGAAGCCGTTCTACGGGCGCCCGGTCTGGGAGACCGTGCCCGTCAGGGGCAACGAGTCCGAGAAGGAGAGGGTCGTGGCCAACATAGACTGGAACAGGAAGTGGAAGGAGATCTCCAACAAGATCGTCGAATGGGCCATCGACAAGGTCAACGCAGGGTTCCCGTACTTCTGCTACACGCGGGACTGAGGAGCGCCCCTTCCCGCGTCCTGCTGTCCAGTCCCTTACGCGCCAGAGTCTAAATACCGGAGTTTGACCACTGATTGAATTCGTGGCCGCGGTGGTGCAGGGCGCCGTGGACGGAAAACTACTCAGACTCATCACGCGTCATGAGTCTTCTTGCGATAGACTTCAGCCCAAACTCCCGCGCTCGCGACGACTCCAATGATTCCGGTAGCGAGTAGCAGCCAGTAGGTCAAGTCGTATTGCGACTGCTGACCATTGGGGGCCAACAGGTCGAACACTACGGCGGAGGATTTCCCGGTCTGCGAAAGGACGTTGTCTGTTTGCGTTGTGCTACGTAGAGTCGCCGTTACCGTATAATTGCCCAGAGGCAGGTAGAAGTCAGCAGGTTGGTTACGATCTAGAGCGCTCGCTACGACCCCGCCGCCGTTCACGACAACGGTTATCGAAGCACCTCCGGTTCCAACCCCGTTGACGAGGGTGCTGACGGAGAGTTTGCTCGCGTTGACCTCCAACGAAACGCGTGAGGAGGCCTGCGCTATCTGGACGGTCGCGTATGTCTCCCCTGCGAATAGAGAGACGTTCACCAGTACGGGGTACTGATACGCGACCAGGCTCAACGTGCTCCCATTGAAATCTGATTGTTCGATGCCAGGACCCAGCGCAAACGACAGCTCTGAATCATTGAGGGGTGTGCCCCACGGGTATGCAACTACGCGAAGGGTAGCGGAAGGAGTAACACTAGACTGCATACGGACTTGGGCTTGCGAATCATCGCGGGTGAATTGCGCAGGGTGAGCAGAGGTGGCGAGGGGTTGTGCCGGGAGGACCATGAGGGATGTGATCCACACCATGACGACCAGAAGCAAGACGCCTTTGCTATTCACCACGGGCAAACAACCACACTATTGCAGCACACGCGAGCGTCGGTAAGCCGAAGTCAAGGAGGGCGCTATCCGTGGCCTGAGCCAAGAAGGCCCATGATAGTGCCGCGACCGTGCCCACCAGGGAGAGTATGAGAATGGACTCCAGTTGAACCTGGATCGCCTCCCCGTGCCATTGAGTTGCAGCATAGACAATCAGACCAAGATAGAGCAGCGCTCCCATGGCGGAGACCTCCGGGGTTGTTGCAATCGAGGTGTCCTTCACGGCAGATGGGATGGCCTTTGCGAGCCCCGATAGCCCAGCGGAAGTTGCATCGTACCTTGTCGTCGCGGCGACGAGGAATGTCAGCAAAGCGAAGACGGAGGTCGCCGAGGGTAGGAGCTTTGTGAGGGAAGAACGTCCCTGGACCATCGTTGTCAACTTGTAGATGGCAAATGTCGGGAAGACCATCAGCATCGCCGAGGCCCAAGCAAGGAAGATCTCTCCGGCGAGCGTAGTATAGGCAGGATTGCCCTGGCTGATTGATAGCCCTATCAGCGGTGGGACGGCAAGTATCTCCACCGCCCAGATGTTGAGGATGTTCGTGAACTTGGCATTTCTCAATCGCCCGATGGAGAGGATAGCGATGAGCTTGACGGCCTGGATGCAGAGGATAGTCGCTTCGAGCGCGTTCGAAGGGAAGAACGCGCCACTACGCAAGTAGGACAAAATCACGATAGCGTACAGGAAGGACAACGACACTGCGAGTACGCCGCCTATGATGGAGGTTGCGCGTATGTTCATCCTGCAAGCACCGACGTGGCAAGACCCGTCAGCTCTTCTTTGCCAGAAAAGACCGTGACTCCGCTTGGGACTCGGGCGAGCGGCAGCTTCTCATCATCGAGCAAGAGAAGGTGCGTGGACCTCGCCGGTGCGACAATCGAACCGTCGCGGAGCTCCGAGGCACCGATGATCAGTATGTCGGGAGGCGTCCTCATCATCGACCCGAGCATGACCTGCTCGCCACTCGTCCACGGGATCAGAGTCGCATCGGCCAGCTCCTTCAGGTTCGACGCACGAACCTTTGAGGGACTTCCTCCGGATGGGCCGGCACGCGCGATCTCCAAACGGGTGCCCGCCGAAAGGGACCGGCTCCCCACCTGAGCGATGGCCTCGGCGACCAAATCGTTCCTCCTCGCCGCTTCTTCGTCGGAGCGGGCTTCGACCGCGACCGTCACGGACAGGCTCCCTCTGACCTCCGCCTCTCTTTCTCGAACGGGTAGGGAGTCGTCCGTCATCCCGGCCGCCTTCTTCCACATGATGTCTCTTGTGTCTTGGCCGGTCTGATACTCACTGACCCCGTACAACTCCAAGCCGGGTCCCTTCCTTCCTGAAGGGCTGTCTCCGTAGGACATGGGGTAGACCGTGATGGGGGCTGGAGGCCGCTTGAGTGCCAGCGGCAACGACTCGTAAACCAGGTCGAGGGGGACAATGATCTGCCTTGCGAAGAGCCCTATCGAGTCGGTTGCCTGGAAATTCGCGGTCAGGCCCTTCGACCGTCCGGCGTAGCGCGGTGTCAGAATCAGCTCTCCCGAACCATCATCGTGCCGCCTGAACTCGCTCTCGAGACCTGCGAACCCCCCGACAGAGGTGAGGGTCAACCTCATCCCCCGCGGAGCGTTCGCGCGAACCTCCAGAGGAACCGTCTTGGTCTCTAGCTTGAACGCTCTCAGCTTCTTCACCCCCGTTGAGATGACTGCGCTGTGAGAGGAGAACCTGAACCAGACGAGCGAGACCAGGCCCATCACTGCGAGCGAAAACGCGAGTGCCGCTGCTATCGACGGCCCCGTGAAGCCCATTGCCAGCCCGGCAATGACGACGCCCTTCAGGTAATCCTTGCCTCTCTTCGTCAGGCCTACCGTGGCGGCTCCACCCCATCGACTATCTCCCTTATGATGGTGGGGGCGTCCGCCGACTCATCGGTGATCTCTATCGACTGTCGCAACCTGACTCGGTGAGAGAGCACTTCCACGGACAGCTCCTGTATGTCGTCGGGTATCAGGTAGTCCCGCCTCGAAAGATACGCCCTCGCCTGTGCGCACCGCGCGAGCTGGACCATGGCCCTCGGGCTCACTCCGAGGCTGACGCGTCCGTCGCTCCTCGTCGCGGAGCCCAACCTGGCGAGATATTCGAGCATCTCCTCCGAGACCTTCACGTTTCGCACGTCCCTGATCGCCTCGGCGATCTCCACGTTGGAGACCACGTTCTTGACCGCGATCGCGTCATCGTCTATCAGGACGTTCCGCCCGATGATGGCGGCCTCGGTCTTGTTGGTGGGATAGGCGAAGACCACCTTCAGCATGAATCTGTCGAGCTGTCCCTCCGGGAGGGGGTATACACCCTGGAACTCGATCGGGTTCTGTGTCGCGATGACCATGTGCGGGGACGGGAGAGGCTCGGTGTGCCCCTCGACAGTGACCTGGCCCTCCTGCATGGATTCGAGAAGGGCGCTCTGCACCTTCGGCGGAGCCCTGTTGATCTCATCCGCAAGGAGGATGTTGGTGAAGGCGGGGCCCTTCCGAAACTCGAAGCTCCTGTCCTTCATGTTGAAGATGAAACCCCCCACTATGTCCAGCGGGAGCATGTCGGGCGTGAACTGGACGCGCCGGAAGCCCAGGTCCACGCACCTTGCGAACGACTTCGCCAAGAGCGTCTTCGACACCCCGGGTACACCCTCCAGCAGAACGTGACCTCGGGCCAGCAGCGCCTCCAGCAGGAGCTCAGTCTCCCTTTCCCTGTCCACGACGACCTTCCCGACCTCCTTCAGCACGCCCTCCCTCAGGCCATCGGGAGTCATCGGGGGCGCCTCCTCAACGCCTCCACGAGTCTCATGACTTCTGGTTGAGACGGCTCGGGAGCGGGCCTGCCTCCATACCGATACGCTTCATACTCTGCCACGGCTTTGTCTATCTCGTCCCACCTTAGTTTCAGTTCTAGCCCTTTTGCCGCGGAGATACCCTGCCTCCACGTGAAGCCGGCGGGGAGTTCGGGGATCGCCTTTCTGAGGCTGAGGGCTAGGAGAGGAAACGCCCCGCTCACCTCCGCCTCCCCTGAGAACCTCTGCCGTCTAGTTTGCACCAACCCAGCCGCCAGCGAAACGTAGGCGGCCACGTTCAGAACGACGAGGTCCAGGTTCATGCGCCTTCACCTCGACAGCCGAACGTGCGGCCGAGATGCAGCCTGTCGAAGGATGTGGGCGATGCGCTGTTCATGTGGAGCGGGGCGCCCGTCTCGAAATCAGAGCGGATTCTACCAATCAAGGGGGTTCCGGCTATTAACGACTGGATGTCTCGCTGCTCGGGACAAGCCAATCTTGGCGACCGGGCGTCATTGAGGACCAACCTGGACTGGCTTTGGACGCTGTCCGTCACAAGATCAACCTCCGTGACTCGATTCCCATAGACCTGGGCTTGGGTGGAGGCGTTGGATTCAGGGGCGGAGACTCGCACGGAATAGTTCCCTGCGTAAAGAAGAATCTGTAGTTCCCCGCTTGAGTTCGTGAGCAGGGGACCTTGAGTTGAGCCCGAACCGATGTCGGTTACAGTGACCGAGGCATCGGGCACACTACCACCTAGTCCATCGCCTCCGAAGAAGGACGCCTTGACCACAAGGGTTCCTGTTTGGAGCTGCAGGGGCGGCGGTGAAGGCGAGGATCCCGACGTCTGTGCAATCGAGGGGGGTAGCTTCACGAGGGAGAAGAGAGGCAGAACGCCCGCGCTGGACAGGCTGAGAACGAACGCGAGACCGACTAGGCAGAGTGCCATCGTCACCGTCCCGGAGCGTCCCTTCCTCATGTCTACTGTGTCCCCCGAGCGACCGCCATATACGTAAAACGGTTCTTTGGGTCATTTTGCGACGCACCTCCGGCGAAGGCCTCGATGAGGTGCAAGAGGTGTTCAGAGCTTCAGCCGCGCCACAGTCTAAATACCAGCGGCAAGACCCCGCTTGAACTCGTGGCCCTAGTAGTGTAGTGGTTAGCATAGGAGGCTGTGGAGGAGATGAAGAATCTCCGCAGCCACCTCCCGACCTGGGTTCGACTCCCAGCTAGGGCCCTCCAATCAACCTCTGAGAGTCATCGACGCGCTACCTCTGCTATCAAAGACCTGATCCGCCCGAACTGGTAGAAGGAAAGCACGGCGTAGCCCACCTTTGCCTCCTTCGTCCACCGGAAGTCCGACTGCAGCTTGCCGGACATCTGCATCATCTCCTTCTCGACAAGCCAATCCATCGACGGGGGTATGCGTCTGGCTAGCCTCGCCTGGACCACGACGCTTCGGTCGATGGAGTAGAGGTCCTTCCCAGTTCTCCCGGGCTCCTCGAGCACCAAATCCCTGCGCCCAAACTTCTCGGTGATGACCGTGTATGCAATCTCCGCGCCTATCCTGCCTGCCGTATAATTCCTTCCGCGCTCGACCATAGCTCTCTCATAATCCCTGAGAATCTCGACCTGTGCCACCGAGAAGAGCCTTCGAATACCATTGAAACTGAACGGGTTGGGAATCTCGACCATGTCGCCCAGTCTGTAAAGTAAAGCGGGCCGTTTCAGATAGACGGAGGTGCTTGCATGTTCCCTCGGCCGTTGTGATAGAGTCTCATCTGCCTTCGAACAGAGAAGGCATCCTCAATGGCGAATGGGAGAATCGTGGACCCGGTCTGATGGATAAGGCCTCCAGTTGCTACGCAACGTACCTCGAAGTCGTTTAAGCCGTTGATTGCCGGCCATTGCTCCCCGATTACGTCGAAGTTCGTTCCGTTACCGCGAATCCTCAACAACGTCTCATCGGGCATATTCCGCATCAGGTATGGCTCGTTACTCAACATCAGCGCCGGGAACCTCTCAAGGAAAGTCTGGGGGGAAAGCGGCTCTATGGCGATGTGCAGCACATCGTTGGGATGTGCCACGCTCCCGGGGACTATCGGCACCCAAGTCTTTCCACCGGAATACCAGTGATAAGTCCTGATTCCTTTGTCGAGGAAGGCGATTGTCAGAAAGGCCGGGGCCCGCGCTTTAAACCCGGGGATCAGCTTCTCCATCAGACTCGCGGGAATCGCCGCTCTCGTTGGCCGCCACGTGTTCAGGAAGACCTGGTTCTGGGGGCTCAGCCTGACCTCCAATCCGGGCGTCCCGTCCAACCTCTGCTGGGCGAGCAGCTCCTCGATGGCCTCGCTCGTCCGGTTGACCGCCTTGACGAACATCTAGCCTACCACCCTCCCGACCGCTTCCGAGAGCTCCTCCAGGTTGCAGGAGACGAAACCTGCACTTCCGAGGACGGCCCCCACCGTCTCCGAGAGCACACTTTGGTTCTCCCTCGGGGCCTCCACGAGGGCGCCGCAGACGATCCCGGGGTAGGCCCGCCTGAGCAGCCCGAACCTGTACTCCATGAAGGCCGCCCTCCGCCTCACCTCCGACATCGCCGAGCCCTTCGACCTCGTGCAGCAGGTGCACTCCAGGACGATGCCTGCGGACCTGAAGACGAGGAAGTCGACGGACATCCTGACCTTCGGGGAGAGCTCGAAGACGTGGTGGGTGGCGAAGGAGAGCCGCTTGGCGAGCAGCAGGTCCCTCACCGACTGCTCCTGGCCGGTCAGCGGCATCGCGGCATGGGTCCTCCTCATCCAGGCGGTAGACGTTCCCTGATTCACCGCCATGTCATTACCTAAGCTTATTTAAGGACAACAAGGGGTTTATCTGCCTTAGTTACTCAAAGAAGGCTGGAAAACAGCTTATTTGTTGCCGGAAGGTCGATAATCCTTATTGCCGGCCGTCCCTCCCAATCAGCGGCTTGGAGCAGCCTCGCCAAGACCCGCTCTCAAAGTTCCAGCTGGTACCCTCCGAGCGGCCGGACTACACAAGCAAGATCTTCGACTGCATCGACGACAGCTTCCGCAGCTTCAGGAAGGACCGCTGCGCCATCTTCACAGACCCCGAAAACATCCGTGTTTTCACAGAGGGCGGAAGTTTGCAGGCCGACTTTCTCGACCCGAGGGACAACTTCCACTGGACAGGCTCGGAAAGAGGCCTCGGGAGGCGGCGAAGGCGCGTCGTCGCAGGAGACTACATTGACTGGTTCTCGTGGTACATGAAGTGGCAGAGGTTCAACGCGTTTCACATTCTCGTGCTGGTAAACCCCGTAGCCAGGCTGCTGGTCGACGAGGACAGGGGCTACCTCGACGCTCTCCTGACGAGGGTCATCTCGAAACCGTCGGTGCACAGGGTGATTATAGCCGAGGAGCGCCGCTTCGTGCCCGTCGTCACGGCGTGGCTGGGGGATTCAGGCATCCAGAGTCCCGAACTCGCCGCGGCATTCCAGCACAGGGAGCTGGAGCACGCCTTCCTCACGACTCTTTACGGCAGGACCATCGCCGGCAACCGGCTCGCTCCCGAGTTGAGCAAGACCCTTTCATGGAAGCTTGCCCGAGATCCACAGTCGACATTTCGGAGGCTGGATGGCGGACAGCTCCTGAGGAGGAAGAGCCGCTGGTTCCGGTCTCTGAACGAGGACGGGATGAGGGCGGTCGAGACAATGAGGATTCTCCCCCAGCAGGAAGGTTCGGAGACCGGGGAGAAACTCTTCGAGCTGAACAGGAAGCGGAAGCACTCCATCGACGACGAAAAGTGGCTCGAGGCGGTGGTCCTGACCCACCTCGAGAACGTCGGCTGGTTCACTATGGCAAGCTTGGATGACTACGTGAGAGACATTGTTCAGGCGGTCCTGAAGGACGAGTCGCCTCCCAAGTTCCTTAGGTCGCTGGAGGAAGCCCCTCGGACGTCAACGTTCCTGCCGAGTCGTGCACTGCTGCGGCGCATAACCGAGAGGATGGTCTCAGACGGCAGACTGGCCAAGGCCACGTGGTTCAGGGAACTCGGGCGACCCACCAACGTGTACTACTCTGGGAAGCTTCCTTTCAGGGAAGACGATAGGTGCGGCCAGTGCGCGTTCTACGTTCCGATTCACAGGCACTGCCGGCTGTGGTGGCTCCTCGGGAGGTCCTTCGGTCCGAGGGATCCGCGGTGGGCTCCAAGTGGGGATCACCAGCTGAGCTCGTTCGAGCTGTACAAAATGAGGAACGCGTGGCGCATCAGCCCGCGCTCGTCGGCGTGCCTGAGGTTCCTCGACAAGAAGAAGGATTACACGAGAAAGAGCCTGCCCGAGAGCTGTGACATCTGCGGCCAGGGTCTGGAAACCAAGCCGGGACCGCTCGTGATCTGCGACCTCTGCAGGACGCGGTATTTCAAGGCCAGAAGAGCGGTGAGAGTCCTTCCCAGCTATGAGCACGATTTCGATCGGGTCTACTTGGAGCTGGCAGGCCGGGCCGCGGCGTCGGACGTCACGAGGCTCCGGGAGGAGCGGTCGGACTCCACCTTCGGGACGCTCGAGCAGATCGATTACGAGAACAGCCGGCTGGCACCCGAGAACGACGTCTCCGGCCCATCCACAGTGATGATCTTCCCGGGAGATAGGATGGTCGTCAGGGGCGACCGGCTCTTCGTCTTCAAGATGAGGGAGGTCAAGTCAGTTCAGCTTGCCGGGAGCACGATAGTCGACCACGGTGTACTGGGGAAAGAGCAAGCTGAATCGCTGGACAGAGCTGGCGTGACTATAGTCCAGATTGCGAGAGAGCCAGAGCGGGAGACGAAGCCGGCGGAAGAACGCGATATCAGTTTCTCGGTGGACAGGGTCGCAACAGAGAACCCCGAATTCGCCCGTAAATTCCTCATCGCGATGGCGGAGAGTACCATCCACGCAACCGAGCGCTTGGGCATCCGGGCGAGAATCCATCATGTCCAACTCGAGACCAGCCTGAGGGAACAGAGGAGGTTCCTGAGACGATTGAAACTCGCCCCGGTGAACAGGTCTCTGAACTATGAAGGGCCGATGATGAAGTGGTACTGGAGCTGCTACGACCTTGCCCTGAAGACGGGCATGCAGCGATTCGGACCTAGGAAGAAGGCAAGGTTCGTCCGGGAGTACGTCGAAAGCCCCACCGGAAGGGCGAGGGGCTACACGGCGGTCGATGCGGCGATAAACTACCTTCACCAGAGAAGGCTGTTCAAATTCAGGGAGGTCAACGCTGAGCTCGGGCTATCTACCTATCCGGGGGAAGGGTTCCTTCATAGGAGGCGGTGGAAGCCTCAGAACCTTGGGCTGCTCCTCGACCTTGCAGACCCGTTCAAGTTCGCTGACAGAGAGATGCTGCTCGACGCCTTCCTTGCCATCACGGTGAACTGGAGGGATTTTCATTCTGCGACGGACAGGAAGGGTGTCAGGTTCTACTACCCGAATCCAAACATCGTCCCACAGCTCGAGATCATCGGGACCAAGGCAGACAAACTTTTGGTAAATTACGAAGGCAAGGTGATGCCGCTAATGGCCGCCTACGGGAAGACAATCTCGAACCTCGTCCAATCCCTTGAAACCTCACCGACGTCGTTCGAGCCGTTTGTCTACGACCCTCAATCGCTCTCTGACTTGTGAATGTGCTCTCAACACAGAATCGATCGTGGGTTCAAATCCCACCCGCGGCCCCTCAATTCTCTAAGGTCTGAAGAGTCTCCCCACCCCGTCGTAGTACGGAAACAGGTCGGAAGGGCTATCATTTATAGTAGGAAGTTCGAGTTCATCCATGGACAAGGCGACCGTCGTCACCTACCCTGACGAATTTGCGAAGCAGGAGATAGCGGAGCTTGCCAGCGCCGCCGGTTACTCTGTCCAGGCGCTTATTACCCAGAAGCGGGTCGTGAAATCGGAGTTCGGGGTGGGGGTCGGCAAGGCGGAGGAGCTGAGGGAGATCGTGAGACAGAACGGCTCGAAGACCCTGATCGTCGACGAGAGCCTGACGTCGGCCCAGGCGTACAAGCTCGCGACCGTGACGCGGGTCGAGATAGTCGACCGAGACAGGCTCGTCCTCAACATATTCGCGAAGAGGGCCCAGACCACGGAGGCCAAGCTGCAGGTCCAGCTCGCTGAGCTGAGGTACGAGATGCCCCGCGCCAGAGACGCCGTGCGCTACTCTGTAAACGGCGAGAGGGCGGGTTTCATGGGCATGGGGGAGACCCTCGTGGACACCAAGTTCAAGGCGCTCAAACGGCGGATGGTCGCAATCAAGGAGAAGCTTGCCAAGGCGCAGTCGAGCCGCTCGCTTCACAGAGTCGAGAGGAAGAAGCTCGGCATGCCCCTGGTCTCGCTTGCCGGGTACACCAGCAGCGGGAAGACGACCGTCTTCAACAAGCTCGCCTCGGAGTCGAGAGAGGAGTCGCCCAACCTCTTCACCACCCTGACCACGACCACGAGGGCGGTCAGCTTCTCAGATGCAAGGAAGCGGGTGATGCTCTCGGACACCGTCGGGTTCGTCTCGAGGCTCCCCACCTACATGATCGAGTCCTTCAAGTCCACGCTGGAGGAGCTCACCTACGCCGACCTAGTGCTTCTCATGCTCGACGTCAGCGAGAATGAGGAGAGCGTCAGGATAAAGCTCAACAGCTGCAGGGAGACCCTCGCCGAGCTGAGCGTCGACCCGACCAAGATTCTGCTGGTTCTCAACAAGATCGACCTCCTCAAGGATGGCAGCACGAGGCAGATAGAGGCCAGCCCCCTCTTCAGCGAGTTCTCCGTCGTGAAGATCTCTGCGATTCGGGGGGACGGGATGACCCAGCTGAAGAACCGTATCATGCAGAAGACCTATCCAAACGCGGGCTTCCAGCCGAGAGCACAAGCCGAGAACGATGGGGGTCGGGCCGTCCGACCCGTAGCTGTCCAGACGGCTGAACCGGCGCGCCCGGGGCTCGAAACTTCGGCCTAGAGTCAGACAGACATCGAGTACTACCGAGCTATCGGAGACCCCTCTCGCGGCGGAACAGAACGAAGAAGATTGGCAGCGAGATCAGGAATCCGGCGGGTGCTATTATGAACGGTAGCGAGAGAGACCCGCCAGAGACGAGGCCTGCAATGGTCGGGCCTATCGCGACTCCAATTCCGATGCTCGACTCGAAGATTCCTGCGCCGGCGCCCTTCTTGTGAGACTCCGCCCCTGAGATGAAGTTGGCTTGGCTCGCTGTGAAGATGAACGAGCCAGCGAACGCCACGATGCCGAATGCCAGGAAGCCGACCGCCCCCGTCGGATCTCCTATGAGGGGGAGAGCGCCTCCGATTGCGCAGACGGCCAGTGAAACCATGACTATTTTCTTGGTGTTTCCATCGTGCAGCAAGAAGCCCCTGACGTCGTCACGCATGGAGAGGGCGAAGACTCCGACCCGTGACGCCCCGAACACGAAGCCGATGAGCGAGATGAAGCCGAGCGACACGCCCTGTGACTGAGCCAGGGGAGGGTAGAAGGTGAAGAGGACCCCGCGGACGGACGAAATCAAGATCATGGCCGTCAGGAAGACCCAGAAGCGGGAGGCCCGGCGACCACCCCTCGTGACCTTGACCTCACCCGCATCGGGAGTCTCTCTTGCGGAGGAGTTCTCGGTCGGCGGGACCATGGGAACTTCGTGGAAGGAAGTTGACATGACGACGGCTGCCATCACCATCATCACCCCGGTTATCAGGAAGGTGTACCTGATTTCGGTGAACAGGATTATGAGAAAGCCGCCCAGGAGAGGACCGGCAGCGCCCGCGCTCGACCATACCGTGTTGTAGATGCTCAGGGATTTGTTGCTCTCCCTGGCCACGTCTTCGCTTATCGCGACGTCGATGATGGGCCAGAGAATCGACCAGGCTATCCCTTCGAGGAGTCTCAGCGCAATCAACTGGAGAGGGGACTGGACGAGCACGTAGAGGAAGGAACAGGCGGAGAGCATAGCCAGCGAGAATGCGATGAACCATTTTCTCCTCAATACCCTGTCCGAGTATCTGCCGATTACGTACGGCGCGAAACTGTAAGATATCCAGGCAACCCCGCCCACCAGCCCAATCTCGAGGGCGTCGGCTCCGAGCTGGAAGGCGAACAGGGGCAGGTAGAGGGCGAATATTGGGGAGACGAGGTCGGCCACGAACGTCGAGAAGAGCAAAGCCGCAAAGTTCGACCTCAATTTCCGGAGACCGGAGCGAGGAAAAGCAGGTAAATCAGCTTTCAGGGCCTCAGGAGATCGCTGGCCGCCGACGATCCTAGGTGGCCCTCAATAGGACCACGCGACTGAACCAGAACCGGATGAAAGCCCTCACTCACTATCTGTTCTCCACAGGCGTGTCATTCGGCCTTCTTTCAATCTCCCAGGCCCTCATGCCCGGCTCAATCACGTTGGCCCTGTGGCTCTCGCTCGCGATCAACTACCTGATCGACGTGCTCGGGCATGTCTCGCGAAGGGGCAACCCGACGAGGACTTGGCTGACCCACTCGGTGATTACCGCACCCGTCTTGGGCGCCCTGATAGCGGCTATCTCACTGGACGCCGCGTCTCTGGTTCTTGGATTCGGGTTGCCCGGGGAGCCACTGGCTCTCTGGGCGATTATGGGCGCTCTCGTCTCGGAGGAGCACCTGTTCCTAGACAGCCTGACCGAGGCCGGCGTGTACGCACTGAAGAGGCGGATTGCAATCGCGCACTTCAACTATGACAACGCGCCGCTGAATATTGGATTCGCGCTGCTGGGGGTCCTTCTCATAACGGTCTCGCTGGGCTAGCAGGTGCCCCAGACTCGGCTGAGATTGGTTTCCGATCAGCCCAATAGACTTATCTCGACTGGCGAACTCTCCGGGCACACTTGAAAGAAGCAGGGTTTGGGGTCGAGATTCGACGCAACGCGGAGGTCAAGCTGTTTCCTTTCACGGACTACTTCGTGGGTTTTGAGAAGGTGGCGGCCGTGAAATCCCTGTTCGGAGCCAAGACGGCCGAGGTCCTGAGGAACCTGAAGGTCGAGTTCTTCTCCCTGCGCTTCGGGTACATGAGCGTAAGCGACGAAGACGGGCACATACTGATCAGCACGAACCACCTCAAGAAGGCCGAGATGAAGGTGCTCTACTTGGATGTCGTCCACGAGCTGTACCACGTGAAGCAGTTCATGGAGGGAAAGAAGCTGTTTCAGGATGAGTTCGAGTACGTCGACAGCCCGATCGAGGTGCCGGCCTACAAGTTCACCGTGGAAGAGGCGAAGCGGATAGGGATGAGCATGACCGAGATAGTCGAGTACCTGAAGGTCGAATGGGTGACGGAGGAGCAGCACGCCCGCCTCGTGAAGACGCTTGCCCTGTCCTAGCTACGAGGCACCTAGCCTTTAGTAAGAGACCTGAGGGTCTAAGGCGAGCTGAGCTTGAAGTTCCAGAGAGACGCCTACAAGGATGCGATAGACAAGGTCCGCTCCGCCCACCGCGACTCCGTACCAGCGGCGCATGAAACAATGATCTGCCCTCGTTGCGGCACAAAGCAGGTCGTGAACGACACTCCTGGGATGCGCACATGTCTGAAGTGCGGGTTCGAGTTCCGACCGAAGAGCCAACTCAACCGAGGACCCACCTATCGATGATTCGCCGGGATTTCACGAAGCCTGTTCAGCATTCCTCATGCCACGCTGGTCCTGGTCCTGCCGCAACTCTCTCCAAGAATGTCTCAGGAGGCTCCAGTTGACAAAATCGTGGGCGTCCGGAGCCAAGGGCACGGAAGCTGTTGACAGGCTAAGGTTGCAGATCGCTGAATTGGAGCTGAGGCGGGATGGGCTCGTCGAGAAGAACAAGAAGCGGGTATTCGAGTGGGGATCCTTCGTCATCAACTCAGGCGCGGCGCCGCCCACGACAAGGGAGCTGCGCGAACACCAAGTGACCATGGACGTGAAAGAGGCCCTCGCCATGTACGAGCTTCTGAATCAGCAGATTCTGGACAAGCAGGCCCTCCTCAACGAGAAGCTGGACGAGCAGGCTCGCTACGACTCCCTAGGCTGAGCCGACCAGTGTCTACCTCTCAGAACGGCAGCGGGGGACCCGTCAGGCGCCCTGGATGATGCTATCCGGTTCTTACTTTCCCTTCCAGGCCTTCGCCCTCTCGCAGAATGTCTCCATCTCCCCCTCCGTGCGCGGACAGCTCTTGTAGTGGAGAGCGATCTCCCGCATGGCCTCCTCGATTGGTGTCGGCGCACCAGGACAAGAAGCATCCAGTTGCGAGCGAATCTCTGTCAGGTACTGCCAGATGTCTGAAGGTATCGTCACCGAAACGCCAGTCTTGCTCGTTTTCATGATTCTCCTCTCCACGGAGGATTATTTCTGGTTTTGCAGCGGCCTGTGTCTGAGGTCGCTGTGCGCTTGGACCGATCCTAGCCCGTCTTCTGGGGAATGGCTTTCTGGGCGGTCTTCGGTCTCGCGATGACTGAAGCCATGATTATGGCCACCAGCGAGACGACGACGAGCCCGGCCGTGTACTGAAGAGGGAGAAAGATGAACGTGGAGAAGACCGCGATAACGATCCCGAATCCGACATTGTAGAGCCTGTCCTTCCTGCTGCCGAGAATCGCTCCGAAGACCACCCCCCACGCCCCGCCGAGAAAGAGTATCAGCGCCGCCGTCTGTGCGTCATCGACTATCCCGAACAGGAGCAACGCCACCGGTACCAGCACGCAGACGAGAAGACCAATCCCGAGCCCAATCTTCAATCTTCCCAGCACCTTTCTCCGAAAGCGTGCTCTCGGCTATTTAAGGCGATGGAGAGGAGATTTGGTCCATTGGGGCGGCTAGGCCTCATCAACCGCCATGAAGCGCCTGATCCGACCCCTTATCAAAAATCTGCCGAAGATGAGACCGAGTCCGACGACGATGAAGAGGAATGCGATTATCAGTCCGATTATGCCCACCAAGGCGACTATGACCTGAACGAGCAGATGGCGAAGCAGGTACAGAAAGGCTATCCCCACTAGCAGAAAGATGGCGCCGATAATGGCAGACGCTCGCACACGAATTGTAGGCAACGTCGCTATTTAGTGCTTCTCGTGGCCGGCGTCACACAGCGACCTGACAAGGTTATCAAGCAGTCCAGGCGTATCCCGGACGAAATCGTTGGTCCCTACCCGCCGGAGGTTCCACCTCATAACCATCGCCGTGGTACTGGCCATCATCCTCGCCGCCGCCGTCATTCTCGTCTACACCGAAGACAGCTACGTCAAGATTGAAGTCACGGGCACGAGCCACGCGTACTTCGTGCTGTCCTACGACTCGACCAGTGTCACTATCCAATCATCCCAGAACGTGACCGTTGAAGTCCTTCCGCACGTCGACGTGACGATCATGGCGTATCCCAACGCGACCTACCAACTGTTGAGCTGGCATACTGCCGGCGCCCAGGTCATCCAGACAGAGAATGACTCAATCAGCATCATGACCGG
>JBEKFK010000032.1:0-14448 GCA_050013375.1 Nitrososphaerales archaeon | reverse complement strand
GCGAGCCCGAATAATCCTTTATACTCCTGACGGCTTGCGCGCACTTGGGGGCAGTGATGAATCAGAGTTACGAATATTTCTGTATGAAGAGAAGGCATTTGTCTGAGCCTCCTTTCGATAACCTTCCGGGCTAGCCCCTCCGGGGCAGGGTGTTGAGCTTAGCTAACAGTATTAAGGCGAGGCCACCGCGACTTTCCCGATGAGGGTCCACCCGAACAAGCGCGCCATCAGGGTACTAGGCATAGCGGAGAGCTTCCGCAAGGGCGACCCCCACTCGGTCCTCGCCGGCGTTGTGATGAGGTCGGACCTCGTCGTCGACGGTGTCTGCCTCGGACGGGCGACCGTGGGAGGCGACGACGCGACATCCTCGATAGTCAGCATGAACCGGCGCCTCCACAGGCAGGACGTGAACGCGATAATGGTCTCGGGCTGCATCATCAGCTACTACAACATAGTCGACGTCGACGCGGTCGCCAAGAAGACCGGCAGGCCCGTAATCTGCCTGACATACCGGGAGTCGGCCGGAATCGAGGACGCCATCAGGAAGCGGTTCGAAGACCCTGAGGGGAAGCTGGTCCGATACAGGGCGCTGCGAGAGCGGACCCGGGTGGTGTTGAGGACGGGTCAGACGGTCTACGCCCGCCTGGCCTCCATCTCGCAGAAGGATGCCCTCCGGGTGACCGAGTCGTTCACCCTCCAGGGAGGGGTTCCCGAGCCGGTAAGGCTGGCGAAGCTCCTAGCCCACGGTGTTCGTGCGTCGGTTCAGGCTCTTGCCTGAATGTCCGCCACAAGCTCGATGTAGTGCGGGCCGATCTCTCTCACCTTCCTGCTGGTGAAGGAGGCGCCGTCGCCGAGGATCCTCCTCAGCTCGAGGTTCAGGTTCGCCCTGGCCTCCCCCGCGTCCGCACCCGAGACGTGCCTGTAGTAGTGTATCCAGCCTCCCTCCTTCAGGAGACCCCTAGCCGTCTCAAGGAACCTGTCGGACTGAGACGGGTGGGGCATCAGGATCCTGTCGAACCTGGCCTTCAAGTGGTCGGGGAGGACCGCCGCGTCAAGGTTCAGCATCTTCACCCTCGCCTCGACCTTGTTGAGCTTGTTGTTCTCCAGGTGCAGACGGTACGCGGTCTCGTTGAGCTCGTTGCTGTAGACCTCCGCCCTCTTCCTCTTCGCGATGGTTATCGAGTACGGACCCACACCGGCGAACATGTTCAGGACGACCTCCCCGTCCTCGACAAGGTCGGCGATCCTCGCCCTCTCCGTGGAGAGCCTGGGAGAGAAGTAGCACTTCTCGACGTCGACCATGAACCTTAGCAGGTTCTCCTTGTGCAGGGTGAGAGTCCTGTCCTCCCCGGCGACGTGCCGGAGGCGCCTCAGCCTGAAGTCGCCCTCCAACCCCCCCTCCTGGTCGAAGACCGCCTTCACGTTCTTCATCGAGGCCATTATCGCGTCGCCGACGACGGGGCCTGATGGCCTCGCCTCCTCGCTGAGCTTCACTATGGCGATGTCCCCGATGATGTCTATCCCCGTCTCGAGGGCGCGCGCCTGCCCAGGCGGCAGGAGGCCCCCCAGAGAATCCCTCAGGAGCTTGACCAAGTCGGCGGCACTCCGCTACTCTTCCGACTGCTCTGCTGACGGGAGCTTGGAGACATAGTAGTACTCTCCCTTCTCCTTCTGCTCCCTGTCGACCTTGCTGTCGGGCTTGTTGACCCGCGGCCTCCCGCTGTTGATGTCCCTGCGGTAGGTGAGCCCGACCTCCTTGAGGAAGATGTTCATCCCTTCCTCCTTGCCCATCGGGGAGGTCGCGCGGCCCTCTACCCCCGGCTTGCCGGTGAAGACCAGCATCTTGTCGGAGACTAGGTCGAGGAGCTGGATGTCGTGGTCGATTACCATCGCGCTCTTGCCCACTGCCTTGACGAGCCTGCTGATCGCCTTGGCAATGACGAACCGGTCCTCCACGTCCACGAAGGCAGAAGGCTCGTCGAGCGCGTAGAGGTCGGCCTCCTGGGCGAACGTCGTCACGATCGCGACCTTCTGCAGCTCTCCGCCGCTGAGCTCGGTCATCTGTCGGGCGAGCAGCTTCTCGATCCTCAGCGGGACCGCGAGGTTCGCCTGGAGGTTGGGTTCGTCGAAGCCCTTGCCTACCTTCTCGAGGAAGAAATCCTGGACCGTGCCCGAGAAGTCGGACTTGAGGTACTGCGGCTTGTACGCTATCTTCGCCCCGAGGTTGATGGACCCGCTCTCGGGTTTCTCCTCTCCCGCGAGGATCCGGAGGAACGTCGTCTTCCCGAGGGCGTTGGCGCCGATTATCCCGAGCACTATCCCCCTCGTCAGCTCCCCGCCCCTCGCGTTGAGCTTGAACCCGGGGAACGTCTTCTCGATGTCGGTGTAGCTCGCGATCACCTCCTCCGACTGCTGGCTCTCCATCGAGGTCACGGTCTCGAAAGTGACCGCCCTGTCCCTGAACCGGATGTTCTCCTGGGGCAGCATCCCCTCCAGCAGGGAGTTGATGCCTGTCCGCGAGGGATACAGAGAGGAGACGACCCCGTACGCGCCGGGCTCACCGTAGATTATCTGCACGTAGTCGCTGGCATAGTCCAGGAACGTGATGTCGTGCTCCACGAGGACGACGTACTTGTCCTTCGCCGCGATCGACCGGACCAGTCTCGAGACCGCCAGCCGCTGGTAGATGTCGTTGTAGGATGAAGGCTCGTCGAAGAGGTAGATGTCGGCGTCCTTCATCGCCGCCACCGCCACGGCGACCCTCTGCAGCTCCCCGCCGCTGAGGTCCGGGACATTCTTCCCGAGCGCCTCCCCGAGCCCCAGCTCCCTGACAGTCTCGTCCATCGTGTCCGTCTCGTCGGTCTTCTCCAGGAGGGACCTGACGTCCTTCTTCCAGACCTCTGGCAGCTTGTAGACGGCCTGGGGCTTGAGCGAGACCCTGATCTCGCCCTGCTCGATCCTCTTGAAGTGCTCCTTCATCTCCCTCCCGCTGAGGTATGAGAGGAACCTGTCCCAAGAGGGCTCCTTCTCATAGTCCCCGAGGTTCGGGACGAGCTGGCCGGAGAGGATCTGAAGCGCGGTCGACTTGCCGACGCCGTTCCTGCCCACGAGCCCGACGACCCGGCCCTTCCTGGGCGTCGGCAGCCGGTAGAGCCTGAACGAGTTTATCCCGTACTGGTGGATCTTGTCCTGCTTGAGCTCCTCGCCCAGGTTGAGGATGGTGATCGCCTCGAAGGGGCATACCTTGACGCAGATCCCGCACCCGATGCAGAGCGACTCCGAGATGACGGCGAGCTTCTCCTCTCCCAGGACTATGCACTGCTCCCCGTTGATGTTCACCGGGCAGTCCCTGATGCACTCCAGGCCGCACTTGTCTGAGTGGCACAGGTCTGAGTCGAGTACCGCTATGCGGTGAACCAAGAATGCCCACCCCGCCTCAGGCGTTTCTTAGCTTTTTGGCGATCGGACAGAAGCTGCAGATGTTGGGGTCGCCGGCGAGCGATAGCCCGTCGTAGGAGTACCTCTTCATCGTCTCTCCCCAGACGGCGTTCTCGCTCCTCTCCCCGTTGAGGTGCATCGACTCGTGCTCCTCGATGATGGGCCTGAGCCTGCAGGCCGAGCAGTACTCCTTGAGGAACGCCACCCTGCACTGGGTGGAGTTGTAGAGCATCAGCGCTCCGGTCCCCCCGGTGAGCCAGACCATCAGGAGGAGTCCGGCCGGACCGAGCGACCTTGCGAGCAGCAGTCCGATCGAGGTCGTGACCCCGAGGAGGGTGAGGCCGAGGAGCTTCCCCTCGTTCCCGCTCGGATATGAGAACCCTATGGCCCTCTTGGGTATGGACGAGAGGTAGAGCGGTGGGAAGGCAAGCTTCACGACCGTGGAGAGGGTGACGAACCTGACCGCAAGGGGCGGGACCGGCGCGGTCGGAGTGCCCCAGGCCCTCGAGCTATTCGCCAAACCTAGCCACCAACCCCCACCAATTCTCCACCCGTGGTCTCAATCATCCTTCTTCGTATTTATCCTTGACAGTGTATCGTACATCGCTCCTATCCTCGACTCGAGGTGTCTCCCGAGTGATCTGGTCCGCCCGGCCACCGACGGGGTCAGATCCAGCGAGAGCGGCGATATCGAGATTGTCCCCTCCCTGTGGACGGCGTAGACGTCCGAGTCCTTCTTGTAGGTCGGGAGCCTCGACCCCCAAACCCAGTAGTACGGCCTGCCCCTCGGGTCCTTCCTCTGGAGGACGTAGTCTCTGTACTTCCGGACCTCGATTGAGGTCATCTTGACCTTGGTCCCCACCTCCGTCTTCCAAGGGAAGTTCACGTTCAGGAGGCTCACTCCCGGCGGAAGCCCGTTCAGCAGCACCTCGTGGGTTATCTCGGCAGCGACCTTCGCCGGCAGGTCGAAGCGGTCGTTCTTCTGACCGTGGCTGAACTGCCTGTTCCCAGGCACCTCCATCGAGAAGGCGAGGGATGGGATCCCGAGCAGGGCAGCTTCCATCGCGGCCGCGACGGTCCCCGAGGCCAGGATGTCCTGTATGGTCAGGTTCTCACCGATGTTTATTCCGGAGACCACCATGTCGGGGCGTCGGGGGAGCAGCTTGTTCACCCCCACCATCACCGAGTCAGCGGGGCTCCCGGACACGGCGTGGCAGGACCTGCCGTGGACCAGGACCTTCTCGACGCGCAACGGTCTGTGGAAAGTCAGGCTCATCCCCGCCGCGCTCTGCTGGCCCTCGGGCGCGATTACCGCGACGTGTGCGTAGCGCTCGACGGCATCGGTCAGCGCCACGATGCCCGGACTGAAGACCCCGTCGTCGTTGGTGACCATTATCAGTGCGGACTTCATGTCGCGGCCCCCGCGAGCTTCTCGACGACGCTCTGGATGGCCGATTCTGGGTTAGCGCATCCGTAGTATCTCCTCAAGATCCTCCTCGCCTGCTCCGGTCCATCGTCGCCGAAGATAAGACGCGCTATCTGCTTCTCCTCGGAGGAGAGCTCGAGTCCCTCGATCAGCCTGGCGATCCTCGACTCGTTCTCAGTGACCTCTTCTATCATCCGCTCCATGCGTGCAGAGAGCTCCCTCGCCCTCCTTCTCATGACGATGATGTCCTGGGCGAGACCGTCCAATTCCGAGTAGGGATCGTCGACCTTGAGCGCGCCAGCTCCCGTCTGCTCGCCCAACGTAGCCACGATCATCTCCCCTTCCGAGTAGTTCGCGACCCTCCTCGAATCGATGAAGTAGAGCTTCCTCGGCCGGAGGTACTTCCCAGAAGGTAGGTTCCTCGTCCTCAATATCCCAGACTCGGAGAGCCTGTTGAGGTGTTTAAGGACCCCTTGGACCGAGATTCCAGTCACTTCGGCGAGCTCGCCGAGCGTCCTGGGCCGAGAAGAGATGGCGCTCGCGATCGTCAGCCTCGCCCTTGAACCCGCGATGTCCTCGATCGATGCCATGCCGCGAGATGCCGCGGCGGAAAGATTTAAAAACATTTAACCATGGGCTAATTAACCAGTGGTTAATTTGTCTGAGGAGAGGAGAAAGAACCTGCGAGACATGCTCGACGAACTCGACCGCTACTTCGAGGAGTTCGAGCGCAGCGTTGAGGACGCTGTGAAATCCAGCGTAAACACGGGAGCGAGGGCGTTTTCAAAGCCGGTCGTGGCCGGGATGGCGATGGGGTTCGGGCCCGAAGGTAAGCCCCGGATACAGTTCTTCGGAGATAACCTGATAGGTCCCGACGGCTTCAGGGCTCCGATCTACGAGCAGATAATCGACGAGAAGGAGGGAAACCTGAAGCTCCTCGTCGAGATGCCCGGCGTCAGCAAGGAGGACGTACAGATATCGGCCCTTGAGGACAATGTGACCCTGGAGGCGGTGAAGGACGAGAGGAAGTACAGGACGGAGATCGGCCTCCAGCGTGACATCGACCCAGACTCGGGCGCGGCATCGTTCAACAACGGTCTGCTCGAGGTGGTCTTCAAACTAAGGGACAACACTAATAAGGGATACAGGCGAGTCAGAGTTGTCTGAAAGTGATAAAGGCGTGAGCCAGCAACAAGTCCAACTAAAGGTACTGGAAGCCTACACAAGGGATGTGGGACGCGGGGTTGCCAGAATAGACTATGATGCTATGGATGCACTCGACGCCTCGACGGGGGACGTCATTGAGATTCGCGGGAAGAGAAGGACGGTGGCAAAGTGCCTCCCGCTCTACCCCTCGGATGAAGGCCGCGGGATAGTTAGGATAGACGGGCTGATCAGGAACAACGCAGGTGTCGCGATCGGCGACATGGTCACCGTCAAGAAGGTAAAGGCCCCTCCTGCCGAGAAGGTCGTTGTGGCGCCGCTCGAGGCGGTCCCTCCGATCGACGAGAGATACCTCGCAGACGCGCTTGAGAGCGTGCCGGTCACAAAGGGCGACAACGTCATGATCCCGTACTTCGGAGGCAGACTGACCTTCCAGGTCGTCGGGCTGAGCCCGGCTGCGGAGGCGGCCCTGATTACCCAGAGGACCGTGTTCGTGATCTCCGAGAAGGGAGAGGCGCTCAGGGGAGTGCCCCAGGTCACCTACGAGGACATCGGAGGCCTCAAGGACGAGATCCAGAAGGTGAGGGAGATGATCGAGCTCCCGCTCCGCCACCCGGAGATCTTCGAGAAGCTCGGCGTCGAGGCGCCCAAGGGAGTGCTCCTCTACGGACCTCCGGGGACGGGCAAGACCCTGCTGGCGAAGGCCGTGGCCACGGAGAGCAACGCCCACTTCATACCAATCTCGGGCCCCGAGATCATGAGCAAGTTCTACGGCGAGTCCGAGGCGAGGCTAAGGGAGATCTTCAAGGAGGCGAAGGAGAAGGCTCCGACGATCATATTCATCGACGAGATCGACTCGATTGCGCCGAAGCGAGAGGAGGTCACGGGCGAGGTCGAGCGGAGAGTCGTGTCACAGCTGCTCTCCCTCATGGACGGCCTGGAGGCACGAGGCAAGGTCATCGTGATCGCGGCGACGAACCGCCCGAACGCCATCGACCCGGCCCTAAGACGCCCCGGACGCTTTGACAGGGAGATCGAGATCAAGGTCCCCGACAAGAAGGGCCGGTACGAGATCCTACAGATCCACACGCGCCACATGCCGCTGACCCAGGACGTCGACCTCGAGAGGCTCGCCGCGGTGACCCACGGTTTCGTGGGCGCCGATGCCGAGTACCTCTGCAAGGAGGCGGCCATGAAGACGCTCCGCAGGATGCTCCCGGTGCTCAAGCTCGGAGAAGAGAGGCTGAGCCCGGAGGTCCTTGACAAGCTCATCGTGACCATGAACGACTTCGAGGAGGCGCTGAAGGACGTAATGCCCTCGGCGATGCGCGAAGTCTACCTCGAGACCCCTGACGTGAAGTGGTCCGAGATCGGCGGCCTCGAGGACGTGAAGAAGGAGCTCCAGGAGGCGGTCGAGTGGCCGCTCAAGTTCCAGGACCTCTACAAGGTCATAGGCTACAACATGCCGAAGGGTGTCCTCCTGCACGGCCCGTCCGGGACCGGGAAGACCCTCCTCGCAAAGGCGGTAGCGACCGAGAGCGAGGCAAACTTCATCAGCATCCGCGGACCCGAGCTCCTCAGCAAGTGGGTCGGCGAGTCCGAGAGAGGCGTCCGAGAGGTCTTCAGGAGGGCCCGCCAGGCATCGCCCTGTGTGATCTTCTTCGACGAGATCGACGCGCTCGCCCCGACCAGGGGCATGGGCGGAGACAGCATGGTCACCGAGAGGGTCGTCAGCCAGCTCCTGACCGAGCTCGACGGGATCCAGGCTCTGAACGGAGTAGTGGTCCTCGCGGCGACGAACAGGATCGACATGGTAGACCCAGCGCTAGTGAGGCCGGGCAGGTTCGACAAGATCATCTCCATTCCGCTCCCGAACAAGGAAGCCAGGCTCCAGATACTCAGCCTCTCCCTCGAAGGGAAGCAGAAGGACCCTGACGTCGACGTCGAGGCGCTCGTCGAGATGACCGAAGGGTTCAGCGGGGCCGACCTGGCAGCGCTGACCAACACCGCCGTCTCGATGGTCCTCCAGGAGTACGTCGCCAAGTACCCGAAGATTGACGACGCGAAGGCTCACATCAAGGAGGCCATCGTCACGATGGATCACTTCAAGGCCGCGGCGAAGAAGGTCCGCACCTCGAGGGAGTCCAAGCCGATGGAGAAGGTCACGGTCCCCTACTACCGCTAGTACGGGCCCGTAATCTCTTTAATCGGCGGCGGCACCCCCCTCCTCTTGTTTGTCGCAGCAGGTCAAGATAATCGGCCGGGGTACCTGGCTGGACCGGGTTGCCAGCGAGGTCATAGAAAGGGACAGGTCTCTCGGGCGGGACCTCTCCCTGATCCGGGTCGAGAGCGGTCTGGGCGCATCGGGACTCCCACACATCGGTAGCGTGGGCGACGCCATCAGGTCGTACGGGGTCAAGATGGCCCTCGAGGGCCTCGGCTACAGGTCGGAGCTCATTGCGTACTCCGACGACCTCGACGGCTTCAGGAAGGTCCCTGCGGGATTCCCGGAGTGGCTCAACGACTACATCGCACACCCCGTGACCCGCGTCCCCGACCCCTTCGGGTGCCACAAGTCCTTCGGCGAGCACGTCGGGTCGCTGCTGAAGGCCTCGCTCGACTTGCTCGGCATAGAGTACACATTCATGAGCGGAGCCGAGGCCTACAAGAAGGGCCTGCTCAACGAGCAGATCAAGGTCATCCTGGAGAGCGCGGAGGTGATAGGGGACAAGATCAAGGAGCTCACGGGCCAGGACAAGTACCAGTCAGTCTTCCCGTACACCCCGATCTGCAAGAACTGCGGCAGGCTCTACACCACCAAGGTCACGGGCTACGACGCGGCGAAGGGGGTCGTGCACTACAGGTGCGACAGCGCCCAGATTCGCGACAAGCTGGTCCAAGGGTGCGGCTACGAGGGCGATCGCAGCGTAACAGAGGGAGAGGGGAAGCTCGCCTGGAAGAGCGAGTTTGCCGCCCGCTGGGCCGCGCTCGACATCAGGTTCGAGGCCTACGGGAAGGACATCGCGGACTCGGTCAAGGTCAACGACTGGATATGCGAGAACGTGCTCAAGCGCGCGCCTCCGCACCACGCGGCCTACGAGCTCTTCCAGGACAAGGCCGGCCGCAAGATAGCGAAGTCGGTCGGGAACGTCCTTACCCCCCAGGAGTGGCTGACCTACGCCTCCCCCGACAGTCTGAGGCTCCTCATGTTCAAGCGGATCGTCGGCGCGAGGAACATCTCCGTCGACGACGTACCGGTCTACATGGACGAGTTCGACGAGCTCGAGGCCTACTACTTCTCGGATCAGAGGGACCCCAACACGATGAAGGACGCGAAGCAGAGGGGCCTCTACGAGTACACGGTCCTGACCTCGGTCCCTCCGCATCCGGGCGTCCACGTTCCCTTCCGCCAGATTGCCGAACTGGCCGTGGTGGCCCCCGAAGGCGCGGTGGAGGAGTTCGTCACGAAGCGCCTAGTGTCGAACGGGGCGGTCGCGGGACCCTCGCCGGAGCTCTCGACCCGCATAGGCTGGGCCGCAAAGTGGGCCCGCGACGCGAACGTGAGGGTGCAGAAGACGGCGGACTCCGGCCTCCCGAAGGCGGCGCTGAACCCTCCGGAGTGGGACCCAAAGACCGTAGATGCCCTGCGGTCGTTCGCGGACGCCCTGGGGCGTTCCAAGACTTCGGACGAGATTCAGGGCGCCGCGTTCGAGTCGGTAAGGAGCAGTGGGACGGAGCCGAGCAAGTTCTTCTCCGCCATCTACCATATCCTCCTCGGTACCGAGAGGGGACCGAGGCTGGGCCCGTACATAATGGACGCTGGTCAGGAAGCGACGGCGAACAAGATCATTGCCGCCCTCGATGACACGAGGAAGAGCTAGTCCTGAGTCCAGCTAACCTCTTCGCCCGGAACGGCCAACGGCAGACCTCTCGCCAAAGAAAGTTATTAGGCCCAACAATGGGGAGCCCGTTTTGTCGGGCCCGTAGTTCAGTATGGATAGAATGCTAGCCTGCGAAGCTAGATGCCGCCGGTTCAAATCCGGCCGGGCCCGCTCCTGATCTTCCCCTCGACGTCTGGCCGAAAAGCTCGGAGAGCCTAGTCGGCGGGACCCTCCGGGAACAGGACAGGAAGGATGCTCCAGCTATGACGGCTCGTAGAAACCTGCCATGAGGCCGCCGTCCACGAACAGGATGTTACCGGTGACGTACCTCGCATCGTCCGACGCGAAGAACAGGACGCACGAGGCGACCTCGTCGGCGGTCCCTATCCTGCCAATGGGGATCTTCCTGCGAACCGCCTCCTTCGCTTCAGCGGGATTGGGATGGGCGTTGAAGTGCTTCTCCCAGAGCGGCGTGAGGATCTCTCCCGGGGCCAGCGCGTTCACCCTGATGTTGTGCTCGGCGTAGTCCATCGCCAGGGACTTGGTCAGCTGGATCAGGGCCGATTTGGTCGTGCCGTAGGCCTGCACATGGCGGTAGTTCATGAATGCGTTCGTGGTGATTGTGATGATTATAGCCCCGCCGCCTTGGCTGATCATGTGAGGTATCACTTCCTTGGTTACCAGGAAATGGCTCTTGATATTGAGGTTCATCAGTCTCTCCCAATCCTCCTCGCTGTCTTCCACGACGGTGTCTGAGGGACCGAGGTCACCGCCGACGTGGCTGTGGACGACGTCGACCCTTCCATACTTTGCGATTATAGCGTCCACCGTAGCCTTGACTTGGATACCCTTCGTCACGTCACACCTGAAGAAAGACGCCTCTCCTCCCTCCGCCTTGATCGCGGCGACTGTCTCATCTCCTCCGCTCTCGTCGATGTCGCTGACCGCGACCGTCGCTCCCTCCTTCGAGAAGAGCCTCGCGGTCGCTCTGCCCATCCCTGAGCCCGATCCCGTGATTAGGGCTACCCTCCCTTTCAGGCGGTCCATGAGAGCGTGGACTGGAAGTAGAATGATAAGCGTTGTTGTCCCAGGGTGACGGTCTCGCCGGGCGTGGAGGGTACTCGACAAGCGGGGAGCATCGACAGGACCGGGCTAGCGACGCGGCAGCCCATGCCCGGATATGGACAGCGACAGCGGCGCTCGCAGGAAGGCACATCCCTCGATGACTCTCGCCCCACCCGGGCGTGGAATCAGAAGGGAGAGGTGCTTGTTCGAGCGGCCTGACCTAGGCCGCGCATTCCTTGTGATAGGTCTTCTTCATCAGGAAGCCCTTCTTTACTTCCTGTCCGGCCGGAATTTCCTTTCCGCATTTTGCACACATTGCCATGATTCTCGAGCCGGACGCTGGAATGAGGCGCTTAAAGGTGCTCACTTATTGTACAGCTCCACCCGGTTCTCCTCCCAGCTCTCTCGGAGTGCCTACCAGTCGTCCTTGGCCTCGGGTTTGACCGCTTCAGGCTTCGCTCCGCGGGATTGATGACGACTATGCCGAGCCCTTGCGCCACAGGTGGACGGGTATCAGGACGATGAGGCAGATCTGCAGGACCGACCCTATCCCGAATATGAGGAACGCTCCCACCTGCCCGTCGCTCGCAAAGGCGTAGTGCCCCGGTTGGGGCAGCGAGACGGCCAGGACGATCAGGGCCAAGACCTCGACAGCATAGTACGCCGCCCTGTGGCCTCGGGCCAGGGCGTACGCGGCCGCGGCGTACGCCAGCTCCCCGGCGACGATGCTCGCGAGGAGCCAGGAAGGGACGAGGGTGCCCGCGGCAAGGATGAAGAGCACCCCCATGGCCACAGACGCGAAGACGAGCCATTGGATCGCCTTCTTCAGTTCGGCCATTCTTCGTCCGAGTCCGGGGACCGCGCTCTATCGGATAAATACCCGCCCACCCGCTGACCACCTGAACGCGGAGTGCGGAGCGTCAAGTTGAACCGGATAAGCATGAAATTGGTCGTGAAGGGCAGGGTCCAGGGCGTCTCCTACAGGGCATCGATGCAGGCCAAGGCCGCGCTCCACGGAGTGGATGGGTGGGTCCGCAACCTTGGCGACGGTTCCGTTGAGGCGCTGCTCCAGGGGGACGAGGGGGACGTGAGGCGGGTCCTGGAGTGGTCCCGGCTGGGCCCCCCCGGTGCCGAGGTCACCGAGGTCGTGGAGGAGCTCCTGGAATCCTGTCCTCGCCTCGACGGATTCCAGATAACATCCTGACCTCTGGAAAGGATAAATCGGCTACCCCCATACGCCCTCGACGCATGAAGAAGGTCGCCCTCCTCGAGGGAGACGGTACCGGGCCTGAGCTCGTCGAGGCGATGATGCTGGTCTTGAAGGCGAGCGGCGCCGACGCCGAGTTCATCAGGTGTGAAGGCGGAGCGGAGTGGTGGGAGAAGAACGGGGGCCCCAGCTTCATCCCCGACGCGACCTGGAAGGCCTTGGAGGAAGCGGACTGCTGTTTCAAGGGTCCCACGACAACGCTCTCGACCCCCGGCACGCCGAGGTCCGTCGCGATCAGCATAAGGCAGCGTTTCAACCTCTACGCGAACGTCAGGCCGATAAAGAGCTTCCCGAACCACATCGGTCCGCTCGGCCCCGTCGATCTCGTCTGCGTCCGGGAGGGGACCGAGGGGCTGTACTCGGGCATCGAGTACAAGTTGAGCGACGACGTGGCGTCGGCGGTCAGGGTCATAACGCGGGAAAAGTCGACGAAGGTCGCCCGCTTCTCGTTCGAGGAGGCGAGGAGGAGGGGCTGGAAGAAGCTCGTCGCGATCAACAAGGCGAACATCCTGAAGATCTCCGACGGGCTCTTCCTGGAGTCTGTGCACGCCGTAGGCAACTCCTTCCCCGAGATCGCGGTCGAGGACCTCTTCGTGGACAACTTCGCACAGCAGCTTATGAAGAATCCCCAGCGGTTCGACCAGACGGTCGTCGTGGGGACGAACCTCTTCATGGACATCGTCTCAGAGGAGGCCTCGGGCCTCGTCGGGAGCATCGCCATGATCTACTCGGCGAACATCGGGGACAGTCACGCGATGTTCGAGCCGGCCCACGGCAGCAGCCCGAAGTACAAGGGAATGGACAAGGTCAACCCTGCCGCGACGATTCTTTCCGCTGCCTGGATGCTCGAGTACATCGGACAGAAGAGCGCAGGCAAGGCGATATTCGATGCGACCACCCGCGTCGTCTCCGAGGGGAAGCACGTGACCTACGACCTGGGAGGGACGGCGGGGACCAGGGAGATGGCGAACGCGATCGCGTCGCAGCTCTGACTGGATAACACTTATGTAATAATGGAGGGCAACCGGCCCCGTGACCCTTCTTATCAGGATAGACGCAGAGATCGAGAAACGGAGCCTGCTCAAGCACCCGTTCTACCGCAAGTGGTCTGAAGGCAAGCTGACCAAGGGCAACCTCGCGGGCTACTCCATGGAGTACTTCCAACTTGTAAAGGCCGTCCCGACGCTCGTCTCGAACGTCGCTGCTCTCGCCGGGCC
This sequence comes from Nitrososphaerales archaeon, assembly GCA_050013375.1. Classification (GTDB taxonomy): domain Archaea; phylum Thermoproteota; class Nitrososphaeria; order Nitrososphaerales; family Gagatemarchaeaceae; genus Gagatemarchaeum. The sequence continues at coordinate 990 of JBEKFK010000032.1, read as the reverse complement.
TTCGCGGGCCGGCCATATCGTGGAGAACATGGACGAAGAGCTCACCCACATCGAACCCTGGGTCAGATTCGCACGCTCGGTCGGCGTCTCGAGGCGCAGGCTCGAGAGATATCCTGGCGCGCATGCCACCCTCGAATCGGTCCAGGCGCTGGAGGGGCTGACGGCCTCGTCCTTCGAGGCCGGAGCGGCCGCGATGTACGCCTACGAGAAGCAGCTCCCGGAGATCAGCCGCTCCAAGATAGAGGGCCTCAAGAACTTCTACGGGATGGAGAGCGAGGACGCGACGAGATACTTCGAGCTTCACGAGGAGGCCGACGTGAGACATGCCGCGCTCTGGAGGTCGTACCTCGTGCGGTCCAGGGACGAGGCCTCGGTGATGGAGGCTGTCTCCGGTTCCCTGAACGCGCAGAACAAGCTCCTCGACTCGGTCATGGCCAACCACTGCTGAGGCGGGGGCTGGGCCGACCGTCTCCGTAGGACCAACCTTAAGACCCATCAACGGCCTGAGGCGGTCCGAGCCTCGTTGACAGACAGGATCTTCGTCGACAACCTCCGTGTCCCCTGCAGGGTCGGCCTCACGCCGGCGGAGAGGGGGGAGCCGCAGGAGATAGTGGTCGACGTCAGCATCTTCCTCAGCCTAGCCCGCGCCGCCCGCGGCGACGAGGTGAAGGACAGCGTCAACTACAGGGACGTGAAGGAGCGCATCTCTGCCTTCGCGACTGGCAGGAAGTTCTCCCTGCTCGAGACCGTCGCAGAGGGCATCGCGGGCGCACTGCTCGACTCGTTCCCGGTGGAGAGGGTGTCTGTGAAGGTCCGGAAGGCGAAATACTCCAAGGAGCCGTCGATAGGGGTCGAGATTGTCCGGGAACGGGAGTCATGGTCGAGTCGCTGATAGCCCTAGGCACCAACCTCGGCGACCGTGAGGAGAATCTGAGGCGCGCCGTCAGGGCCATCGGGGCCCTCGGCAGGGTGAGCTGCACCTCCTCGGTC
>JBEKFK010000031.1:0-14902 GCA_050013375.1 Nitrososphaerales archaeon | reverse complement strand
TGTCCGGTACAGCTGAAGAACAGGTCAAGGTCTTCCAGAGCTCGATATACGAGTGTGTCAGATGCGGGACCAAGACCAGTCAGGAGGAGCTCAGCAACCTCCCAGAAGTGAAGTGCATCTGCGGCTACAGGGTCTTCCGCAAGGTAAGACCGAGCGTCGTGAAGCAGATAAAGGCAGTCTGAGGCCCGGAGTCGGCCCTTCCCCGCCCCGAGGGCCGGGGACACCACGAGAGTCGAAGAAGAGATTTAAGACGACCGCCTAGGGCATTTTCCCAGTAGCCTTTGTCAGATATCGAGAAGCCATCCGCCAGCAGCACCCAGCCCCCGGCCAAGCCCGCGACCTATGAGGAGGTAATGAACCTCGCCGCCCGGCGTGGGTACTTCTTCAGAGCCGCAGACTCCTACCCGAACGTCCCGGCCGGCTTCTGGGACTACGGCCCTCTGGGTGTGCTCTTCAGGAACAGGTACGTCGATCTCTGGAGGAGGCGGCTCGTCAAGGCGGACGAGATGGTCGAGATAGACACGGTCCAGATCCTCCCCAGGGCGGTCTTCGTCGCATCAGGGCACCTGGCGAGCTTCAGCGACCCGATCGTGGAGTGCTCCAACTGTCACGCGATATACAGGACCGACAAGCTGATCGAGGAGAAGACCAAGCATCCGGTCCCGGAAGGCCTCCAGGACGCCGAGTTCGACACCCTCCTGGGCGAGAACAGGATCGTCTGCAGCAACTGCAAGAGGGCGCTGACCGGGACGCGGCGGTTCAACATGATGTTCAGGGTAGGGATAGGGCCGCTGGGAGAAGAGGCCTACCTCCGTCCGGAGACGTGCCAGGGAATATTTGTCGACGCGCCATTCCTCTTCAAGACGCAGCGCATCAAGCTCCCGAAGGGGTTCGCGCAGCTCGGGAAGAGCTTCCGGAACGAGATCGCGCCTCGACAGGGGATCCTGAGGCAGCGCGAGTTCTACCAGGCCGAGATCGAGGTGCTCTTCAACCCTGCCAAGGTCGACCTGGCGAAGTTCGACGTGGCGCTCGGCTACGCCCTCAACATCGCCGAGGGCGAGTCGGAGCACGTCCCCGTGAAGGTCTCCGACGCCATAGCCGCCGGGAAGGTCCCGAACAAGCTAATCGGCTACTACCTCTATCTTATCCAGAGCTTCTACGAGTCCGCCGGGCTCCCCGCTTCGGCGATACGGCTCAGGAAGCTGGGCGACAAGGAGAAGGCCTTCTACTCGGCGGTCGCCTTCGACCTCGAGGTGAAGACGTCCGTAGGCTGGCTGGAGCTGGTCGCGTGCAACTACCGGACCGACTACGACTTCAAGCGGCACGCCGAGGTGAGCAAGAGCGACTACTCCGTCGAGGACGAGGGCGCCAAGGTCGTGCCCCACGTCTTCGAGCTCTCGATGGGAATCGACAGGTCGCTCTACGCCCTCATGGAGAGCGCGTACAGGACCGAGGAGGGGAGGACTTACCTCGCGCTGAGACCCGGCCTCGCGCCCATCCAGGTCGGGGTCTTCCCGCTGGTCTCGAAGGACGGCCTCCCCGAGAAGGCCTCGGAGATCTACGCCGGGCTCCGCTTCGAAATGGAAGCCACCTACGACGAGGGCGGGTCGATCGGGAGGAGGTATGCCCGCTCGGACGAGGCAGGGGTCCCCTTCTGCGTGACGGTCGACAGGGAGACCCTTGAGCAAGGCACCGTGACGGTCAGGGTCAGGGACTCCAAGCAGCAGGAGAAGGTGAAGGTCTCCGAGCTCTCGGGATGGCTTAGGGCGCGCTTGTCCTAGAATAGCAGGGCGAACAGCGCGAGCGACCCGGCCGCCCCTGCGATCGTGGCTATCAGGTTCACTATGTTGTTGTCGATGTGGGAGAGGCCCGACTGCTGCTTCGTCGGTTCTCCACAGTGGACGAAGTTCTCAGAGGGCTTGCCGCATACCACACAGACTGCCTTCCGCTGGAGGGTCGCCCCCACGAGGCTGTCGGCGACCGACCCGACCACCCCTCCCGTGATGGCGACGAGGACTATCTCGAGAGGGGAAGCGCCGCCTATGACCGCGACCAGCGCGGCGATGATTCCGATGGCCGTCGACGCCAGGAGCGTCCCGAGGAAGCCGAGCGCGGTGACGCCTCCGGACATCCCGGGAGCCACCCTGACGCTTGGCCGGGAGATTAACCTCGGGTCCGACTTGCTAAGGAGGCCCAGCTCGGTCGCGACGGTGTCCGACGCGGCCGCAGACATCGCACCGACGAACAGGACCGCGAAGACCGACCCTCCGAAGGCCAGCTCGGTCAGCCCGAAGACCGCGGCGAGGCCGCCGTTGGCCAGGATGTTTGGCCAGTTCCTTGCGCCGCCCTTCTCCTGGGCGCTCCCGATGCTCTTCTTGTACTCGTACTTGAACCAGGTGAAGCCGACGCCGAGAATGAAGAAGGACGCTATAATCAGGAACCACTGCCACCCTCCGCCTAGGAAGATCGCATAGCCAACGGCCACGCTCGCGAGGAACCCCCCTCTGTCGAGCGCCTTCGCCCGAATGGCCACGAGCGCGAAGACGATGACGATCAGGAGCTCTCCCAGAGCCAGGATTAGATCCGCCGGGAGCAATGCAGTCAGGGCCGCGTGACTTGGATGTCTCTAAAAGGCTTCCCTGAAGTCATGCGGGAATGCGCGGGGCGCGCCAGGGGTGCCAGAGGTCACTGCTACTGTTCGGCGAGGGCCCTCAGCGAGGTGATTATCTCGTCTTCGTTTGCCGCGTTCGAGAGCGCGAAGATCAGGCCCTCCTTCTTGGCCAGCTCGATGGCGAGGGGGTCTGTCTGGGTGGGCCCGTGGATGATCACCATCCGGGGTTTGAGCTGGGAGACCCTGACGGCGACGAGAGGGCTCCGTCCTGCGCCGACCTTCGTGAAGATAATGGCCCTCTCGGTCGTGGCTCCGAATATCCTGTAAAAGTCGTATCCGGAGAGGGCGTAGATCGTCTTGATGCTGTCGACCACCGTGTACCCATAGAGGCTGGTTCGGGAAGGGTCACCTGAGAGGACTGTTCCCTTGACAGCGCCCAGGAGCGCGGTCGCGGTTATGGGGCGCGTGAACTCGCTGATGGCCAGGATTGCCGACGACTTCTCAGGGCTCAGGAGCCGGGACGCCACCCTCCCCTGGGCTTCGTCGAGGGCGACGAGCGCCTCGATGTACTTCCTGACGAACATCACACCGGGCGACGGTCGCCTGCCGCTCTCATAGTCGCTTAGCACAGAGGGCGAGAGCTTGAGGGCGCGCGCAAGCTGTACCTGTTTGACCGAGAGCTTCTCGCGCCAGACTCGGAGAGCCCTTCCAGGGTCCGGGCTTGCGACTACTTCGCCGGCGATCTTGATCAGGGACTCCTGGCGACTCGATTCCAACGTGCCTGTTGTTTAGCGAATGCGCTTTAAACATTTGCCGAACTCCCTCGGAGGCGGCGACGGAAGGCATGACCAGGGCCCCGTCGGGCGGCCGGCCACGGTGACATGGCTAGACCCTACCTGCTGAGGCTCGGCACCCTCAACCCGTCGAAGAAGCGCCGGGTAATCCCGCTCGGAGGGGCGTCGAACTCGTCGACGGTCACCACGACGGGCAGGTTGTTGACCGCATGTCCGAGGACGAGACACATCCTTGGGGGAAGCGTCCTCACTATCGACTTCACCGTATCGGTGTCGACCATCGAAGCCTGCGCGACCAGGTTCAGGTCGGCCTCGCTGGAGAAGTTGTAGAGGAAGATGTTGTCCGCCTGCCGGTAGATCTCCTGCTTGATGGCGTCAGGCTGGTTGGTGACGAAGGTCGTGAAGACGCCGAAGTGCCTCATCCGGGTGATGAGGTCCTCCCAGTAGGTCTCGCGCAGATAGAGGTGCGCCTCCTCGGAGAGCAGGAAGACCGGAGGGATGGCCTTCTGCTCCAGGAGCTCCACGAGCTTGGAGAGGATGAGCTCCACGGTCATCTTCCTGTTCAGCGGGGAGACCCTGCTCAGCGAAATCACGAGCGCGCCGCCCTCCGGGTGCGAGGCGAAGAACTCGTCGAGCCGGAAAGCGGACTCCGAGTCCGTGAAGAGCCCGGAGTTTGAGAGGGTGTAGTACCTCGCATTGAGGGCGTCGCGGACGAACTCGTTGCACCTCCACTGCTGGATGTACGTCCCGAACGATTCCATGGAGAGCTCGTTCTTCGCCTCCATCCCCTCCCAGATCCTCATGAACTCCCGCAGCGTCGTGCCCGGCATCTCGAGCGAGTGCTGGAGGAGCGAGGTCACGGCGCGGACCCCCGCGCCTCCCAGGCTGAACTTCAGGTCCCTCGCGGGCTTCCTCACGACCACCCGGTCCGCCACCCCCGTCTTCGTCCCGTCGGCGGTGAGGCCTATCGTCCCGTACTCGTCGTTCAGGTCGAAAATCACGCAGTAGGCGCCGTGCTCGAGGAGCCCCCTCACCATCATCTTGGCGAGGTGGGACTTGCCCGACTCCTTCCTCCCCGTGATGATGGTGATCCTGCCGTCGAGGGCCTCGGCCGTCACTGAGAAGGAGGAGGCCCTGCCCGACTTGCCTATCTTGATCTTCCGCAGGCCCCGGTTGCCCGCCGAATCGAGGATGTCGTTCACGTTTTGCCTCGTTATCTTCGAGGTGGTCCGTGACGGTATCCAGTCGATCCGGGGGCTGTGCCGGCCGTGTTCCACGCTTCCCCTCGCCTTGCACTGCAGGAGCCTCATGTCGCGTATCTCCCTGGAGATGCCCCCCACGTCGGCCGGGTCCTCCGTCACGCCCTGCACCGACGAGAGGAGGACTTCTTCACGCGCGACCTCCTCCATTATGCCGTCTACGTCCAGGTAGTTCTCGTCGATTACCTGGAGGACAAGGCTCCTGTCCTTCTCAGTGACCATGAGATAGTCCCCGATCCTCACGTCCTCGTTCTGGGAGGCGACGATGAGGATGTTGGGACCTTCCTTCTTGAGTATCCTCAACCCCATTCACCCTGAGTTGCTCAGCCCGCCGAGCGTGAGGCGGCGGAGCCCGAACGACCTCAGGTGCTTCAGCGAGTACCTGTCGGTGATGTACGCCTTGAGCGCCATGTCCTCCGACCGCGAGAAGACGGAGAGGTGGTGGGCCACCCTCAGCGACTCGGGGTAGCCGACAGTGAAGGAGTCGTTGGAGAGGATCGAGCCCAGAACCTCGGGGATCCGGCCCCGGCTCCGGGCGAGGTCCAGCCTGAAGACCAGGCCGTCACGGGAGAACTTCGCCAGCAGCGTGTGTATGGGAGCGTCCTCGACGGTCGAGTACGAGGGCCCCGGGGCCCTGGAGACCACCGCCGAGAGCCTGTTCGAGGAGATCATGGCGCTCGACTTGGAGAACCCTATCAGCGAGGAACCCGTGTCGTCGTCCCTGAAGAGCGACTCCGGGTACGAGTCGAGGGGATGCTTGAGGGAGCCGTCGGCCATCACGAGCATCCTCCCCGGGAACGAGAGGAGAGAGGCGAGAATCTTCTTCTCGATGGTGTTCCGGATTATCCGCTCTGCGATGAGGTGGTCCGAGAGCGCGACCCTGAGTTCGTAACCCTCGAGCCTCGTCGGGAGGCCCAGGGACCCGGCAGGGGAGAGGTGCACGACGATCGGTCCTATGCGGAAGTAGCCCTGGACTGACCCCTGGGAGGCGAAGCAGACCGCGGCGCGCACGGCGTAGACCGCGCCGTCGGAGCTCTCACCGAGGAGTATGCAGGATGAGTCTGTCGAGGCGATGGTGACCGTCTCGGTCGAAGGGGCGATGGGGAGGGCCTCCCCATCTCCCGCGCCCTCCCAGTCCTCGAACGGATAGGAGTCCTTCCCGTCCTTGTTGAATATGAAGCGCCTACCGACGAGCCGCTCGTGGATCACCTCGGCCGACGTGTGGAACTGCTCCCTGAACTCGCCTGCGAGCACGCTCAGTGCGTCCATGCTGACCACGGTTGCGACCTTCAGTTGAGTGTTCATGTTGCGCAACATGGGTATGGCACGCTTGATTAATAAGTATTGCGCAACATGCGCTTGCGCAATATAGTATTCTGTGGTCCAGACTGAGGAGTCTTAAATATGCCCGCCAAGATGCGCAACAGGAACAACAGGGATAGCCCGGATTGTCAAGCGACCAGCCGCCCTCGGCGGTGACAGTGAAACTGAAGAGAGGTGCGTGGGAGATAGAGATCACCTCGCCGGCAGACAAGGTGCAGCAGGCCGTCGAGAGCGTGATCGCCGGGATGGCATCCAAGGAGCAGGTGGCGATCTCGTCGTCCGAGGCCGGGGGCGATGAAGGGGATGAGAAGAGGTTCGAGACCTGCAGAGGACTCCTTCAGGTCATGTGGAAGGAGGGATGGTTCGGCTCGCAGAGGTCGCTCTCGGAGGTGCACGAGGAGATGGCAAGGAGAGGGTACCACTACGACAGGACGGCGGTCTCCCACGCGCTCGTAGACCTGGTGCGGGAAGGGACGCTCTTCCGGGACGGGACCATGAGGAACTACAGGTATGTACAGAAGTATCCTTCGAAGCCTCAGGCCGGCGAAGCCTGAGCGCTCTTGGGGAACTTCTTCTGGAGCTGGGTGTGGAGCCAGTGTATACCCGTCGTTGTGACCTTGTACCTGCCCGTTCCGTCTGACTCCCTCCGTTCGACCGCGCCCGTCTTGTTGAGCTCGGAGAGGCGAGAGCCGATCGTCTTGGGGTTGAGCGATGTGGCCGTCTCCAGCTCGGAGACGCTCATGTCATCGCTCGGGCCCCTGCCCGAGAGGTGGGCGGCCCGTCCGGCGATCAGCTGGAGAAGTATGACGTCCTTGTCGCTGAGCTTCCTGTCCTGTACCCAGACGCGTGGACCCTCCTCGGTGAAGCGGATGTAGTCCTTGAACATCTGGACAAGGTCGTTGAGCGAGTAATTGACCGAGATGCTCTTGGCGAGTTCGATGTTCGGGATCTCTTTGCTGATGAACTCGTGCAGGGAACGGAAGACGACGTCCGGAGATCCCGAGAACTCGACCTTCACGTCCCCGTACGCTACAGAGACGGAGAGTGGTTTTTCACTGGACAATTGCTCGCGTTTCCTCGAAGCGGCAAGCCGTTCTCGGACGGTTAAATGTTTGCCGAGCTCGCGAGCTCTGGCTGGGGCTCGTCCGTCTCCGGGAGGATCAGCACCTGCGAGGGCATCATCGAGGTCGACGTAGTGTACACATACTCCCCGCCCTCGCTCTTGAACCGCCGGATCCTGGAAGACTTGGCGAGCCTTAGGAGCGCGACCGCCACCGACTGCTTCGGGTAGTTCAGCCCGTAAGACTGGAGCGCGTCCCGGACCTCGAGCAGCTTCCTCGGGCTCTTACCCCACTGGTCGGCGAAGAACTTCGAGATGATGTCGCTCAGCGAGTCGCCCTTCTCGACCGCGATCGAGGGGAGCTCAGACTGGGATCGCGCCTCTGTGGGTATGGGCGCCGAGATTGGCTCGAGCGCGGCGACCGCGTGCCGGACTTCGCTCCGCCCTTCTGGGAACTTGCTGGTTATCTCGGGTATCAGAGCTATCGCCTCCCTAATCTGCCCCATCTCCGCCTCTATCTCGGCTTCGTTCTGGCCCGACCTCACTCTAATCTTGATTCTGTCAGAGGACAACGGGACGCGTCGCGTTGGTTGGGCTAGTAAAGTTTTGGGGCGCGGGGTCAGGTCCCGGATGGGCCGCGGGAGGACGCGATCGTCTCCCTGAGAATGCGCCCGACCACCTGCCCGTCGACGCGGCCCCTGGCGGACTTCATGACCTCGCCCATCAGGATGCTGAAGGCTCGCTCCCCCCTCTCGGCGATCAGGGTCGAGTTCTGCTTGACTAAACTCTGGATGATCGACCTGAGCTCGTCCTCGCTCAACCTCGTCAGCCCGAGCTTCCTGACGGCGTCATCCACCCCTTCCGCACCTCCGCCGCACACGGTCCTCAGGACGTCGACCGCTGCCTCTTTCGCGAACTCGCCCCTGTCAACGGAGCGGAGCACATCTTCCAGCAGCCCTTCGGTAAGCTTGCCTTCGTCGACCCCCTCTCTCGAGAGCCTCACGGGTACCTCGACCAGGACCGAGGCGATGACGGAGCGGTCCAGCTTCAGTTCAGCGGCCAGCCTCTCGAATTCGGGCGCCTCCCCCGAGTCGTAGAGTTGGAGCGCCATCTCTGGGCTGAGGGAGTAGCGCTCTACATACGACTTCACCCTGACCTCCCAGGGCTGCGGGATCGTGCGGCGGACCCTCTCCAGCATCGCCTCGGTGACCAGAATCTCAGGGATGTCTGTCTCTGGATACATCCTGGCCGCCCCCGGGCGCGGCCTGAGGTATCTCGTCTCGCCGTCTTCGGTCGCGGCCCGCGTCTCCTTCGGGACCCCTCTGACAGCGTCCGAGAGCCTCTCGGCCACGAGCCCTGCGACGACGGAGATACGTTCGTCCGGGCCTGCCACGAGGACGAGTGCGCCCTCGGCGTCAGACCCTGTTAGCCGCCTGATATCGGACTCTTCCGCCTCGGTGATCGCCTGCTTCCGGAACTCGTCGGAGTGTATCACCCCGCCGAGGGAGTTTGTCCTGGCGATCTCCGCCAGCTCCTTCCCGAGCCGCACGCCTGGGAATGGCTCGAGGCCGAGGAGGCCGGCCATCCCGTCTGCGACGACGCAGAGCACCCGTCCTCCGGCCTGGAGCGTCTTCTTCAGGATGACAGAGGCCGGAGACCCAAAGACCGAGGTCACGTCCTTCGTCCGGCAGTTCACCGAGGCGAGGCCCCGCCTTCGTATCTCCTCTGCCACCCGGATCAGGCCCATCTGCCGAATCCCTTCGTAGCGCACGACCTTCCCGATGAGGTTCAGCTTCTGCACGCCCTTCACCTCGACGACGGCTCCTCCCATCACCGAGACGTTGAGATCCTGTCTTATCGTCCCTAGGCCCCGGGCGACCATCCCCGTCGACCTTAGGGCCCTGCCGAGCTGGAGCGCCGCCGACTCCACGTCCTGGGGGTAACCCGCCATCGGGTCGAGCGCTATCTCGACGAGGGGGACGCCCAGCCTGTCGAGCGCGAACTGCCTGCTCTTCGAGTCCTCTCCGAGTATCCTGGAGGCGTCCTCCTCGACCGTTATGCTCTGGACCCCCACGGACTTGCCATCGAATCGGAGACGGCCCCCGAGCGCGACCACAGCGGTCCGTTGGAAACCCGCGGTGTTGGAGCCGTCTATCACCAGCTTCCTCATCACGTGTATCTCTTCGACCACCTTCGCCTCGAGCATGAGGGAGATCAGGAGGGTCGTCTCGAGCGCGGCGCTGTTCAGCGGGTGAGGCGGTTCCTCGTCGGCGTCGACGAGGCAGGAGGACTCCGGGTTCCACCTGTAGGTGTTGACCTTGCCCTTGTTGAACTCGAAGACGGCCGCCGGGTCTATCCTGCCGAGCTCGCTCTGGCTCGGACGGAGCCGCCTCTCAAACGAGAACGGAAGCACTTCCGACTTCATCACGGGGCAGGAGCAGAAGAGTTTCGTGGGGGTCCCCAGCTGCTGGTGTATCTCGATTCCGACCTTCATCTCGCACACGGATGGGTCGAACGGGAGGCTCATGCCGATCCGCCCGGAAGCGTCCGCGCGGTGGTCTCACCGGCGAGGTCGGCGGCCATCATCGCTCTCCGCTCAGCCGGCGAATCGGCGTTGGCGAGGACCCACATCATCTTGGAGAGCGCGGTCTCCCCGAGCATGTCCTCGAGAGGGAGGACGCCCGCCTCGAGCAGGTCCCTGCCCGTATCGTAGACGTTCATGTCGACTCGGCCCCAGATGCACTGCGAGGTCATGCAGACAAGGCCGCCGGCGTCGATGAAGCCCCTGATCGCCGAGACGTTCTTGCCGTTGATGTGCCCGAGCCCGGTCCCCTCGATCACGAGTCCCTTCAGGCCCGAACCGAGTATCGACTGGACGTACGCCGTCTGCATCGAGGGATAGAACTTGAGAAGGGCCGCGCCGCCGTCGAACCTGGGCTTCGCGGTGAAGGGACCCGGGCCCCTTTTGGGAAGCGACGGGGAGACGAGGTCGAGCCCGCTGCGAGACCAGTAGGCGACGGGTTCTAGGCCGACCGAACGGAAGGCGTCCCGCGCGCTCGTGTGGTTCTTGCGGACGCGCGTCCCCCTGTGGACGGCCAGCCGCTCGTCGTTGGTGTCGGCGTGCATCACGACGTAGACCCCGGAGAACTCGGCCGAGACCGCCATCGAGACCGCCCCGATGAGGTTCAGGTACGCGTCGGAAGATGGCCTGTCGGAGGACCTCTGGGACCCCACCACGAAGACGGGGACGGGCACGCCGCTGAGGGCGAAGCTCAGCGCGGCGCTGGTGTAGCCCATCACGTCGGTCCCCGTCGTGACTATGACGCCCCGGGCGCCCCTCGAGACGCACTCCGAGACTTTCGCCGCGATCCTACCCCAGTGCTCCGGCTCGAGGTTCTCGCTGTAGACGCTGACGACTATCTCCGGAGAGATGTTCGCGATGTCCGAGAGCTCCGGCATGAGAGAGTACAGGTCTTCTGCCGAGATTGCCGCGTGCACGGCGCCGGTTCTGTAATCCACACGGCTGGCTATCGTACCCCCCGTGCCGAGGATCGAGACGAGTGGGAGGCCACCCTCTGCCTTTGGCGGGGACGACGTGAATGACGGCCGTTCTCCCTCGGCGAGCCTCCTTATGCCTGAGACTCTTGAGACGCCGATCCCGACGTTGTAACCGCTCTTCAGCTTGACCACTATGTGCCTGTCGTCGTCGTTCTGGTACCGAGGGACGAGGGTCCCCTTGACCGAGTCCCCGCCGAGCTCGAGCTCGATGAGGTCTCCGATCTTGACTCCGGCGCCCTCCAGGACCTTGAGGGCGGGGCCCCGATACCCTGTGAGGTCGTCCACGGAGAAGGCGGTCACCCCCCGTGGAAATAAAGCCTTGGCATCTCCCCAGGCGTCGCGCTCGTATTCAAGGTAGAATAAGATGAGCAAAATAATTAATATAGTGAATAATATCTGTTCAATATTATGACCACAACCCAAGGTTACGCTCATCCCGAGGTTCTCGTGGACACCGAATGGGTGCTCGCTCACCACAAGGACCCGAACGTGCGCATAGTCGAGGTCGACTACGACCCTGCGGCCAACTATGGCGTGGGCCACGTTCCCGGAGCCGTCCTCTTCGACTGGAAGAAGGATATCAACGACCCCGTGAGACGAGACCTTCTGAGCAGGGAACACCTCGAAGCGCTCCTCGGCGGCGCGGGCGTCGGCAAGGACACGTGGGTGGTCCTCTATGGAGACTTCAACAACTGGTTCGCCGCCTTTGCGTTCTGGGTCCTCAAGTACTACGGCGTCGAGAACGTGAGGCTGCTGAACGGAGGGAGGAAGAAGTGGCTGATCGAAGACAGGCCGGTGACCAAGGAGGTCCCGACATACCCGAAGACCACCTTCAAGGCTTCGGAGGCAGACCAGAAGCTCAGGGTGTACCGAGAAGAGGTCCTCAGGGACCTTGGCAAGTGGGACAGAGTGCTCGTGGACGTCCGCGGCCCCAAGGAGTTCACCGGGGAGATCCTGGCACCGCCGGAGTATCCGACGGAGCACGCCCAGAGGGGAGGGCACATCCCGGGCGCCAAGAACATCCCTTGGGTGCAGACGGTGAACGACGCCGACGGCACTTTCAAGACGAGGGACGAGATCGCGGCGCTGTACTCCCAGAAGGGTGTCACGCCAGAGAAGCAGGTGATCACCTACTGCCGGATTGGGGAGAGGTCCTCCCACAGCTGGTTCGTCCTGACGTACCTCCTCGGCTATCCCCAGGTCAGGAACTACGACGGCTCCTGGACCGAGTGGGGGAACGCCATAGGCACCCCCATCGAGAAGTAGCGCGTTCGCGCTCGAGGGGCCGCTGCAGCGAGCCCCCTGTCGCCGGCGAGGACCAGGTCCTCGGTGAGCTTGGCACTCGGCGTCGCTCGATTCACGGACTGCGGCGCCGTAGGTCCTGCACCTGGACGACGGTAGCCTCCGCGGCCTCCGCTGGTTTCACTTCATGGCCGCAGAACGGGCAAAAGCTTGCTTGGTCCTCGATGTCCTTCCCGCAGGGAGGACAGCGCTGCGACAAATCACACGAGTGGGATGCGCCGGTTCGCCTCTCAAGACTTTGGCTGACGGCGAGATCGTCTTGCAACGAGATGGCCTCCCGCTCAGTGGTCGGGAGGACCGGATCTTGGCTCGACCTCATCTTCAGCTTTATAGACGCGGGAGGAGAGTCGGTCTGGCCAAAATGAAGTCGGGCGACGAGGGACGGGCTGCGCGGGCTGGATACGCCACCCTCTCGGAGAGCCTAGGCCTCCTCTGGGCCTGTCTAATGATTGCCGCCTTCCTGGACCTACTCGGCGTCCTCGAGGGGCTGGGTTTCGACCCGGCGTTGCAGCTCGAGGCCCAGCCGCTCTTCGTCGTCGGTATCCTCGCCACGGTCGTACTCACCTTCAGGGGGGCGAAGCTCGGCCCGCTCCTGGCGGGCGTGATCTTCTGGATTCCGATAGTGGTGCTTCTTGTGGAACTGGTGGTCGGCCGGAGCGTGATCCCCTTCGGCGGCGACGTCGTCGGAATCGCGGAGGTTATCGTGGCACTCGTGGGGGTCGTCGCGGCGCACAACGTGTTTCACAAACAGCGCGGCGGATGGGTCAGCGGAGATCGGGGTTCCGAAACCGTCAGCGAGCCTTCCTGACTATGAAGTGGAAGAGGCTCCCCTCCTTGCGAGCCTCGACCACCTCGTTTCCGGTCCGTTCGCTCCACGCGATGAGTTCGACCTCGGACGTGACGTCGTCGGTGACCAGGTGGACCACCGTGGCGGCCGGCGAGCGGGCGATGAGATCGTCCAGTTTCACGAGAATCCCGGCGCACTCTGATCCGATCTCGTACATCTCGAAGTCCGGGAACTCTGCGAAGCAACGAACGCCCAGCTGCTCGATCCTGCGCTCGAGCGCGGCGGCGGCAGTCTTGAAGTCGCCCAGTGCCCCCATCTCCTCCTCGAATCTCAGGGGTTCGACCTTCACGAACCAGCCCCTGCCGTAGGGGTCGTGGTTCATGAGCTTCGGGTCCTCCTTCAGGGCGGTGTTGACCCGGACGATCCGACCCGAGATCGGCGCTCTCACCGTGTCGAAGTGGCGCGGCCCCTCGACGAACCCGAGACTCAGGCCTCGTTGCACCGTCGTCCCTACCTCCTTGAACGAGACGGAAGTGAAGGGCCCGCTGATCCAAGCGAGGACCGTGTCGATCCCGACAATGACGACCTTTCCTTCGACCCTCGCCCAGACGCCGAGCCCGGGGCTGTAGAGGACGTCTCCGGCGAAGGGGCAGTCCCTTATCTTTGGCACGGAAACCCGCCTCGCACATCCGATTTTAACTCAGCGGCTTGCTGACATATGGTCCCAGAGTCTCGTAGCCGAACCGGCGGTAGTAGTTCCTCGTCCCGACGGCGCTCGTCACAAGGAGGCGCTTCGCGCCGAACCTCTCGCGGGCGACCTTCTCCATCTCGCCGAGCAGGGCGGTGCCGAGCCCCTTGTGCTGCCACGCCTCCTCGTCCCTGCTCCCGACCGAGACCACCTTGCCGTACACCTTCAGCTCCCTTACCACGCACGCGTCCTCCATCTCCTTGCGGTGCGCGAGCGGGGACGGGTCCCTCATCCGGATGAACCCTGCGATCCTCCCGGACGGCGCGCTCTCGAACGACGCGAAGACCTCGACCCCGCCCGAGGCGGCATACTCCTGCGTCACAAGCTCAGGCTCGGAGGCCTCGGCGGTGTGGGGTGAGTCGAGCGCCACCTCCCTGCACCGTATGCACTTGCAGCTGTACCCCTGCTCGGCCATCCGCCGCAGGACCAGCTCTCGGAGGTTACCGGCGTCAGCGCCGCCCTTGATGTCCTTCTCCGGGATCTCCCGCATTATCCGCATGATCCTGTGCCAGCGCGGGACATGCCGCTTCATCTCGGCGAGAAGTCCCACGACCTCCTCCAGCGAATAGGGCCGGTAGAGTCCTGCCTCAGCCCACCTGGCGAGGGCCGTCTCCCTGACCACGAGGGTCGGGTAGAGCTTCGTCATGTCCGGACGGAAGCGTTCGTCCTCGAACAGGCGACGCATGTCCCCGAGGTCGTACTCGGGATTAGACCCCGGGAGGCCGGGCATCATGTGCGCGCAGATCTTCAGGCCCGAGTCCCTCGCGACCTGGAACGCGTCGACCGAGTCCTGGACGGTGTGGCCGCGGTTGCTCGCCTTGAGCGGTCCGTCGTGCAGGCTCTGCACGCCTATCTCCAGCCGGGTAACGCCGTATGAGAGCATGAGGTCGATGTGCTCAGGCTTGCACCAATCTGGCTTCGACTCTATCGTGAGTCCGACGCACCTGCTGTACGCTGACTCGTTGACTCGCTGCGCCTCCTCGAGGGTCCTCGACCTGAATCCGTTCAGGCCGTCGTAGACGGACTTGACGAAGGGGACCTGGTATTCCACAGGGAGCGCGATGAAGGTCCCGCCCTCGATTATCGTCTCCGCCTTCGATGTCTCGTGGCCTTTCTCGTAGTACTTCCTCAGGGAGCGCCGCGCCTGCAGGTAGGGGTCGTAGTTCAGCCCCCTTGCGATCCGCTGACTTGGGCCGTCAGGCATGTAGCTCTGCGGGGTGCCGATGCGGGGACCGCCCGGGCAGAAGACGCACGTGCCGTGCGGGCATGAGAACGGAGCCGAGAAGACCGTCACGATGATTATGCCCGACGCGCTCCTCCTCGGATGGATGCGGAGCAGCTCGCTCCACCTCGCCCTTTCGGATTCCGGGAGGGCGAGCAGGATGGCGGAGTTCGAGATGAAAGTGGAAAGGCGATACTTGATTGAAGCCTGCTTCTTCAGTCGTTCGAGTTGCGGCCGG
>JBEKFK010000030.1:0-15317 GCA_050013375.1 Nitrososphaerales archaeon | reverse complement strand
TGAGCTGGAACCTGAGCGACATCGTGAAGGAGTGGATAGCTGCCTTTGTCGCCGAGTAGATGGGGAAGACCGTCAGAGGCACGAAGCCCAGTCCGGAGGACATGTTCACGATCGCAGCCTCCTTCTGCCTCGACAGGAGAGGCACGAACTGGGCGGCGAGGTAGACCTGCGCCTTGAAGTTGATGTCGATTTCGTCCTCCTGTCTCAGGAGGTCCTCGGTCCCCTTGGTGAAATCTATCCGCCTCTGTATCCCGGCGTTGTTGACCAGGAGATTGAGATCCTTGAATTCCTTCTCGACCCAGTCGTAGAGGGCTCTGCGTTCGCTCTCCTTTGAGACGTCGCACCGCCTCACGGTCAACGAGGGAAGCCTTCTCTTGGCGTCCTCCAGCTTCTCCATCCTCCTGCCGCAGACAATCACGTTGTTTCCCAACTTCACAAATGACTCAGCGAGTGCGAAGCCTATCCCAGTGGCTCCTCCGGTGATCAGTATTGTGTTATCTCTGGTCTTCATTGCAATCTAGAACTCCCGATGCTCCGCGGAGGCTTGCTCGGCTTTATAGTGTATCGCCCTCGACTGTCGGGCTCCGTTCCGCAATAGGTCTGGAGAGGATTCTCCGCTGGGGTTTAAGTGGGCCCGGAGAGATTTGAACTCTCGACCGCTCCCGCCAGGAATCTCACTGGTACCGGTTTCTCACGGGCTTCGATATGAGCCGGTCGCTCTAACCGAACTCCCCGCTAGCAAGCACTGAGCTACGGGCCCTTCGCCGCGCAGGGGAGAAGGAGTCCGTTTTAAGTTGTTGCCGGGTTCCGGCTAAGCCTAAATAATATATGTGAAGAGGCCTAAACCAGTAGCAGTGAGTAGCAAAGACCCCGATGAAGGATTCGACGACATCCTGGCCGAGCTCGACCGCGAAGAAGCCCGGATAAGGGTGCGGATGGAAATGCGGAGGTTCGGCAAGCCAACCACCGTCGTCGAGGGTCTGAAGATGAGCGAGAAGGACCTCCACGAGCTCGGAACGAAGATGAAGAAGATACTCGCGACGGGCGGGACGGTAAAGGACGGGATCATAATCCTCCAGGGAGACCACAGAGAGCGGTGCGTCGAGATCCTGGTCAAGCAGGGCTTCTCCGAGAGCTCGATCGAAGTAATCTAGCGGCATCTGTTCGTGGGTCGCATCGACGCAAGGGGTCCGGTAGGTGCACCCCCGACAACACTTAATTTGAGACGTTCGCGGCTGACCCGCCATCCGACATGACAGGCATCTTCGAGTACATCGTCCTGATGCTTCTCGTGTCTTTCATCGCAGGTCTTATTGGAGCCCTGGTGGGCGTGGGCGGAGGCATCCTCGTTGTCCCAGCTCTGACTCTGTTGTTTGGCATCCCCATCCAATACGCCATCGGGGCCAGCATCGTCTCTGTGATCGCCACTTCGAGCGGCTCCGCCGCGGCTTACGTCCGCGACCACATCACTAACCTGAGAATCGGGATGTTCCTCGAGATAGGCTCGTCATGCGGGGCTATCGTCGGGGCGGTCGCCAGCATCAGCCTGGTGCGGAGCGGATACTCCTGGGTCGTCTTCCTTACGTTCGGGGCGATGCTGATCGTATCCGCATACAGCTCCGCCGTGCGGCTGAGGAAGGAGAGGAAGAAGGGGTCCGAGATCATCAACCAGAAGCAGAACAAGGTCTCGGAGAGGCTGAGACTCAGCGGCGAGTACTACGACGGCGCAACCAAGAAGACGGTCGGGTACGTCGCAGACAGGGTCTACCCGGCGTTCGGGGTGATGTTCGTCGCCGGAGTCCTATCCGCCCTTCTCGGGGTCGGAGGTGGGATCCTCAAGGTCGTCGGGCTGGACTCGTACATGAAGCTCCCGTTCAAGGTCTCGACGACGACGAGCAATTTCATGATAGGGGTCACCGCCGCGGCGAGCACGACGATCTACTACATCGGCGGGTTCGTGAACCCGATCCTCGCCGCGCCGGTCGCCATCGGCGTCCTGATAGGGGCATTCGCCGGGACCAAGGTCCTCGTCCGCACCAAGCCGGGCGCTCTCCGGTGGCTGTTCGTCGCGGTTCTGATCATTATCGCTATCGAGATGGTACACGAGGGGTTGCCTTGAACGCCGGCGGGAAGGGTACAAGCCCGGACATGAACGTCGTGATCAGCGATGTCCTCAAGTACGGAGTTCTCGCGAGCGCGATTCTCATCGGGCTGGGGGTCGTGATTCTCTTCCTGAACACGCCGCAGTCGTTCCCCACCACGACGTCGGAGCTACTCGCCACGAACTACGGTAAGCCGACGCTCGACCTCTCGACGCTTCTGAGCGGGGTGGCGAGCGCGAATCCGATTTATGTGATCGAACTCGGTCTGATCGTCCTCCTGGCGACCCCCGTTGCGAGGGTCGCGGCCTCTGTCCTGATGTACGCGATGGAGAAGGACAAGATGTACGTGGCCATCACCCTCTTCGTCCTCATCGTCCTGCTCTTCGGGCTATTCGTGATAGGGCCTATCGAGGCCGCCTAGGTCGAGCTCGACGCCTGAGCACTCCCGGCCTCTCTGATGACCAGGACGGAGCAGTGCGCGTGTGAGACCACGCCCGTTGAGACGCTCCCGAGGAGCAGCTTCTTGAAACCGCCGAGGCCGCGGGTACCCATCACTATCAGGTCCACCTTCTCCTTCTCCGCAAACTCGACGATGGCGCCAACGGTGGACGAGACCGGTTCGATTACCTCTCCTCTCGCGTCGACCCCCGCTCCCTTCGCGAGCGCCAGGGACGATTCAACTGCCTTCTTCGCCTCGGAAGTCCCGAGCTTGTAGTATTCGGTGAGGTCCGCCGGGGCCCCGGCAGGCCCGCTGAACGAGAATCCAGGGGACGCGATTACACTGAGCACGATCACCTTCGCATCGTAGGCATGTGCAAGCTGGAAGGCGATCTTCGCGGACCTCTCCGCGGACTTCGACCCGTCGACAGGCACCAGCACCAACCGCACTTTTACCCCGTCGCTAACGTTGCTAGCTTCCATCTCAGACTACCGATAAAAGCCGCCGGTCGGACGTATTTAAACGAGGACGGCGGAGCCGGCGCAGGCCGCTCTACCGGGCGGAAGGCTTGGAGGCGACGGTAGGAAGCGCGGGCCTAACTTAAATAGAACCGACGACGTTGCAGCTTCCATGAAAACGAGCCCCTTCATAGGTACGAGCCAGCTTCAGCAGCTCTCCCTTTCCAAGTCACTAGATGAGCCGGTGATGAAGAACAGGATAACGGAGGCGGCTTCAAGGCTTCTCGTCACGAACGTCCCGATGGTCCAGCCAGTCAGGTCAGTGAGCGCAGAGAAGATGGGCTCCAGCGCGCCCATACAGCCGAACATGGCAGACGGGGCAGGAGCGGAAGTCTCCAACCTTACCTCTTCGGTATCCCGGAAACTTCAAGAGTAGAAGGGCGACCCTTCCCGAAACGCACGGGGAAGGCGAGTCCAGATGCAAGTCTGGCGGTCCCTTGTTTCAGAGTTGGTTCTCTGGACTGGTACTTCTCCCACACGCCAGAGGACGCCTAGTGAGCAGGCGATTCAGTCGCCCGTTTCGGCAGGTGCCTGCTTAGGTTCATCGACTTTAGTGTGAAGATGCCGAACCCGACTAACGTGAGGGATAGGAACCATACGCCGTCACGGAAGATCCACACTGCCAGAAGTATCGCCACTATGGCGAGCACCGCTTCTACGATGGCGTTCTTGTCGTTCGTAAGGTGGCGGAAGTACGACATCTTGGTCGCCTCGCCCGACCCGCCATGGGGCGTCCTGTAAGGGAAGAATCCGGTCCTGTCGAAGATTCCATAGAAGAAGGCGACCGATCCCAGGCTCAGCATGGCCCCCGTCGCGTACCCGAGCATCGGGATGAGAATGACGTTGCGGACTGTCATAAGCCCCTGAACCCAGAGAGCCCAGAGCCCTGAGGCCATCGATATGGCAAACGGTACGGCGATGAAGCCTATGTAGAACGGATTGTTGAAGATCGACTGCGCGGGCTGCACGATGCCAGCCACCACCGCCGCAGCGGACAGGAAGGTGACGAGAATCCAGCTGAAACCCGAGAAGGGCCCCAAGAGCATGAGCAGGAGACCCGCCTTCGTCCTGAGGTTCACGTTGGGGGCAGTGATGATGTTCCTCCAGTACTTGGCGATACACCTCCACCACCCCTGGGAGGTCCTGGCGACCTGCTTCTTCCAGGCCTCGAGAGTCGAGGGGTCCTCGCTCATCACCTTGACGCTGCTGAGGTAGATCCCCCTCTTCCCGGCCAGGTACATCTTAATCGAAACGTCTCCGTCATCGGCTATCCTCTCGTTCGACCACTGGCCCACATCTCTGAGGTCTTTCGTCCTCACGAGGGCGAGCCCTCCCTGGAAGGAGAAGGGGGCATCGATGCGGTACGCTCCCATCTTCGAGAGAGTATCCCCTATGTCCTGGTAGAGCGCGAAGAGGCGGGTTATCAGGTTGTAGTTCCTGTTGTAGTGCCCGTACCTGAATGAGACGAACGAGGAGCGAGGGTGGCTCTCCATGGTGTCTATCCCCTTGCTCAGTATGTCAGGCGGGACGATCGAATCGGCGTCGAGGAGCAGAACGAACTCCCCCACCACCTGGTCCATGGCCTTGTTCAGCGCCCCGCACTTGTAGTGCTCCCTGCTCGGCCTCCTCGATACGACCGTCTTGATTCCGAAGTCGTTCAGGTCACGCGCCTTCTCGTCGATGATGCCTATGGTTTGGTCGTTGGAATCGTCAGCGATCACCACCTGGAGGCTCTCCTTCGGGTAGTCTAGGTGCTTCAGCGCCTCCAAGGAACGCGCAATGACGTACCTCTCGTTGAAGGACGCTATCAGCACCGAGACGGTCGGATGGCTCTGCAAGACTACCTCGCGGCTCTCGAGGTCCCTCGGATACGTCGTCGAGGTTCCCAGAAGGACGAGCCAGTAGTACTCGAGGCCCAGCACGGGGATCGTGATTACCAGGGTGATGATTTCTATGAGGAACCAGATTTGTATTGTCAATTATCCGAAACCCTGGTGGAAACAATCCTGCCCTTTTCAACTCGTTATGTAAGCCTTTGGCCGGAGATCGCCCCCGGCTTCTCGATTTCCCGTTACTCGGAGGGCAAGGTGTTGCAAAAATTGCTGAAAAGGGCAGGCCGCCAGCACCCCGCCGATAGCGTCCGGTGACGGCAAGATCGATTGGGGGGACATCGTGTTCGGAAGGGTACTCAGGAGCGTGCGCCAACCCAACAGAGATATAGCCATTCCAGGCGCGCAGTGAGAGGAATAGGCGGGTCCCCGACACCAGAAGAGAATTGAAAATGGTCTTGCGCAGAGTTTACTTCTCCGTTTTCGGCTCCGGGCTGGGCCACGCAAGCCGTATCGTGGAGATCGCGAACCACCTCCGGAGGGAGGGCGACCAGTTCCGATACTCTTGCTCGGGACAAGCCCTAGACTACGTCAGGTCGCACGGGAAGGATGCCAGCCTTGTGGAGAGTCCTTCCCTGGACGTCGAGTGGACCGAGGAGGGGAGCTTCTCGTCGAAGGACTTCATCCCCCGCTTCCCTATCATGTTCAACACCTTCCTGAGGCAGGTGGCCTTCGAGAGGTATAACATCGCCAAGTTCGACCCCGCGGTGGTCGTTTCCGACTCGAGGTTGTCTCCCATCCTGGCCTCGAGGGCCAAGTCCTATCCCATCATCACCATGCTCAACCAGTTCAAGGTCAGCTTCCCCCCCAGGTTCAGCGGCAAGGGCGTCGGCAGGATCTACGAACGGTTCGCGGGGGACGTGCTGGGTCTCCTCTGGTCTCTCAGCGACGAAGTGCTCATGACGGACCTCCCTCCTCCGTACACGATCGGTGAGGCCAACCTTGCGGGGACCGACGTCTCGAGAATCGTCAGGTACGTCGGGTTCACGTCGCCGGAGGCGAGGCTGAGCGAGGAGAGCGTCCGGAGAGCGAAGGAGGCCCTCGACATAGACGGAAGGCCGCTCGCATTCTTCCAGATAAGCGGCCCAGACGTGACCAAGCGCGCGTTCTTCGACACGGTCATCAACGCCTCGGGAGCGCTCGCCGAGAAGTACAACATTGTCATCTCCATGGGGCATCCGAGCGGCTCGGGGGAGCCGAGGAGGCTCGCGAGTGGGGCTTGGATCTACGACTGGTGTCCCGTGAAGGACGAACTATTCTCGCTCTCCAGCCTGGTCGTTGCAAGGGCGGGCCACAGGACGATCGGCCAGTGCATCGACGCCGGGAAACCGGCGGTCCTTGTCCCCATACACAACCATTCCGAGCAGATTGGGAACGCTAACAAGTTCAGCAAGCTCGGGCTTGGGATTGAGATCAGGTCGGAGAGGCTGACACCCCATAGTCTCATCGAGTCGGTCCATGCTTGCATGACCGACCCCAGCTATAGAGAGAAGATCGAGAGGCTCAGGAGCGTGTCCAAGAAGTACAACGGGATCCAGAGATGCTCTGAGATAATCGAGTCCTACACCTAGGAAGCGGCTCCGGAAGGCTGACCCGGTCTCTCCGTTGTCAGATGTTGTAGATTACCTTGCTGCCTTCGAAGTCGAACCTGAACCTGTACTCGACCAGCCCCTCCCTCTCGAGGGCGGCCTTGACCTTGCGCCTCCCCTCCTCGCAGTACAACATCAGGAACCCTCCCCCGCCGGCCCCGACCACCTTCCCTCCAAGTGCGCCGTTCTCCTTGGCCAAGGAGTACCACGAGTCGATGCTCTGGTTTGATATGCTGCTTGCGACCCCCCGTTTCACGGCCCAGTGCTCGTCGAGGAGCTCGCCGAACCTCTTCAGATCCCCCCTCTCAAGGCACTTCTTGCTCTCCAGCCCTATCGCCTTGATGCGGTGCATCTTCTCGACCGCGTCTTCATCCTCCGAGACCCGCTTCTGCTGACTGCCGAGGATCTGGCTTGCGCTCCTCTTGATCCCCGTGTAGAACATCATGATCCCGTACTCGAGCTCCGAGAGCGTGTCATCTGAGATCCTGAGCTCCTTGGCCGTCACCCGTCCGCGCCTGTCTATCTCGTAGGACCTCAGCCCGCCCAGGCTCGCCGCGTACTCGTCCTGCTTGCCAGAGGGCTCGTGCAGCCTGTTCTGGGCGATGTCGCAGGCGGCTTCGGCGATCTGCCCGGGAGTCTTTACCACTCTCTGGTGGGCGTAGAGGGCGTTCAGAAGCCCCACCGTGAAGCTCCCCGAAGACCCGAGCCCGGTCGCTGCCGGGACGTCAGCGAGCGAGACTATCTCGATCCTCTCCTTGAACTTCAGCATCTTCAGGGCCTCCCTGACGAGAGGGTGACGGATCGATGCAGGGGTGTCCACGATCTCCGTCTTCGAGTAGCTCACCCTGATCCCGGGCTCGAACCTGTCATTGACGACGATGTGCATGTACTTGTCGACCGCGCCGGAGATGAAGAACCCCCCGTACTTTGTGTAGTAGATGGGAAGGTCGGTCCCGCCCCCGCCGAGGGGCAGCCTGAAGGGCGTCCTAGACACTATCAATGGCGTTCCGTCGCTCTCCTGTTTCGGCGCACTTCTGGCTAGGATATAACCGATGCAGGGCGGAAGGAGCGCAGCTAAAGGGAGTCGGCCGGACAAAGCTAATTAACGAAGCGCCGCGGAGCGGCGAGAGCTTGTCGCGAACGAATGATTACCTCGAGGAAGTCTCCGGGATAGCCGGGAAGCTGGACAGGAACCCGATCGACGGGGCGATAGCCATCCTCTACGAGGCGTGGGAGAACGACAGACAGGTGTTCATGATTGGGAACGGGGGGTCGGCCTCGACTGCGACGCACTTCGCTTGCGACCTGAACAAGTGGGTCTCGGACGCCGCTGTCAGGAAGTTCAGGGCGTTCTCCCTGGTAGACAACATCCCCCTGATGAGCGCCCTCACTAACGACAACGGCTGGGGAGACGTCTACTACGAGCAGCTCCGCAACTTCTTCAGAGAAGGGGACGTCCTTGTCGCCATCAGCGTCCACGGGGGCTCAGGGAGCGACAAGGCGGGGCCCTGGTCCCAGAACCTGCTGAAGGCGGTGAAGTACGCGAAGGAGAACGGGGGGAAGGTCGTGGGGCTCTCGGGCTTCGACGGGGGGGTCCTCAGGACGGCCTCTGACGCCTGCATCGTCGTGCCTGCCGACTCCACTCCCCACGTCGAGGGGATGCACCTCGTGCTCACTCATCTCATGTGCGAGCAGCTGAGGGAGAAGATCTCGGCCAAGGGCGACAGACCCGGAAAGAAGACGTACTGAGGCAGGGAATCAACGGAGGAAGTGGGAGCGGAGCGCGGCCAGCGGTTGGCTCGGTCGAATAAGCAATTTTTATAGTCCCGCCGACGAAACCATAGCGATAAGTGTCTACGGTTGGTACAGATATTTCTCGATACCGCCTCCCTCGCAGAGATTGAGGAGTTCGCGCGATGGGGGATCGCAGACGGAGTAACCACGAATCAGAAGATCTTCCTCTCGGAAGGCGGCGTCGACTTCAAGAAGCGGGTCCTGGACATCTGCGGCCTCGTAAACGGGCCGATCAGCGTCGAGACTACCAAGACCACGGTCCCCGAACTGATCGCCGAAGGCAAGGAGTATGCCTCGTGGCACGGCAATATAGTGGTGAAGGTCGCCATGTACGGGGACGGGAGGGGCCTCCAGGTCGTGAACCAGCTGGCAAAGTCGGGCATCAAGACCAACATGACGGTGATGATGACCTACAACCAGCTCATGCTCGCCGCGAAGGCAGGGGCGACCTACGTCTCGCTCTTCTACAACCGGTCCAAGGAGGCGGGGCAGGACCCGGTCCAGATAATCAGGGACTACGCGGCAACGTCGAAGGAGCAGAACATTCCAGCCAGGATAATCGTCGGGAGCATCCGGACGCCGGAGGACGTGGCGACGGCCATGGCGGCAGGGGCGCACGTGATGACGATCCCCTCGAAGGTCCTCAGGCAGATGCCGTTCAGCAAGAGGAGCGAGGAGACAATCGCGGAGTTCGACAAGGCGTGGCAGGAGTTCCTCGCTGCCCAAAGGTCCAAGCCGGTCTGAGGCGGGATCCGTCTCGGCGGGCGGACTTCACTTATAATAAAGGGTCGAGGTGAAGGGCTGCTTCCATGAGAAGAGCCCTGGTAACCGGCGGACTGGGGTTTATCGGTAGCCACCTGGTCGACCGGTTGCTCGCCGACGAGTGGGAGGTGGTCGTCCTCGACAACCTGCTGACGGGGAATCGCTCCAACCTGGCGCATCACAGTGGGAACACGAGGCTCCAGATCGTAGACGGCGACATCCGTGACCTTCAGACGGTCACGACGGTCTCGAGGGGGTGCGACGCCGTCTTCCACCTCGCGGCTCACGCGCTGATGCGAGTCAGCGTCGACGATCACCGGGCCGACCTCGACTACAACGTTATCGGTACGCTGAACGTCCTGGAGAGTCTGTCCGTGAACAAGATCCCCGACCTGGTCTTCGCCTCCACCTCGGCGCTGTACGGGGAGGCGGAGGTCGTCCCGACACCCGAGGACTACTCCGGAATCCAGACCTCGCTATACGGCGCAGCGAAGCTGGCCGGTGAGGCGTACGCTTCTGCCTTCGTCCAGCTGACCCCGATGAAGTTCTGGGCCTTCAGGTTCGGGACCGTCCTCGGGGAGCGGTGCAGGAGGGGGGCCATCTGGGACTTCGAGAACAAGCTCCTGAAGAACCCGGCCGAGCTCGAGATACTCGGGGACGGGAGGCAGAGCAAGGACTACCTCTCTGTGGGCGACTGTGTGGACGGGATAATGCTCGGGTACCAGAAAAGCTCAAAGCCAGTGAACATATTCAACCTCGGGCTCCAGGAGCAGACGACCGTGGACGAGCTAGCGGACATGGTAATCGAGGAGATGGGGCTATCGGGCGTCCGGAAGCGCTACACGGGAGGCGTCCGCGGCTGGATCGGTGACAACCCGGTTGTCTACCTCTCGATCAGGAGAATTCAGGAACTGGGGTGGAGGCCGAAGTCGTCTCCCGAGGAGATCATCAGGCAGACCGCAAGGTGGACGCTCAAGGAGCTGGACCGAGGACGGCTGCGGTCGGGCCCGGTTTGAGGGGCTCGAGCGAGATGTCGAACGTCGCCGTGACGGGCGGGGCCGGGTTCCTGGGGAGCAACCTCGTGAAGCGGCTCATCGCCGACGGACGGAGCGTCTTGGTCCTCGACGACCTGTCCTCGGGTTCCGTTAAGAATCTGAAGGGCCTCGGGGTCGAGACCGAATGCATCGTCGGGGACTTGAAGGATTACGAGTTTGCCAGGAGGTCGCTCCGCGGGGCTCAGGTGGTCTTCCACCTCGCCGCAGAGGTGGGAAGCGTGGCCTATCTTCACGGGTCGGATGCCAGGGAGCTCGCAGCGCTGCAGGCCAACCTCGTGATCGACGCCAACGTCTTCAGGGCCTGCCTGGAGAACAAGGTCAGGACCATAGTCTATGCGTCGAGTGTATCCGTATACCCCTTCGACCAGCAATTAGGCGCCCACGTCCGCTTCAGGGAGCAGGACTCGGACCGGGTGAACCCCGAGGGAGGATACGGGTGGGCCAAGTACATAGGAGAGAAACAGCTCGCCCTGATGCCCGATACTTCCTTCGGGATAGCGCGGATCTTCCACGCCTACGGGGAGAACCTCTATCTCAGACCCGACAGGAGCCAGGTTATCGCTTCTCTCATCGGGAAGGCGGTGAGGTATCCGGAGGAGGACTTTGTCGTCTGGGGCGACGGAAGCCAGAGGCGGTGCTTCGTCTACGTGGAGGATGCCATAGACGCCCTGATCAGGCTCTGGTCACACGCCGAGAAGCACGGGAGCCTGACAGTGAATGTTGGTTCGACCGAGGAGGTCACGGTCCGCCAGCTCGCCGGCATGGTGATCGCTCTCTCGGGCAAGAGGATCGAACCGAGGTACGACGCGTCGAAGCCCACGGGGGCGCTCAGTAGGATGCCGAGCCTCGACCGAGCAAGGGAGGTCCTCGGCTGGAGCCCGACGACGAGCTTCTCGGAAGGGCTGAAGAAGACCTACGTGTGGGCCGAGAAGAGGCTCGCCTCAGACGCCGTGAGCGGCTGAAACATTCAGAGTGCGGCTAGCCGAGGTCGACCGACCCTCGAACGGTCGATCGTTTCCCAGTACAACGTCGGCAAAGTCTGGGACCCTCGAAACCTGAAGTCGCGCCCGACCGCGCCCCACAAGGGGCGGAAGCTAAGGTTCGCCCCGGGAGCCGTTAGATCCGCTGATTGCGGCGTAGAGGCAGGCGGGGTCGGAGGAGAGAGGATCTCCGAAGAATGAATAGGCTCTCGCCCTGCTCCCGCCGCAGATCTCTCTGAACTCGCAGACGCTGCACGGCCCGCGCATCCTTCTCATCCTCACGTCCATGAGGAGCTCGTTCTGCCTGTAGACCTTGACAAGACTGTCGGTCTTCACGTTGCCGATCTCGACCGGAACAAGCCCTCCGGGGTGGATCTTGCCGTCGTACCCGACGAAGATGATCCCGTCGCCGTCCAGCGTCCCCCTCGGATTGAGCGTAGAATGGCCGGTCGGCTGGCCCTCGGCCTTGAGGAGTCCGGCCCTCAGCGCGAGGTAATCCTCCTGCTTCCAGTAGTTCCCGTTTTGCAGCCTCTGCTTGGCGACGCGCCTGATGAAGGGCGCTTCCACGCACCTGATAATCACCCCATAGGAAGAAGCGTCGTAGAGGAAGTTGCAGACGCTCTCACACTTCTCCGGGGTGAGGTCGTCCACGTCCGACCCTCTTCCGACCCTTACGAGGAAGAACAGCTCCCAGACGCGGACGCCGATCTCCTTTATCAGATGAAAGAGCTGGGGCAGCTCCGAGTAGTTCCTCTCCATTATGGCCGTGTTGATCTGGGGGTTCAGGCCCAGGCTCACGGCATCCTTCAT
Organism: Nitrososphaerales archaeon; assembly: GCA_050013375.1. GTDB lineage: Archaea > Thermoproteota > Nitrososphaeria > Nitrososphaerales > Gagatemarchaeaceae > Gagatemarchaeum. The sequence continues at coordinate 3,379 of JBEKFK010000030.1, read as the reverse complement.
CGCTTGGATGGTCCTGTCGTAAGTACCAGCCTCACCTCTGATGGAGTCATGGGTCTTTGCCACGGCCCCGTCGAGGCTAAGCGAAATCGAGGTCGCCCCGGCTTCCTTCATGCGCTTCAGAGCATCGTAGCTCAGGAGCTCCGTGGCAGCAGGCGAGACCGCGAACCTCACGCCCGTCTTCGTCGCGTACGAGAGGAGTTCGAACAGGTCCTTCCTGAGGAGCGGGTCCCCGCCCGTGAAGATGATCGTAGGGCTCGGCTTGCCAAAGGAGGCGACCTGATCGATCAGGCGACATCCCTCTTCCAGCGTCAGCTCTCCTGGAAGGGGCTCTTTGATAGCAGATGCCCTGCAGTGGACGCAGGAGAGCAGACAGGCCCTGGTCATCTCCCAGAACACGAGGACAGGCTTCTCCGAGAACAGCTTGCCCGATCTGGTCTCGTTGGTGACCGCCGCTGGGGGAGTCTGGTTCGCTTCCATGTCAAATCACAGATACTGCTTCCCGGCGATGAGGGATTGAAGGCACGCAATGAGCTCATCGGAGTCATTGAAGGACTCGCACCTTGCGAGCCGAACGCCGCGGTCCTTGGCCCACTTCCTGCATTCGACGTCGATATCGTAGAGAATCTCCAGGTGGTCGGAGACGAAACCTATCGGCGCGATCAAGAAGCTGCCCGCGCCCTTATCGAGCAGCGATTGCATGTGGTCCAGGATGTCGGGCCCCAGCCAGGGTTCTCGAGTGTGGCTTGCGCTCTGGAAGGCGAAGCTCCATTCTTTTCGACCGAGTCTCGAAGCCACGGCCTCCGCTGTCCCGAGCAGCTGGTCCCTGTACGGGTCTCCCTGCGCCAAGATGCTCACCGGGAGGCTGTGCGCCGAGAAGATGAGGGAGTAGTCTGCCGGAAGACCCTTCTCGGCCTGCCGGATTCTCTCGGCCCAAGCCTCGATTAGCAATGGGTTATCGTGCCACGAGAGGACGGAATCGAGCTTCATCTTCCTAGGAAGCGCGTCGTTTGCGAGCTCCACCGCCAGCATGTAGGTTCCCGTGCTCATCCTTGAGTAGTGCGGGGCGAGCGCAATCGAGAGGAGCTGGTCTACCCCGTCGTCGGCGATCCCAGCGACCACGTCCGCGATGAAGGGCGGCGAGTGCTTCATCGCGGTGTAGACTCGCGTCTCCGATCCACCATTGGAGATTCTCCTCTGCAGCCCGTCTCTCAGGCTCTCCGTGATCCTGATGAGCGGGGAAGTTCCCCCGATTGCCCGGTACCTTTCGACGAGGTTCGCGACGTCCGACTCGGGCGGCGTCCGCCCACCCCGGATGTTCGTGTAGTACGCCTGTACCTCGTCTAGCGAACGGGGCGTGCCGTAGGCCATCAGGATTACGCCTTTCATCATCTTCTCCTCCTCGTCTGATCGTGGACCAGCTTCACGATGTGCCGGAGGTTCTCCGGGGGCGTCGCACGTGCGACCCCGTGTCCCAAGCTGAACACGTGGCCCGTCCGTCCGTTGGAACTCTCCAAGATACCTGAAATCTTCCTCTCCATTACTGGGCCACCTGCTACTGCGGCCGCGGGGTCGAGGTTCCCCTGGACCGCGGTCTTTCCGGCGCTCCTCGTCCACACGCTGGCGATGGGTACCCTCCAGTCGACACTGAGCACATCCGCCCCCGACTGGTGGAAGTCCTCGATAAGTGGAGCTGAGTCTGCGCAGAAGTGAATCCTCGGGACACCGCTGATTGAAGCGAAGATCTCCCTTGTATAGGGAAGGACGGACTCCTCGTAGTCTTCGGGGGCGAGGCACCCGACCCAGCTATCGAAGAGCTGGACCGCCTGCACCCCGTGCTTGATCTGTGCGCCAAGGTAGTCCTTGACAGTCTTCGTCAGCTTGATCATCAGGGACCTCCAGACTTCCGGCTCGGAGAACATCATCGACTTGGTCTTCTCGAGGTTCCTGCTCGACCCCCCCTCGATCATGTATGCGGCAAGCGTGAACGGCGCGCCCGAGAACCCGATCAAGGGCACGGAACCGTCGAGTTTTCGCAGCGTCGCCTCTATGCCATGGAAGAGGTAGGCCATGTCGTCCTCTGGCCGCAGCGAGCCTAGGGATTCGACGTCCCCGGCGGTCCTCGTCGGGTTCGAGATGACGGGGCCCACGTTCTCCTGGATCTTGAACCTGACCCCGAGGCCCTCGAGCGGCAGCATGATGTCGGAGAACACTATCGCGGCGTCCACCCCCAGAGCCTTCACGGCATCGACCGCTGCATCTGAGGCGAGCTCAGGCTCCTTGGCCAATTCGGTTATCTCCATGCCTCGCTTGATGCGGAGGTAGCTTGGAAGGTACCTGCCCGCCTGGCGCATGAACCACACCGGCGTGTACTCGGCCTCCCTACTGTTGCACGCGTCAAGAAAAGACGTATTCATCTGGCTCACCCTCGAACCTCCCTGAAGGCGCGGCCCGCTGACTCGACGGTGCGGTCGATGTCGCCCTCGGTGTGGGCCGCGGAGACGAAGAGCGTCTCGAAAGCGGATGGGGGAAGGTAGATCCCCTCCTTCAGCATTCTCTTGTGGAACCCCGCGTAGATGTTGGACCGCGTGCTCTTCGCCTCCTCGAAGTTCCGCACCTCCTTGGAGCCGAAGAACACACCCACCATCGAGCCGACCCGGTTAATCCTGATCTGCAGACCTGCGCCGGCGGCCTCACGCGCCAGCCCTTCTTCAAGCCGGGCCGACCGGTCCTCGAGCCGTCGGTAGGTCGTCTGGTCGAGGAGCGAGAGCGTCGCCAGACCCGCGGCCATCGCGACCGGGTTCCCCGCCAGCGTGCCCGCCTGATAGACCGGGCCCTCGGGAGCCACCATCTGCATGATCTCGCGGCGTGCACCGTAGGCGCCGACCGGGAATCCGCCACCGATGATCTTGCCGAGGCATGTGATGTCCGGCCTTATGCTGTATAGCCCCTGGGCGCCTCCGAAGGCGACCCTGAATCCAGTGATCACCTCATCGAAGATGAGGAGAGACCCGTGCTCGGTGCAGAGCTCCCTGACCGCCTCGAGAAAACCGGGCCGAGGTACCACGACGCCCATGTTGCCCGCGACGGGTTCCACGATCACGGCCGATATCTCGGGGCCGTGGAGCCGGAAGGCCTTCTCCACCGCCGGGACGTCGTTGTAGGGGACCGTTATTGCGTCGGCTCCGATGTATGCGGGCACCCCGCCCGAGCTAGGCAGATCCAGGGTTGCTAGCCCTGACCCGGCGTGGGTCAGAAAAGGGTCGGCGTGCCCATGGTAGCAGCCGTCGAACTTCAGCAGCTTCGTCCTCGAGGTGTATGCCCTCGCGAGGCGCAGGGCTGACATCGTCGCCTCCGTCCCTGAGTTCACGAACCGGACCTT
>JBEKFK010000029.1:0-15488 GCA_050013375.1 Nitrososphaerales archaeon | reverse complement strand
AACCTGACCCTGGACGCCCGCTTCGCCCCCTCGGCGGTGACAGGGTTGACCGCAGTCATCGTGGCAACGGGCGGGAACGAGACGATAGCATTCGCCGGCGTGACGCCGGGCAGGCCCCTCCCCCCGGCCAGTTTGCCTCCCAAATCAGCATAATAACAGGTCCGGCGAGTTTCGCTGCCGGCGGAGTCTACGACATGGCGATAGATGGACAGCTCCAGGGACGAGGGCATTTTGGGTACACCGTCCAGATCGCGCGGGTGAACTCCTGATGCACTCGCTCGAGTATATTGTGTCGGGGACCTTCGTCGCGGCAGTCATAATCATAGTAGGGATCGAGTTCGTCAGCTTCCTCGCCAAGCGCGCAGCCAAAGCCGCGGGGGCTGGCCGAGTCACGATTCGTGACCTAGGAGCCTTCGCACGGATTCTGGAGATATTGCTCATCGCTGTCTCGATCGCCCAGATCTCCGGAGAGAGCTCGCTCTTCACAACGCTGACCCTATCTGGCATCGGGGCGCTCGCCCTCTCGCTGGCGCTCCAGACGACGCTCTCGAACGTCATCTCGGGGATCCTCCTCCTGAGCGACGGCGTGATTCACCTCGGCGACGTCGTCGAGTACAGCGGGGTGAAGGGGACGGTCGTGAGGATCGCCCTGAGGAACACCTGGATCAAGGACGAGGATGGAAGCATAGCGGTGGTGAGCAACACGTCTCTCTCCAACGGGCCGCTCGTGAACAGGTCGGGCGTGGAGCGGCTCAAGAAGAAGTACGCGATCGAGTGATCCCGACGCCTCTGGCTCGCCGCCCTAGGACCTCTTGTGGACAGCCATGCCCTCGATCACTTCAAGGTGGTCGGGGGCGATCAGGTCGCGGGGTAGGGCGCTCAGGCGATAGTAGGAGGCTTGTTCGTATGGGGGTTTTGCTGTAATCTTCTGGGCCTTTCTCCCGTCGAAATTGTAGACGAAGCACAGATCCCAGTGGCTTCCCATGTACGACTGAATCTCCCCGAACTTTGGTTCCAGGGTCTCAGCCCCGTCAAGTTGCGTAGTCACGGCCCTCTTCGCCGCTGCGAACGGCCATTCCCCGAACTCGAGGATGACCGCAGGCAGGAGCAGGTTACCGCGCCTGAACGAGAGCGGGTGGGCGTCACCTGCCTTGACCAGCAGTATCGAGCCCTTGCCGTCGTCCACGATCGCGAACGCGGAGATGTGGAGGTTCTCCTCGCTTATCCGCGTCCTCTTGCGCAGCGTGCGGCTCCGGTTGCTCGGCTCTTCCAATTTTAACTCTCGTGGGCTGGCAGAGGCGATTCTTAAGTCATCTTCTCCCTCGGGGGTCTGGCAGCGCAGGGGTTCGAGAGGCTGCGACCTCATGAAAGGACGCAATAGAGATAACATCGGGGGCAGGGACCCGCCTCATGGGACCCGTCGACGGCGCCATCGTCGTCCTCGCCCTCGTAGCAGCGTGGAGCATGGGTCACCACTACTCGGGAGCGGTCGTCGGGACCGCGTTCGGGTCGAAGTCCATAACGCTGAGGAAGGGGCTGATCGTCTCCGGCCTGCTCGTGATCCTGGGCGCGGCTCTGAGCAGCGTAGTGCAGACCTACGCCAACCTCGCTAGGGTCGGGGGCGAGTACAGCGTCGTTGTGCTGATCTCCTTCATCCTGATGAGCAACTTGACCACCTACCTGAAGATACCGACCTCGACGATACAGCTCTACACGTTCGGCATCCTTGGGGCCGCCCTTGCGTCGGGGACGGCCATCAGCTACCCGACGCTGGCGATCATCGTGGTCTCCTGGGCGATTGCACCCACACTCGGCTATGCGCTGGGGCGGGTCACTTACCGGTACATCCCCCAGTCGGAGCACCTGCGGTACCTCATCATTGGAGCCATGCTCTACTCTGCATTGGTCCTGGGTCTCAACGATGTGAGCAACGCGGCCACGAGCCTGGTCGTCTCGGGGGTCGCCCTCCTCCCCGCGAAGCTGGCCTGCGGGGTGGCCATGATGGTGGGGATGGTAACCTGGGGGTCAAGGCTAGCAAGGAGGGTCGGGGAGGACCTGGTGCAGCTGGATCTCAGGAAGGCGGCTGCCGCTCAGCTGACGAAGTCCATTGTGATCTCGGCCCTGAACGTCTTCGGCGTGAACGCGTCGATGAACCAGACCATCGTGGCGGCCCTCGCTTCGATGGGAGCAAGGAAGAAGGTCCTGAAGAGCATCATCCTGGGATGGATCTACAGCCCCGTCATCGGGTTCGCGGTCTCCTTCGGGCTCTCTCTCCTTCTTGCGAGGGGCCTGCTTTGAGCGACCGCGCCGACCGGCCGTAGGTCGTGATTGCGCGCGAGATCAGGGCCTTCGCGTGCTTTTCGTCCTTCCAGCCGTCAATCATGACGAACTTGCCGGGCTCAGACTCCTTGTAGTGCTGGAAGAAGTGCTCTATCTGTCTCCGCGTGAACTCGGGGAGCTGCGCTACCGAGTCGACTTCCGAGTAGTTCGGATCGACGTGTCGGGCCGGCACCGCGACTATCTTGGCGTCGGGACCCTTCTCGTCCTCCATTAGCAGGACCCCGATGGGACGCGACCGGATGACCGACATGGGGAAGACCGGTTCCTCGGTCACGACGAGTGCGTCGAGCGGGTCGCCGTCGTCGCCTCTCGTCTGCGGGATGAAGCCGTAGTTGAACGGGTAGTAGGTCGGGGTGTACAGGAAGCGGTCGACAAAGACGAAACCCGTCTCCTCGTCGATCTCGTACTTCACGTTGCTCCCCCTAGGAATCTCCACGACCACGTTCACCTGTTCGGGCGCGTCGGCCCCTACGGTCAGTTTCTTTGGCAACCGGCTTACACCGCCGCGAGCAACGGCGTCTCTGGTTTTAAACTGGAATCTCCGCCGCGCCCCAGGCGGCGTGGGAAGAGCGAGGAATGAATCCGGCGACGTTCTGAGAGGATCCGAGCCGTCTGACCCGGGGGAGTCTTATATGGTCACGGACTCACGTCCCGCTCGTGAAAGTCGAGATCACCTGCTACGGCGGAGTGAACGAGATCGGGGGCAACAAGATACTGGTCACCGACGGCGACACGCGGGTCCTCCTCGACTTCGGCGCGGGCTTCTCGGAGGGGCTGGACTACTACGACTCGGGGATCGACCCCCGCCACGTCAACGGGGCGGGCGACTACTTCGAGTTCGGGCTCCTGCCAGAACTCCCGGGACTCTACTCGGAGGCGTCCCTCAAGAACACTGCCCTCCGGCACACGCCTCCGGAGATAGACGCGATAATACTGAGCCACTACCACTCCGACCACATGGGGAGGATCTCCCTGGTCGATCCGGACATCCCCGTGTACTGCGGAGCGACCACGTCCCTCATCCACCAGGCCTCGAGCGCGTCGGGTGGTTCCTCCCTCGACGGGCGAGAGATCAGGACGTTCCGCACTGGGGACCGGTTCAAGGTCGGCGGAATCGAGGTCCAGCCCGTGCACGTCGACCATTCGATCCCGGGGGCCTACGGTTTCGTCCTCCAGACTTCGGAAGGCCCTATCGCCTACACCGGGGACTTCAGGTTCCACGGGCCCATGGGGTCCATGACCGATGACTTCGTCGCGGCTGCCCGGGAAGCGCGCCCGGTCGCGCTGATCACCGAAGGGACCAGGGTCTCGAAGGGCGACAAGAAACGGGAGATGGGGGAGGCCGAGGTCGCCAATGAGACGGCCAGGCTCCTGGAAGCGAACCCCCACCTCGTCTTCTCGTCGTTCAGGGGAAACGACGTCGACAGGGTCCTCTCGTTCTACACGGCCTGCCAGGCCACCGGTCGACGCTTGGTGGTCTCGATGAAGGTCGCCCTGCTGCTCGAGGAACTGAAGGGAGACAAGAGGCTCAAGGTGCCTCGGGTCGGCAGGGACGTCTCGGTCTACCTAAGGAGGAAGGGCAAGGGAGGCTACGACGATAGGGACTACTACAAGTGGGAGCGGACGTTCCTAGACCACGGATACACCGCCGAGGATGTCAAGAAGCAGGAAGGGAAGGTGCTGCTCCACCTGGACAGGTGGTACCTCCCCGAGCTGATCGACATCAGACCCGAGAGGGGGGGAGCGTACATCCACGCGACCACGGAGGCGTTCAACGAGGAGGGAGAGCAGGACGAGAAGATCATCAGGAACTGGGTCTCCCACTTCGGGTTCGACTACCACCAGATCCACGCCTCGGGCCATGCGCCGATGGAGAGGGTCGCGGGCCTGGTGAACCAGATCGGCGGCAAGAGGATTATCCCTATCCACACTGAGAGACCCGAGATGTTCCGCAGGCTGGCCAAGAAGGGGGAGGTCGTGGTGCCGAGGAAGGGGAGAGCAATCTCGCTCTGAACAGGAAGGCAGTCAGATCCGACCAAGCTTTAATTCCGACGGAGGGCCAAGAGAGACGATGGCCGTAGCTGGGGTCGAGCTCGTGCTCACCGCGTTCGTGGTGCTGATGCTCATCGCCCAGATTCTTTCCATAAAGGCGAAGGTGCCGTACACGCTGATCCTGGTCTTCTTGGGGATAGGAGCGACGGCTCTGGTCTCCCTCCCTTCCCTTGGCTCCAACATCATAACGGTCGGGCTGAGGGCCACAATCACGCAGATGGGTAGCCTCTACGGCGGGCTGGTCCAGGGAGGTCTCTTCGTGGGACTCATCGTCCCCCCGCTCATCTTTGAGGCGATGATGCACATCCGATCGGGGGACCTGAGGGCGGTGATAGGGCCCTCGATCATTCTCGCGACGATCGGGGTGATCATAGCGACACTCGTCGGTGGCGTCCTGCTCTGGCAGATTGCCGGGCTCCCTCCGACCGTCTCCTTTCTGTTCGCGGCGATAATCGCCCCCACCGACGTCGTCACGGTTCTAGAGGTGTTTCGCCGGTCCAAGGTGCCCCCGAGGCTCGGCGCCCTGATGGACACTGAGGCGGCCTTCAACGACGCAACGGCGATCATTGTGTTCAGCATCGTGGTGTCCTCCATAGGGCTCCCGAAAGTTCCCATCCTCTCGGCCGTCTCCAGCTTCGGCCTCACGACACTTGGGGGCGCGGCCATAGGACTCCTGGTGGCCTTGGGTGCGGAGAGGATAAGCGGGGCCGTCGAGGACGTGCTGGCCAAGATCACCCTGACGATCGTCGCGGTCTACGGCTCCTATGTCTTCGCCACGGGGCTCGGGCTCTCTGGGCTGATAGCCGTGGCCGTGGCCGGTCTCTACTTCGGCAATGTCACGATGAACGCCAGGGTAGGCCAAGAAGCGAGAACCGCCATACTCACGTTCTGGAATATGGCCGCGTTTATCGGCAACTCGGTAGCTTTCCTCCTGATAGGCTTCGAGACGAACCTTACGGCGCTTGCCCAGTCGGCCGGTCTGATCCTCGCTGCCTATCTCGGGGTGACGCTGGCGAGGGCGGCCTCGGTCTATCCCATATTAGCCATCATCGGCCAGGTGCGCAGCAAGATTCCGATCTCCTGGAGCAATACGGCGATGCTCGGTGGGGTCAGGGGCGCCCTCTCGATCGCGCTCGCGGCCTCCCTCGGCGCGTCGACCGTCGTCTCGGCCTCCGACGTTCACACGATAACGACCATGGTCCTTGGGGTCGCATTCCTCTCCATCGTTATCCAGGCTCCTCTGCTCTCGAGTTACGTCAAGAGGAGGTTTGCGGACCAGGAGACCCTACCCTGACAGTGGGCCCGTCGACTGGGGGAAGGGGGGATGCTCTCGTTCCCTCGCTCGTGAGACACGACCCGATGGTTCCGTTGCTAGGGGGCCCCGATCCCTCGCCCTGGGCGACAGGTCGAGAGGCCTTGAATTGGAGGTAGCCCGGCTCAGATTCGAACTGAGGTCACCGGCTCCAAAGGCCAGTATGCTTGACCGACTACAATCGGCAGGGTTTCCCCTTCCACCGGGCTTCCTCCGGGCTATCGACGGCTGATTGACGAGCGCTTAAAAAGCTAACCAGTTTTCATTGGCTGCCATCCGGGATTCCTACACCGCCGGGGGGTTAGTGAGCCGACATCCTAGGAGCAGTCAGGTAGCCGACTATCTTCTCGGCCGGGTCCTCCATCGAGTCGAGGAGCTTCTTTGCCTTCCTCTTGCAATGATCGTGGTACTTCTTGGTCAGGGACTTGCGGACGAGCCGCGAGATGGCGTCTAGGTTGTGGGTCTTGAGGAGGAGCCCCATCGAGAGGAGGTACCGCTCGGTGTAGAGGCCGGACCCCTGGTACGCCGAGATCGTGGGGACCCCGATCAGCGCCGCCTCGGTCGTCATGGTCCCTCCCATCCCGATGAAGACGTCCGACCTCCGTATCAGCCCGGCCCCGTCCACCACCCGTTCGGGCACGTGGATGGTCTTCCCGAACCTCTGCTTGATCAACTCGAGCTGGTCCTGGTATCTGCAGAGCGCGATTATGTTGCAGTCGTTGAAGTCGTCCGAGAGCCGCTGGAGGACCTTGCTGGTCCACGACTGGTCGGTCCCGATCATGTAGGGGGCGTACGACTCCTCGAGCCGCACCAGGATGGTCGGGCTGCCAGCCTTGGTCTTCACTTCAGGCGAGGACGGCCTCGCCTCCCTCTTGAGCCAGGCTGCTGGGTCAAGGGCGTGGTACTTGGTTATCTCGCTCCTCTGCAGTCCGAAGCGATACCACGCGATGTAGGGGATGATCCACGGCGTGAGAAGGTGGCTCGAGAACGGAAGGGAGAGCTTGCCGGCTATGACGGAGTGCGGCGAGTCGCTGACGGCGACGTGCTTCACCCTGATCCCGAAGGAGATCCTGGCGCAGTCCGCAGACGCGACGGAGACCGAGGCGTCGGGCTGGAACCCCGCCACCATCGGGAGCAGGGAGTTCATCCTCTCCAGACTCGACCTGAGCTGGTCGATGGTCTCCTTGCCTCCCCTCGAACCTACGAACTTGAGCTCCACTCCCAGGAGAGCCGCGAGCTGCTCGACTTCACGGTAGTGCCTCGAGGTGGCAAGTACTTCGTGTCCCCTCGCCCTAAGCTCCTCCATCACGGGGTTGAAGAAGAGCAGCTGCTTAGGCGTCAGGACGTCGAACCAGAAGCGCAAGGCGGCGCACTCCTGCACCGACGGTTAAAAATTATTCCTAACGGGCTCGACCGCCCCTCGGGTTGCCCCTTCTTCGGGCCTCGGGGACGGCCGGCTCGACTTGAAAGGCTATATGCGCTACGAGGGTTGAGGTGGTGCCGAGTTCATCGAGTTGCAGAAGATCAGGGTCGCGGTCTACGGCCTCACCACTGAGGGGTACGGCATCGCATCGAAGATCGTCGAGAAGGCCTCGGTCACAATCGTCGACGACACCCTCCAGATGGCGATGGAGCTGGACCCGGGCACCGTCAAGGGCAACCCGACTCTGCAGGAGCTCGTGGGCGGTGAGTCTCTCATGGGGCTGAAGCCGGTCTCCCAGGTGCTCACTGAGGCGCGCATCGTCTTCTTCGCGCCGAAACTCAGGAAGACCGGCGACGAGTCGATCATCGAGGCGAACGCCAAGCTCCGTGAGGTCGCCAAGAACGTCACAAAGGGGTCGACCGTCGTGAACGGGCTCCCGGTCGGGGTTGGCGGGAACAACGACTACATCGCGCTCATCGAGAAGCAGACGGGGCTCAAGGTCGGGGAGAACCTGAACTACGGCTACTGCCCCCTCCGGCCGCGGGCCGCGGCGGGGACCGTCGCGTGCCTTGCGAAGGTCAAGGACTCGGCGAGCCTCGAGGACCTGGGGATGCGGACCAGCTATGGGGACATCATCGCGACCGAGCTCGACTATGCCTCGTCGGTCCTGAACGAGAGCACCTCGATAGCGACGGAGGTGGAGCTGATGAGGAAGGCCAAGGGGCTGAAGCCGATCGCCGGGAGGGCCGGAGAGAGGTACATCGACGACCTCGCTGCCCACATCTACGACCTGACGGCAATCCAGGCGAGCGAGGACGTCGGAGAGCCTCTGACATACCTGGCCGGGGCGTCGATCAAGAGCCTCGAGAACCACGTCCGGTACATCGTCGACGAGACGAGGGAGCTCCTCAGGGAGCTGCAGCTGAAGGCCAGCCGGACCCGGGTGCTGGTAGCGTGGACGGTCGACAGGTACGAGATGCGTGCGGACCGGCTGAAGACGGCTGAGAGCCTCGTCGAGAGGCTGAGGGACTACGTAACCGACGTCAGGCAGGCCCAGGTGAGCGCCGGACGCGACGAGGTCATCGACTCGTACAAGCACAACGTCGCCATCGTCTGCTCCCAGCAGGACCTCGACTGGATGAAGAGCCTGAAGACGGGCTCGAGGTCGTCCGAGATCTCCATTCTGAGGGCCACCCCTGCACTCCAGAAGGGCTAGTCTCCGAAAAGTGTTAAGAAGACTGGACTGAGGGTGCCCACCGTTCTGTGATGGTCGCTTGACAAGGATAGCCGTAATCGGCACCGGCGGATGGGGGAAGAACCACGTCAGGGTGCTGAGCGAGATGGGGGTGCTGGTCGCCGTCTGCGACCTGGACAGGCCGAGGGCGGAGTTCTATGCGAAGAAGTTCGGGGTCAACGTATACAGCGACATCGATCACATGATCACGGTCGAAGCCCTGGACGGGGTCACCATAGCCACGCCGGCCTCCACCCACGTATCCGTGGCTTCGAAGACTCTCCGCGCCGGGATCAACACCTTCGTGGAGAAGCCGATGACAAGCTCGGTCAAAGAGGGCGAGGAGCTGATCAGGGTCGCAGAGGCCTCCGGCAAGATACTCACCGTGGGGTTCATCGAGAGGTTCAATCCCGCCATCTCGGAGCTGAAGAAGCTGACCAGGGAGGGCAGCCTCGGCAGTCCGATCCTCTTCCAGTACGACAGGGAGAACAGGCGGGGAGACAACATCACGGACGTCGGGGTGGTGAAGGACGCCTCGGTGCACGACATCGACACCGCCAGGTGGCTGTTCGGCGAGGAGCCGAAGACGGTCTACGCCCGCGTCGGGAGCGTGATGGGGAAGAACGAGGACTTTGCCACCATACTCCTTGGGTTCGGGGACGAGAGGACGGCGTTCATCACCACGAACTGGGTCACGCCCATGCGCGTGAGGCAGCTGAACGCGGTCTTCACCAAGGGCGTCGTCACCGTGGACTTCATCAGCCAGGAGATGCAGATACACGAAGAAGAGGGGACGCGTGTCCCGAGGCACGTGTTCACGGAGCCTCTCGTCCTCGAGCTGAAGGAGTTCATATCGGCGATAGAGGAGAAGAGGCAGCCGCTCGTGACCGGCAAGGATGGTCTTAGCGTGATACGGATAGCCGAGGCGGTCCTCGCGTCGGCCAAGAGCGGGAGCCCGATCTACCTCCCCCTGTAGACCGAGTGTTGCTCCGCCTCTCATTGTGATCGGTCGGCTCACGCCGGCAATAGACCTGTCGCCTCCCGGACAATACACGCGTGGGAGCCTACAGAAGAGATAAAGCGAGGGGTCGACCCGAAACTACTCATGTCCGCCGACAGGTCGAGACTCTCAGTCGCCACGGGGAGAGAGGCGGAACTCTACGCACCGCTGAAGAGCGGGCGAGTCCAGTGCACCGCGTGCGCTCGACGCTGCCAGATCGGAGAGGGCCAGATTGGCTTGTGCGGCGTAAGAGGTGTAGTCGGCGGCAAGCTATACCTGCTCAACTACGGCAGGATCATCGCCGGGCACGTCGACCCCATAGAGAAGAAGCCCGTGATCCATTACAGGCCGGGGTCGAAGATATTCTCCATAGCCACCAGTGGCTGTTCATGGTTGTGCCGTTATTGTTTCTCGCCTGAAACCTCGGTTCTCACAGATCAAGGGATTAGGACAATGGAACAACTGTTCGACCAATCAGATCACGGGGACGAGGTTGGCTATCCGACGAGTGGAATCCGGGCGCTGACACATGAGGGCAAATTTAGGAGCATCCAGAAAGTCTTCCGACATTCCTACGAGGGACAGCTTTTGAGTTTTCGTCCATTCTACCTACCGGAATTCAGGTGCACTCCGAACCATGAAATCTTCGTTTACGATGAAAGCGAGAAGGCCGTAAAGAAGAAGCGCGCAGATCAGCTGACGACAAAGGATATGCTAGTAATCCCGAAATCAAGAGACTCGATGGTATCCACTTCCATTGACTCCCTCCAAACACTTCAAGCTGCTGTTCCTCTTCTCAAGAGGCAAAATTCTCGACCGTCCTCCTGGACGGTACGAGATAGGGCGGGCAGTGTCCGGTTCGGAGGGGCGAAGACCCTGGGCATCCCTAGGCGAATTGCCCTCAACGAAGATCTCGCGGAACTACTTGGAATCTATTGCGCAGAGGGTTCTGCGACGCTCAGTAAGGACCGACCCAACAGCTGGGTAGTGACATTCAGCTTCGGCAGTCACGAGACGGAGTTAATCAATCGCACGCAGTCACTGCTCGAAAAGATCTTCTATGTCAAAGTGGCTCGGGTCCATCAAGGATCCGAGTTACGGCTGGCAGTTCATTCCGCGCCGCTGGGTGTCTTCCTATTCTCCGTTGCAGGAGCCACCAAATACACCAAACGCGTCCCAGTGTTCTTGCTTCATCACGCTTCAACCAAACTCCTCTCGAGGTTTGTAGAAGGATACTTCGTCGGCGACGGAACGATGACGGGCAGTGGAGGACATCGTTGGATAGGATCTACTTCCGCCTCACGCGAGTTGACCCTTGGTGTATGGTACATGCTGCTCCGTCTGCACATGGTGCCAAGATTCTACGTTGCAAAGAACGAATCGAAACATGTCATTGAAGGTCGCGTAGTGAAGCGGAGTTACGATTACCAGACGCGTGTACTTCTTTCAAGTAAGCAGACTGGTGGCGAAGACATCGCGATTGGAGCAAGCAAGCTCAAAGACACCGAAGATTACATTCTAGTGCCTCTAAGGGCGATCTCAAGTGAAAATCATCAAGGACCCATATTCAACATGGAGGTTGAAGGAGATCATTCGTATTCGGCAAGCTTCGTCGCAGTGAGTAACTGTCAGAACTTCGACATCAGTCAGCGGAGGAAGATCGAGGGCGTCGAGATGGAACCCCAGGGAGTCGTAGATCTCGCCCTCGAGAACGGGTGCGAAGGAATCGCCTACACGTACAATGAGCCTTCGATCTTCATCGAATATGCTCGGGACGTAGGAAAGCTCGCTCACAAGAAGGGCATCTTCAACATCTTCGTCTCCAACGGATACGACACACCAGAGTCGGTCGGGGTCATGGGCGAGTTCCTCGACTGCCTCACCGTCGACTTCAAGGGCAGCGGTGAGACCGGATTCGTCAGGAAGTACATAGGTATCCCTGACGCTGAGCCGATCTTTCAGACCCTGCTAGATGTCAAGCAGAGGACGAAAATCCACGTCGAGATCACCGACCTCATCGTCCCGGAGGTGGGAGACAACCTTGAGAGCGCCCGCAAGCTCGCAAGGTGGGTCTATGACAACCTGGGCCCCGACACGCCCATCCACTTCCTGAGGTTCCACCCCGACTACAAGATGATGGACCTGCCCGTCACTCCGGTCAAGACGCTGGAGAGGCACCTGGAGATAGCGAAGAAGGAGGGGCTTAGGTACGTCTACATCGGGAACGTCCCGGGACATCCCGCGGAGAACACCTACTGCCCGGGGTGCAAGGCGCTCTTGATCGAGAGGACTGGGTACGACATCGGGACCTACTCGCTGGACGATAACGGGCGGTGCAGGTCGTGCGGCTACCAGACGCCGATAGTGGGACCGCTGAGCCAGTCGGCTCGAGAGTACAGGGTCGTCCCGATCATCGGATGACCGCGCGGGACTCCTTGAGGAACCGTTCCGCATCGAGCGCGGCCTTGCACCCGTCAGCCGCCGCGGTCACCGCCTGCCTGTAGCGGAAGTCCCTGACGTCTCCAGCTACGAAGACCCCCCTGACGTTGGTCTCGGTCTCGTTCTTCGCGATGAGGTACCCGTTGGCGTCCATCTCCAGCTGCCCCTTGAAGATCTGGGTGTTGGGGTCGTAGCCTATGGCCACGAAGAGGCCGTCGAACGGGAGCGGACGCTCCTCACCGGTCTTGAGGTTCTTCACCCTGACCCCGTCGACCTTCCTCTCCCCCGTCACCTCGGTCACGGCCGAGTCCCAGATGAAGCTCAGCTTCGGGTCGGAGAAGGCCTCCTTCTGAAGCGCGTTCGAGGCTCGCAGCGTATCCCTCCGGTGTATCACCGTCACGCTGCTCGCCAGCTGGCTGAGGTAGGTAGCCTCCTCGAGCGCGGTGTCACCGCCGCCTACTACCGCCAGCCTCTTCCCCTTGAAGAAGAAGCCGTCGCAGACCGCGCAGTTGGAGACCCCCTTCCCCATCAGCCTCGTCTCCGAGTCCAGGTTCAGCCTGCGGGGGTTAGCGCCACTCGCCACGATCACGCTCAGGGCCCGTCGCTCCTCGCTGAGCGTCTTCACGACGAACGGGTACGTCCTGAAGTCGACCTCGGTCACGTCGTCCTGGATCAGCTTCGTCCCTACCCTCTCGGCCTGGGACCTCATCTGCTCCATCAGGTCGGGTCCCATCACCGGGTCCTTGAACCCGGGATAGTTCTCCACGTCGCTCGTCAGCATCAGCTGGCCGCCGTACCTCGACCCCATGTAGACGACCGGACTCAGCCCTGCCCTCGCACAGTAGATCCCTGCCGTGAGCCCTGCCGGTCCCGAACCAATAATCACTACGTTGCTGACGTCTTGCTCCAAGAAAACTCCCTTGACCCGAAACATCCGGGAGTCCTTGATAAACCTATTCGAGGCGCGCCGGCCGAGGGAGGCCTAGGCCTGTTTTCCTTCGCGCTGGGCCAGGTTGAGAAGGTCGGAGAGCCGGTCCGTGGAGGCGTCCCAGCGCTTCCGGTAGTTCGAGAGCAGCCTGCGGAAAGTCTCCTCCTTCATCCTCCGGCCGTGGTACTGGTCGTAGAGGTTCAGAAGGTCCTTCGCCGAACGATCCTCTTCCCTCTCGGCGTCCTGTATCTGACCTATGAGCTCGAGGAATCTCTTGGAGCCGGCAGTCTGCCTGATCTCGTTTAGCCGGTTGATCGCCCGCGTCTTCAGCGAGTCGATCTCGTTCCTGACCTTCACGAGCTCTGCCTTGGTCACTGCCCCTTGGGACTTGCCGGCGACGTCGGTCTGGAACTGTGAGAAGAGAGCTACCTTGTCCTCGAGTCCCTTTATGAGGTCGGGGAGCATCGCTGTGACGGTCTTCTCCTCTTCCTCATCCTCCTCCTTCTTTTCGCCCTCCGGACGCTTAAGCGCCAGTATGATGAAGACGACCGCGAAGAGCAGGGAAGCGGCGGGGACTGCCTGGGCCGCGCCCCATCCCGTGCTCACTGAGTAGCTGATTGAGATCGAGCCCTGGTTGATCGGCGTGGCGTTGGAGACCACGGTCTTGCTGTTCCCTACGGAGTGCATCCCGCTCGGGAGGAGGCTGGTTACCGTGTAGCTCCCGACGACCGCCTGGATCGGCAGCGTGTAGGGCAGGGACACCGTGACGGTGCTCCCCGAGGTCTTGACCAGGGAGCTCGGCACGCTGTACTGCATAGCGAACGTGAAGTTGTCGCCAGCTTGGATCGGCGCGGAGAACGGCGCGCTGGTCAGGGCGATGGCACCGTTTGTGACAGACACAACGGTGGGATCGACGGTCGGAGGCGTGCTCCACGGGACTATCGTTACGCTGGTTATGCTCCCCGAGAGGAGCGAGATGGGGAGGTTGCTGATGGTGTACGATGCGAGGTTCCTGAGCGTAACAAGATCCTGGATCTGCGGGTACCCATTCGAGTTCGGGATTATCGTGCTGACGATGCTCGTGACCTTGATCGGCAGGAAGTACGCCTGGTTGGTGGCGTTGAGGTCCGAGTACTTGGTCAAGATGGTCGGGGTAACGTCAACCTTGGTGATCGAGTAGGTCGGCGGCGAGCTTGTGGGCGCTGCGATGAAGCTTGACGGAGGAGAGATGAGAGTTGCTCCGTTCGGGAGGACTACGACGAGATTGAGGCTGTTCACTTCCATGTTCACCGACGGGCTAAGGAGCAGCAGGGAGCCGAACGGAGTCGTGGCGCCTGCGGTGATGTTCAGGATGTTGTTGAGGTAGGTCTCCAGCTCGACCCTGGTGTGGGCGCCGGCGGCGAGCGAGGGCGAGTCGGGCGTAATCGTGAAGGTCGTTACCGTGCCGTTGTCGGCAGGCGAGGACAGGCTGTAACCTGACGCGGGCAGGACCGCGTACGCGGCCGCGTGGGAGTAGACGGTGTCGGGGATACCCAGTTGGACGGACGGGACCTGGATGGTCGAGGTGCCGTTGTTCTGGAAGACGAAAGTGTCGTTCAGGAGGCCGGCGCCGAACTCGTTGATGTAGTACTCGTGGTCGAGCGTAACGATCGGGGTACCGCCCGCCTGGGCGCCCACGGGGGCTGCCAGTGAAACAAGCAAGAGCAGCAGTACAGCGCCCCCGAGCAGGAATCTCCGGATCAACGGAGTTCATAGCCCCATTGAATATGTATTTTAACCATTTTTGTCGGCCCGAAGTGATGATTATGCAGGGGCCGCACCCATTCCTCCCGAACCTCGACGACGAGATAGTCAAAGAGATGCTCAAGCGCGTCGGTGCTTCCTCGGTCTCGGACCTCTTCTCGGACATCCCGCCCGAGTTCGCGCTCCGGCGGAAGCTCGCGATACCCGAGGGCAAGCCGGAGGCCACGGTGCGGCGGGAGGTAGGCCGGAGGCTGTCGCTTGACGTGACGCCGCCGCAGGCCCTCTGTTTCCTCGGGGGCGGGGTCTGGCCGCACTACATCCCTGCTGCTGTCGAGTCGATCATCTCGAGGCAGGAATTCTATACGAGCTACACACCATATCAGCCCGAGATAAGCCAGGGGATCCTCCAGGCCCTCTTCGAATACCAAAGCATGATGTGCGACCTCCTCGGCATGGAGGCCTGCAACAGCTCGATGTACGACTGGGCCTCGGGCGCGGCCGAGGCGGTGAGGATGGCGGCCAGGGTCAAGAACAGGGACGTCTTCCTCGTGGCCGAGAGCATCGGACCCCAGCGGCTGGCGGTGATCAAGGCCTACATCGAGCCGATGGGGTTGGCGCTGCGCACCGTGAAGTTCAACAGGGTGACGGGAGGTCTGGACCAGAAATCGCTGGACGGAGGGCTCGGCTCCGACGTTGCGGGGTTCTACTTCGAGAACCCGAACTTCTTCGGGGTGATAGAGGAAGGAGCCGAGGAAGCGGTCGAGAAGGTCCACAGGGCAGGGGGACTCGGCGTCGTCGGCGTCGACCCGATATCGCTCTCGGTCCTGCGAGAGCCCGGTAGCTACGGGGCGGACGTGGTCGTGGGGGAGGGTCAGCCCCTGGGAATACCGATGAACTTCGGGGGTCCACACCTGGGCATCTTCGCGGTCCGCGAGATGAGCCTCGCCAGGAGCATGCCAGGGAGGATGATTGGGATGACCACCACGAAGGAGGGGGGCGACCGGGCATACTGCATGG
>JBEKFK010000028.1:0-15543 GCA_050013375.1 Nitrososphaerales archaeon | reverse complement strand
GTGGCTCGGGCCCGAGGAGCTCAGGCGACTTCAGGAGAGGAGGCTGAGAGAGATCGTCGGCCACGCCTACGACTGCGTGCCTCTCTACAGGGAAAAGTTCGACGCCCAGGGGACCAAGCCAGAAGACATCAGGTCGCTGGAGGACATCCGGAAGCTCCCTTTCACGACGAAGCAGGAGGTGCGGGAGGGCATTCCCCACCGGAGCATAGCCAGGGGGTTTGATCACCGGAACTGCATCCGAGCATCAACCTCCGGGACCAGCGGCGGACCCATGCCCGTGTTCTACGACAAGAGGTTCTGGGACTACTGCCAGGCCGCCTGGATATTCAGGAAGCAGTGGGCAATCGGGGTCGAACCTTGGCAGAAGGTGTTGGTGATAGAGTACGGCGCGCCCCCCAAGCGAGATCAAAACCGGAGCAGAGATCCGGTGGAGGAGAGAAGAGGGTCTCGCGGAAGGGAAAGTCTGGGGCCAATAGTCCGTCTGCTGCGAGGCAGGAGAAGGAGCATTCCCCTGTTTGATGATGCGAGCCAGGTCCTGACTCATATGCTGAGGTTCGATCCCAAGCTCGTCCGCGGTTCTCCATCCTATCTCAGGTTGCTCGCAGAGGCGATGGCTGACAGGGGAGTCGATGGCGTGGCCGACAAGGTCGTGAGGACCGAAGGGGAGCTCACGGATGACGTAACGAGGCGATACCTCGAGTCGTCGTTCAAATGCAGGGTCTTCGACGAGTACTCTTCCTGGGACTTTGGTAACGGAGCTTGGGAGTGCACGAGGAGGGAGGGCTACCACATCGACGCGGACATGCTCATCATGGAGGTGGTGAGGGGAGGTGAACAGGCCTCAGCTGGCGAGAGGGGAGAGATCGTCGTCACCAATCTCCTGAACTACGCCATGCCTCTGATAAGGTACAAGGTAGGGGACCTCGGCATCCTCGACGACAAGTACTGCTCCTGCGGTCGAGGGCTGCCGCTGTTGAAGTCCATCGAGGGAAGGATGGCTGACTGCTTTGCGCTCCCCCGCGGGCAACTGATCGCCCCGAGGACCATCATGACCGCGATACAGGCGTCTCCTGGGGTCTCAAGATACCAGGCGGTGCAGGAGAGCATGAGCCAAGTCAGGATACAGCTGATGAAGAGAAAGAGTGAACCTGACGCGCCCAATGAAGAGCTCGTAGCCAGGTGCCGCAGGATTCTGGGCGAGGATGTGGAGATAGAGGTTTCAAACGCCGAGAGGACAAACTTCAGGGCCAAATTCAGACCGGTTATCTCAAAGGTCAGAGCGGCCGAGGAACCTCGCATGACAGGATAGAAGCTCAGAGCAATTCGGGCGTCTCTGGGGAGTGACCTCCCTTCCCACGCGGATGTCCAGCCAGACCATCCTCTTCTTCCTCTTCAGGACCGTCCCGAGCCGGTCCCTACGACCAAGGTGCAAACCTCCAGAGAAGGGGGGAGTCGCACCGTTAGACGGGTCCGTTACTCCAGACTCGGCTATGGATATGCTTCCCCAGCCGATCTGACGTCTTCCCGTCCTGGGCCCTATCCCTTCGCGACCTTTGGTACCTTGTCCGCAGTGGCCAGGACCGCGTCATAGGTAGAGTCCGCGATGAGCCTGAGTTCAGCCTCCTTCTTCTTCGTTAGTCTCTCCGCGGTCATTCTTCTCTCAATCTCTTCTCGTCCCGTTTATATCTTTCCGCCAACTCCTTGTACAGGAATCGGGCTTCGAGCGGGCTGCTGAACAGGATCTGTATCACGTTTCCGACCCTCACCAGCCTTATCGCGGTAGTCCCAATGTCGAACTGGCTGGCCTCGACGTCATCGGTCATGTCGGAGGTGGTCGTCAACCCTCTTAAACGACAACCTTACAGCACTACGTTCAGTCTCGACCGTGTAGTGGTATTTTTTTAACAGGTCTCAAGACACGGGGACAGGTCAAGGTGAAGGTCTCTCAGTAGGCCCTTCATCACATCTCTTCGTGGATGTGCTCCGCTTCGACCCTTATCAGCACCCGAGGGTCCTTCGGGGTCCGGTCCTCGTAGGGGTAGGGTTTCCCAAGGTACTTCATGCTCATCCTGTCGATGTGCTCCTCCGCCCCCTCCTCCGTGATTTCGATGGCTTTTCCCCGTATCGAGACGTTCGAGTACGGGTTGCCTTGGTCGAAGACGGTGATCGCGACCCGTCGGTCTCTCCTGACGTTCTTGGTGCGCTGCCTGCTTCTGGTCGTGTTGAGTATGATCGTGTCTCCTTCACGGTCTATCCAGAGGGGCGCAACCTGAGGCGAGCCGTCCTGCATCAGCGTCGCCACGCTCGCGAAGTTCCTCCCGTCGATGAGCTCCTTCGCCTTGGTCGACAGTCTCATGTCGGAGATCGACCTTTCTTGGGTGCCAGTAACGGGTTGGATGTGAGTTTCTTCACCAATCTCGCTGGGGACGCAGCCTCAGCCAGCCGCGTGGCCGCCGAGTCCATCTCTACCACCGACTCCACCAGTGCCTCAGAGACATGACGATCACGGCTATCCTCGCATAGATCGCTACCCCCATGAGCCAGGACGGGACGTCGAAGTGGAAGAAGCCCCCGTTGAAGACGAACAGGGTGGTATTGCCGTAGAGCCCGAACTGATGGGCATACCAATCGAGCAGGTTCACGTGGAAGCCGAAGAATGCGTTCCCTACAACGTAGTAGCCGAGGTCGTTGCCGAGGGATGCGAGCAGGCCGAGGGACAACGCCAGCTCCCAGTCCTTCCACCCGTGGGTCAGGAGAAGGACACCGAAGGGGATGAAGTAGGCGATTATGACCCAGATGTGGTACCCTGGGACCACGTAGATGAAGGCTCCGCCGTTGAAGAGGTCTATCCAGTTGACGAATATGATGCCGTAGAACAGCGCGAATGTCACCAGCCTTAGGAGTGTCATCTGCTTCCGGGTGGTCGGCCCCAGTCCAGCGACTATCGCCTCGGCTCCGCTGACGAAGACCACCACGGCGAGCAGCTCGACCAAGGTCAGGAGGGCCAGTCCGCTGACGAACTCGACCACGACCGCGACGAGCACCGTCATGAGGCCCGTCGCGAGGAAAGAGCCCCTGAGCCACGAGGGCGCTCCGCGTCCCGGTCTGAGGGAGTACTGTATCCTTCCCAGTCCCTGAATCATGAGGCTGGTCGCGAGGAGGATGACCAGGGTGTCCAGGCTGAGCCCGGGCACTAGAACTAACGCGACGACGAGCACGAGCGCGAGGACCCCGGCTCCAAACAACCCTATCGACTCGAGGCTCCTCAGGCCCTTCCCGACTCCCCCGGCGAGGATCAACCTAACGGAGCTGAAGACCAGTGCCAGAGACAGGAGGAAGACCAAGTCCTCAGCGCCGTAGCCGGGGTTCGCTATGATGAACAGGGATGTGATGACCGATGCGAGGCCGAAGACGACCTGGAAGACCTTGAACCAGTAAGGGTAGGGCGATTCCGGCCTTTCCGGTGGCGGCGAAGGCTCCCGGCTCAAAGACGACGCTCGGACATCCGGTCGCGTACCTCAATAAGTTTGGCAATTCTATCAGCTTCGGCGGGGGGTTGTCTTCAGCCCCGGCTCTGGCACTTACTGGTAGATTCTGGCGTGCTCGACGTCTATTCTATCCGTCGACTTTGCATGGCTGGTGCTACTTGGCGTTGAGAATCAGACCGGAAGAGAAATCAGGGTTCTCTCGGCCTTTAGGTTCCCATGATGGGCTTGATGTTGATTTCTCCGCCATCCTCGCCGGGGACACAGCCTCAGCCAGCAATTCTGTGCGGAGGCGGGAGCGGAGCTCCGCAAACCCTGCATGTCTGGGAGAAAGGATTGACCGCGCCGCAGAAGCTGCATTTGACAGTCAGGCTGCTGGGCGGTGGGGTCGACGGGAATGATGTCTTCGCCGAGGTGGCACTCTGAAGCCCCTTGTCGGATCTTGAATAGGCTCGCATCGACATGACCGTTGTGATCCCGGCTGTAGCAACTACTATCAGGATGAGGGCGACGATCCAAGCCGACCCGTCCGTGACGAGGGCCACCATGAGGCCCACCATGAAAAGTACGGAGAATGCAAAGACCAGGGCAGTGCCGTCCGATCCATCGATGTTCATGCCCTGCAAGCTGCTCGTCACGCCCCTAGCGGTCTGGCACTCGGCGCATTCGGCCAGCTGATGTCAAACACGAACTCGGCCTCGTCTGACCTCCCGCCCGCGCTCTGCATGAGCCCGGCGGCCTCCTTCCCCGTCACGGGAGCCTGACGCGCACCGGTCACAGCCGCGAAGCTGCCGGGCAGCACCTCCCTCCCTCGAGCCTAGCCCCTCAGGCTGACCGTCCCTGTCATGGCGCGCTGGTCTGTCGTAGCCCCGGACTGTCTCTGAATATGTCGGGCCCTACATCCGACCTACGAGGTTTCATCGCTCTTCGGACTTCTGAAGAACATGGCGTTGATGAAGATTGTCCCTATCAGTGGGACCCACCACAGGGCGAACCGGAGGGGGACCTGGTCGAAGGACCAGTCCCAGGCCTGCGGCAGGGCGGTGAACAGGAAGAGGGCGGCGAAGAAGGCGTTCGTCTTCGCAGCGAGCCTCGCCTTGCGCAGGTACCCCCGGGGGATGAGGTGCTTCTCTTCGATCGACAGGTTATAGCTGAAGAAGGCGAGTATCCCCGTGACCCCGGTCAGGACCAACCCGTAGAGCTGCGAAGAGTAGATGGTGAGCGGGTCGTTGGACGGGATTGGAAGCGGAGGGCTCACGAAGCGCACCTCGTTGATCAGGTAGGACATCAGGATGATCAGGAGGAGAAGGAATGCGTTCGCGAAGACCATCTTCCCCGTCTCGACGGGCATCTTGGACATGACCATCGTGTACTGGAGCCAGACCGCGATGAGGACCACGAAGTTGAACGTGAAAGCGATAAGGCGCGGCGTCAACTCGTCTGGAGTCGTGGGGGGCTGGGCGATTAGGGACAGCGCGCCGACGGACAGGGCGAGCCCGAACATCAGGTCGGAGAGCGACTCGATGCGCTTCCTCGAGACGGGGCCCTGGGGCTTCTCACTATCCCCTTCCTTCTGGTCTCTATCGTCGTCGTGCAAAGAGAATGACGGGACACCAGGGCGCGCCCGGATTTAAGGTGCGTGCGACCGGTCGAGTGCGGATCTCTTCGACGCTCTGGCCGGGCGTGCAGCAAGGACGACGAGCATGACGGCCTGGATGACGATGACGACCGCAAGATACGAAAGCGGAAACGCTGAGGAAGAGGATCCGCTGGTGCTCGTCTGCTGGCCTGCCGTCGTCGAGACTGACGATGACAGAACGGAGGATGTGGCGGATGTGGTCGTCGCGGGAGCCGTGGTGGAAGTGGTAGCGCCGGAGGACGAGCTCTGGGCCTGCACGGTCGAGAGCTGGAAGGTGCCGGTGCTCTTGGTGTTGTTCCCGTCTCCCGAGTAGGCCGCGGTGATGGCTATCGGGACAGAGGAGGGAGAGGGCACGTAGCTGACGGCGCAGGCCCCCTGCGAGAGAGAGCAGTTGGGGGCGGGCGAGAAGTTGGCGACGCCGCTGCTGGTCCACGTTATGGTCCCGCTCGGAGAGTCGCCTGAGACACTCGCCGTGCACGTCGCGGTCGAGCCCGTAACGGCAGGCGATGGCGTGCACTGAACGGTCTCGGTGGTGACATCCTTGCCTGCGGAGAGCGAATAGCTAGCCGAGCTTCCGGGGTTGTACACATCCCCTCCGTAGCTCGCAGTTATCTTCACTGTAGACGGCGGGGCGGAAGGCGTGTACGAAACGGAGCAGGTGCCTGAGGAGAGGGTGCACGACGACTCGGAGAAGTTTCCGGTCCCGGTGGCCGCCCACGTTATCGTCCCCGTCGGGGAGTCGCCCCTCACTGTGGCGGTGCAGGTGGACGCCAGGGTCACCATCGCCGGCGAAGGAGCGCAGGAAACAGAGGCGGTGGAGACGTTGGGAGCGAAGCTCAGCCCCACTTCCGCCCAGCCGTCGTTGGTCTGCGGGTAGGTCCAGGCAGCGTCCGTCTGAGTGATGGCCCCGAAAGTCTGGTACTCGCTGGCCTGCCAGCCGCCGTTCATTCCGCATGGGTAACACGGCTGCCCTGGAATCAGCGCGAATGGAGCTTGCGACACCCACTGAAAGGCATTGTTCGCGATGTCTCCCGCGGCGACGAACCTATACGCTGTCGACCACTCCAGTGACTGAGCGAGGGACGGAAGGGTGCCCATGGGCGAGGCTCCGGTTCCAACCACGAAGTTAGAAGCGTTGATGCCCAGCACATCGTAGGCGTCACCGCCGAGATCCGCGCTTCCGGCGGTCGCGAAGGTCAGGGTATCGTTCCCTGTCGAGGACGTTGTGGCCAGGAAGGCGTACTCCGCGCAGGTCGGACCGTTGCATGAGACTTCTACGTCGCCCACTTCGGTGTAAGCGTTGTTCTCGGTGTCCACGACGGTGGGACTTCCGCAGGGCGCGGGCGTCCCGCTGAGACAGCCCAGGAAGACAACGATCACGGTTCCGGCCGTCGTCTTCAATCCGCACGAGAAGGAGTGGCCGAAGAGCGAGTTCACGTAGTAACAGTCGGCGCTGGAGTTCGTAGCCAGGACAGACGCAACCGAGGAGCCGGCGGAGACACCCGGCGGGACGAGGAGGAGCGCGGCTGCGAGGGTCGCGAGGAGGAGTGCCGTGGCCGGCCGGTTCTGTCTTATGCTCAGGCTACGCTGAGTTTGCATTGAATAGGGCAGACGGGTAGAGCTCCTCGTTCTTTAGTCTTGGGTGCCCCTGATAGGCGGAACTTCCTCCGGCCAAAACCGTCCGGGCGCGCCGTCTCTTTGCTCAGCCCTGTGAACGAAGGGCTTTCCGAAGGTAGTCTATCGACCCCACGAATGCTTCCTCCGAGACGGGTATCTTGTGGCTGCCCTCCTTCGTGGTGTGCATGTGCCCCAGCCGCTCCGGGAGGCTCATCCTCAACGAGGACGAGGTCGTCTTCTTGTCTGCGAGGGCGAACCTCAACAACCTCTTCTTGTCGCTCAGGACCTGTCGCGGCCCCCCGATGCCGGCACCCTTCCAGATCCTCAGGAGGAGTTCGGTCTGCCTCTCGTAGTCCGGTTCCCGTAGGACGCCCATCTGGGAGGCGATCCAGCCCTCGGCCAGCATCCCCAGGGTCACGCAGGCGCCGTGACTCAGCCCGTAGCCCGAGGCGCTCTCCAGCGCGTGGCCGACGGTGTGTCCGTAGTTCAGGACGGCCCTGAGGTCAAGCTCCCTCTCGTCTTGGGAGACCACCTCGGCCTTGATCCTGCAGGCACCGACTATGAACCCGACGGGGACACCCGAAGATCCGTCGAGGCTCTCCGAGAGCGAGGATATCCCTTTGAACATCCCCTCGTCTGCGACAATGGCGCACTTGACTATCTCGGCCAGGCCGTTGATCCACTCCCTGCGAGGGAGCGTCCCGAGGACGTTCGGGTCGGTGATGACGGCCAGCGGCTGGTGAAAAGTGCCGAGCTGATTCTTCCCCCAGGGTGCGTCCACGCCGGTCTTCCCACCGATGCTGCTGTCGACCTGGGCGAGCAGGGTAGTCGGTATCTGCAAGTAGCCAATCCCTCTCTTGTAGACGGACGCGACGAACCCCGCCACGTCGCCGACCACGCCGCCTCCCAGGGCGAGGATCACGCTCCTCCTCTCTGCGCCGAGCGCGTCGAGTCTGGAGGCCAGCGCCCACGCGGTCGCGACGTTCTTCCGCGCCTCTCCGCCGCGAAACGAGATCAGCTCCACCCTCCCTCGGCCCAGCCCCGAGAGGTCCTCCCTCAGCCTCCCTCCGTAGAGCCTGGCCACATTCGAGTCGGCCACGATGTAGTACGACTCGGCGTCCGGGAGCCTCGGCGACCCCGCCGCCAGTTCCTTGAGGATACCCTCACGAATCAGTATGTCGTAGCTCCTGTCCCCGGTCCCGCGGGACAGGTCGACCCTAACGGTGGCCGTCTTTTCCATCGCCCAGGTCGCTCGAGAAGGGGGTCTCGCTCTCGTTGATGGTCTTGTGGAGGAGGTTGCAGGTCCTGATTATCGCTGCGAGATGAGAGGGGAGCAGCGCCTGTGCGCCGTCGCTAAGGGCCTCTTCCGGCCTGTCGTGCACCTCGATCATCAGGCCGTGCGCGCCCGCCCCTATCGAGGCCCTGCTCATCGGCGCGATCAGGTCCCTCCTCCCCGTCCCGTGGCTCGGGTCGGCGATGACCGGGAACGGCGTCTCCCTCCTGAGGATGGGGACCGCGTTGAGGTCGAGCGTGAACCTCGTCTGGGGCTTGAAGCTGCCGCCCAAAGGCAGTATACCCCTCTCGCAGAGAAGGAGGTTCTTGTTGTGGTTGGCCACTATCCTCTCGGCGAAGCTCAGGTACTCGTCTATCTGGGCTGCGAAGGACCGCTTGAAGAGGATGGGCTTGCCCGTCCTCGCCGTCGCCTCGATGAGGTCCTGGTTGAACATGTTCCTTGCCCCGATCTGGATGATGTCTGCGTGCTTCGCGACGATCTCGACCTCGGTCTCGCTCCTCACCTCCGTGACCGTCGGGAGGCCCAGGTCCCTGCCCGCCGCCTGCAGGTGCTCGAGACCCTCGTCCCCGAGCCCCTGGAAGGAGTGGACCGAGGTCCTCGGCTTGTAGGCCCCTCCCCTGAGGACCTGCGCCCCGGCCTCCTTCGCCGCCTTCCCTATCCTGTAGAGCTGCTCGTAGCTCTCTATGGAGCATGGCCCGCACATGTACACGGGCGGGCTGTCGCCTCCCATGGAGACGTCCCCGACCTTCACCACGACGTCCTTCCGGATGTAGCTGCGGCTGACCAGCCTGTAGGGGACCTGGATCCTGATCGCGTCGTAGACGCCCGGCATCAGCTTGATCTGGTCGAAATCGAGCTTCTTCTCGTCCCCGATGACGCCTATGACGGTCTGGAACTCCCCCGAGGAGACGTCGGTCCCGAGACCCAGTGCCTTCACCCTGCGGATGACCTCCTCGACCTCTCCCTTGGCGGCGCCCGGCTTCATCACGATGCTCATGGATTACGCTCCAGAGTATCCTCCCGGGGTTTCATGAAGTTTCTCTTCCTGGGAGGCGGTCTCCGGAAGCAGGAGGTCGCAGTCACCGCCCGCCGCCCCAGCATGACGACGTCTGAGGTAGTCCACCGAGGTCCGAAGCGCATGACGGGGATGGGATCCCGCATAGATTATGGAACAATCTCGGAAATCCGCTAAATAGACTGCAGCCGGTACCACGTGAGATGGCGAAGCACCCGAACGCTTTCCTCCGAACCGGGTCTCACTCGGCTGGGCGGTTCACGAAAGGACGATGCCGCTCGAGACTGGGCGACAGGCGTGCGACAGGGAGAGAGGGGGTCGCGCCCGCGGTCATCGCCCTCTTGTTCGTTGCAGCCGTCGTCGCGAATGCCGCGGGGGTCTTCGCGCTTCCGGGCACCACAGCCGCCGTCACGCCAGCGACGACTTCCGCTTCGACTGGCTCCACGACCTCGACTTCCTCGTCCGTTACACTCGTGGGCCAACAGACCGTCACCACCACCTCCAGTTCCATCTCCACCAGCGGGGCGACTCAGTTCCCGTCGATTCAGCTCACCAGTCCCGGGAGGGGCTCCCCGAGCGAGAATACCACTGCAGGACTTTTCGGGGAGTCTCTGGCCGTCGGCGGCTCCTATCTTGTGATAGCCGCCCCCAACGAGACCTCGAGCGGCCTGGCAGCGGCTGGGAATGTCTACGTCTACAGTTCGTCCAGCGGAACCCTTCTCAGGGCCCTGACGAGCCCGGCTCCCCAGGAACTCGGGTCCTTCGGCTGGTCCGTGGCGGTGAGTGGAAACCTGGCGATAGTGGGCGCCCCAGGTGAGAACGCGAGCGGGAAACTGGCAGCTGGTCATGTCTACGCCTTCAGTCCGACAACAGGGAAGCTTGTGTACACGCTTTCAAGCCCGAACGCCCAGACCGTGGGAGAGTTCGGTGGCGTGCTTGCGACGAGTGGATCGCTGCTCGTAGTCGGGGCGGTGAACGAGAACACGACCGCCGGGTACGCCGGGCGTGCCTACGTCTACAATGCCACGACGGGCTCGCTCATCGGATCGCTGAAGTCCCCCAACCCGGATTTCGAGGGGGAGTTCGGCTCGACCGTCTACGCGACGCCTAGCTACGTGATCATTGGCGCCCAGAATGAGACCGCGGGTGGCCACTTGGGGGCGGGAAACGTCTACGTCTTCAGCGCCTCGAACCTCGCGCTGGTCAAGACGCTCACCAGCCCCAACGTGCAACTGAACGGTGAGTTCGGATTCTCCTTGGCAGGCACTGGCTCTGAGCTGGTAGTGGGAGCGCCGTTCGAGTCTGTGGCCGGCGAACCGGAGTTAGGGGACGTATACGTCTACAATACCGCGTCCTGGACACTGCTCACGACGTACAGCGGGGCTACGTCTGCTCAGGCATACCCACCAAACTTCGGCTTCACCGTCGCGGCCGGGAACGGTCTGATCGCCGCCGGGGCGCCGTACAACAACACCGTGGTCACTTCCAGCACTATCACCGGCGGGGCTGTCTACATCTACAACGCCACAACTTTCGGGCTGATTGCGGGCCTGACGGCCCCGAGCGTGTCGAACGGGTACTACAGTTCCGAGTTCGGCTCTGCGATTGCAATCGGCTCCGGGACCCTCATCGTGGGAGATCCAGTAGCTGTTGAGCTGATATCAGCTTCACCGGGCTACGCCTTTCCAGGCGACGCGTTCATCTTCAGCGTCGGCCCCACTACCATTTCGACGACGAGCTCCACCACTGCGATGAGCTCCACCTCGACCACGAGCTCGGTTTCCTCTTCGACCACAGTATCTGCGACGAGTTCATCTTCATCGGCGACGACTTCTTCGTCTGCTGAGACTTCGTCTGCTACGACCAGCGTATCCCAATCCTCCTCCACGGGAGGCGGGCCTTCCTACGAGGTTTACGTAGCTGCGGGGGTCGCTATCGTCGCTGTGGTCATTGTCGGGTTGGTCATTGCGACAAGGCGTAGGGGTGGTCGGGGACAAGCGCCCGTGGCTCCGGCGTGAACTCCGTCTGAGCTCTGCGCCAACTCCGGCGCACCCGCATAGGCTCAAGTCTCGGTCAGATTCCATTAGGGCCCTGTACTCAGACCTTCATTGTGTCAATTAGGTCTCCGCGCCTCGTACTTGGCAGTGCTGCCCTGGGGACAAGGGACTATTCCGGGGCTCAAGAAGGGCGTGAAGAGAGCACCGAGACTGGATGTTCGCTTCTTGCTCGGGTCCCGGTGCAAGAGGCTGGTGAAGACCGAGTCCGTACTAGCCCTTGAGGGTGATCGTCCCTATCTCTGCATACTGGCATCCTGCGACCGCCTTGTACCCACCAGCGCAGATCTGCCCGCCGCTTGTCGTCGTGTATGCTATCCAGAGTGATCCGTTGTACATCTGGCCCGATGTCGCCGGCCCAGTCGCGTTGAGCGAGTGGATGGTCACCGTCTGGCCTGAGGCCAGCATGTTGCCTGGAAAGTCACCCGGATCGGCCACGAAGAAAGAGGAGGTAGGCTCGAAGTTCGGGTTGCCCGGAAGGTAGGTGATTGCGAAGTTGTACCAGGTAGTACCGTATGACTGGCCGACGCTGGGGATCGTGATGTCTCCGGTCGACGGGTCGTAGGAGATGGTGTTGTTGTTACCACCGCAGTTCGTCTTCAGGTACGGCACACAGTTGTTGCCGGCGATCGGCTCGAGGTAGTACTCGTAGGCGAAAAAGCCGGCGAGAGCGACGATTGCTACTATGACAACGACGATGACAACCCTGACGGTCTTCACAGTCACAACAAGGACGCGTCCGCCTCGGAAAAGTCTTTCCGTGGTCGGCCAGGCATCGAGAGCGCAACCTTAGGACTTTTTGCGAACGTGGCGCGCTCTATGACGCCTTCGCACCGCAGGACCGGCAGAAGCTTGCTCCCGGGTCGAGAGCGCTGCCGCAGTTCGCGCAGTAGCTCTTCGCGACTCCTTGTGGAGACGTTGTCGGAGGGACGGTTTGAGCCGTTGGTGGCGCCTGTCCAGCCACTGGAGGTGTCTTCTTGCGCCGGCGCCACAGGAAGAAGAGCAAGACGAGGACAATGATGATCACGACCGCAGCGATGATCCAGTCGTCGTTCCCGCCGCTCCCTGCCGAGATTGGGTTGCCGGACGCATCAAAGGCCTGGGCGTTGAAGCTGTTTATGCTTACTCCCATCCCTGAGTCGGTGCACTCGGGCAGGGTGTTTGACACGGTGATTGAGCCATAGGTCTCAGCCCCCTGGGGATCGGTACAGCTCGCGAGGAACACGCCGCCAGCTGTGATGTTCTCGATGATGGTGCCGGTGGGGAGCGTGCTGGTGCACGGGGTCGCGCCGACGCCGGTACCCCAGTCCCAGCTCGCCCCGGCCCCTTGGCCGCCAAAGACCCCGCAGTCGTCGGTGTTGGTCCAGGTGACGTTCACGTTCTGGGGCGTGTAGCCGCTGGTCGTCTGGTACTCGATGACCGAGTCATACTGGGTGGACGAGGGCGCCACGGTATTCTGGGCGTGGGCCCCAGGCGCGGAGAGCGCAAGCATGAAGATGCTGAGAACAAGTAAGAGGAAGAGAGGAGCAAGAGCCTTCTGACCACTGATTGCCGAAGTCACGACCAGCCCAAGTTATAACATGCCTTATAGCCCTTCGCACCTCTTCGGCTTGGAAATGCTATCCTTCAGGTCTTGGATGCTTCGCTCAGCCGGCCGCGGGCGACCAAGACTTGCTCGACAGGTGCATCGGAACGGTTCGCAATTTAGCCCTGGTGGATTTGAAAGATTTGGTCATATGTTGCCGCGAAGAAGAGCCCGGCCTGCGAATGGTGTCGCCGGATTAGAGTCCTGTGAAACCTCCGGAGGTCTTCAAAACATGGTTAAATGCCACGCGCACGAATTCGATATCCTTGACTCCAGAGAAAGACGTCATGCTCGTGTTCCAGAGCGGCGGGACTGGTGGTGCTGGCGGACCGACAATGCGCGGCGGTCTCGGGGATGTGTCGAAGGAGGTCGTCGTGAGGGTTCAGGAGATTGCGAGCTGGTTTGAGGACTTTGACATCGACCAGATCGAGATCTCGATATCAGGTTGCGTCTCCAGCGGGTCGATACTGAAGCTGATAATCAGCGCGCAGGGTGAGGGAGGAGTCACTCTTACTCTGAAGCCGAAGACTCATACGAAGGACAAGTCTCCCGACGCGCCCACCGGCTGATTCGCAAGCGAAATCACCCTTATATCGTCGAGCTGTGAAAAATCACGCCGTGCCCATAGTCATACTCTTCCTCTCCGCAAACCCTGCCGAGGGGCACTGGCTGCAGGTCGATCAGGAGGCGAAGGAGATCGAGCACATGCTCGTCGAGGGGAGCTACCGGGACAATTTCGAGCTCGTCAAGGAGCCGGGAGTATCCGTCCAGGACATCCAGTACCTTCTCCTGCAGCGGAACCCGAACATCGTCCACTTCTCGGGACACGGGGAGGTCGACGCCATCTACCTTCAGGGCCCTGACGGCCAAGCGCAGAAGGTCAGCGAGAGGGCGCTTTCCGGCCTCTTCGCGCTGGTCAACAAGAACGGGAACATCAAGTGCGTCCTGCTGAACGCGTGCTACTCCGAGGAGCAGGCGGAGGCAATCTCCCAGCACGTGGACTGCGTGATAGGCATGGCCAGGGCGATATCTGACGATGCGGCGAGGGGCTTCGCATCCAGCTTCTACCAGGGGCTGGCGTTCGGGAAGAGCGTCAACGACTCGTTCCTGCTGGGTACCAACTACTTGGCAATGCTGGGAGTGCCGGACGAAGACATCCCGAAGTTGCACCACGCGCCATCGGCCGACCCCGCAAAGATATTCCTGAACCCGGGCCAGGCGAAAACCACCACACCCCAGCCGCCAGGGGATCATCCGCCGCCCCCGAAGAGGACGCTGGACCTCGTCGGGAGCTGGGACGCGACAGGATACCGGAAGATCGGCTACTTCCAGAGTCCGATGACTGCGAGGGTGATCTATTACGCCAACGGCACCTTCGAGGAGACAGGGACCATGGGCGGGTCACCGTTCCAAGGGGCAGGTAGCTACTCATATGATCCGGTGCGGAATCTGCTTGTCACGCAGGAGGTTCACGAGATGTACCCGACGACTTTCTTCCTGAGTGATGTCTCGGCTGAGGCGTTCACCGCGACGGCGCCGGGAGGAGTCCTCAACCTTCGAAGAGTCAGCTGAGGCCCCCGGCAGTCCAGATGGAGATAGAGAGCTTCGGTATCGCATTGGTAACATCGGCAAGTACTGTATCAGCTTGGGGCAAGCGAACCTTGATCGGGTCCTCCTTCGCTACGCCTGCGGAAGGAGCTTCCTTGCTCAACAGGCCGCCGCCGCAACAGGGAACCGAGTTTATAACGGCCCTTGCAAAATACTCAGCATCTTAGGCGATTGACATGGCGACCCACATGAAGTTCGGGCTGGCTTCCGTAAACTCCGGCTACAACAGTTTCCCTGACAGGATGGCCCGGCTCGCCCAGGCCGCCGAGAAGGCCGGTTTCGACTCCATCTGGGCGGGCGGCCACCCCTTCCTCTCCGAGAAACAGACGCGCATGCCGCCCGGCCTTCGGATGCTCGACCCGATCGTGGCGCTCACCTTCATCGCAGCTCACACCCGGACCGTCAGGCTCGGCACCGGCATCCTGCTGCTTCCACAGTTCAACCCCGTGATCGTGGCGAAGCAGCTAGCCAGCCTGGACGTCCTCTCCCAGGGGCGGCTGACAGTGGGAATCGGGGTCGGCTGGTCGGAGCACGAGTACGAGGTGCTGGGGATTCCCTACCACGACCGTGGAACCCGGGCCGACGACTACCTGAAGGCGATGAAGGTCCTCTGGAGCCAGGAGAAGCCGGTCTACCACGGAAAGTTCGTCTCCTTCGACGGCCTACAGGCGAACCCCCGGCCTGTGCAGCAGCCCAGCCCTCCGATCGTGATAGGCGGTCTCTCTGAGGAGGCTTATCGCCGGGCCGTGCGACAGGGGAACGGATGGTTTGGCTTCAGCCTGGACCTTGAGGACACGAAGCGAGCGCTCGCGGGTCTACGGGATGCCGCGGCCAAGCATCCTCGCCCGGCCGAACTGGGGGCGCTCGAGATCAGCGTGGCCCCCAAGGTTCCCGTCGACAAGGCAACCGCCCAGAAGTACTCGGAGCTCGGCGTCCACCGCCTGAACCTCGTTCCTCCGCAGGATGCGGACGAGAAAGTTGCGGAGAGATTCATTGAGGCGGCGGGCAGCACGCTGATCGGCCAAGTATGAACTCGACCTGTTTGAAGGGCAGCTCCGCCTCCGTCCAAGAGAAGAGAATCAGTGGTGCGGAAGATGTCACGGGTCGGAACTTGAAATGACCTGACCGACCTCCAGACTGTGAGGGTAGTCGATGCTTGCGGGGCCGCTGGGGTGCCTCTGCCTAACCCATACCGTCGAGGAACCACTTCGCGAGCGAGACCTCGTTGGTGTTCCCGCTCTTTTGG
>JBEKFK010000027.1:0-15735 GCA_050013375.1 Nitrososphaerales archaeon | reverse complement strand
GGAGGAGGAACTGGAATATGTCGAACGCGGTAAGTGCCTGCTGGTAGGGAAGCGCCGTGAAGGGCAGTACCATCAGCAGGAAGGAGGGCAGATACTTGTAAGATTCAGGCTGCGGAAGCACGTGGTACTCCCCGTCGTTGACGTAGCCAGAGGTGTAGGTCTGGCCGGGATTGTGGACCAGCCGCCACGCGGCAGTGTAGAATGCCGAGAAGTCCTTTGCCAGCAGCCGGGTCCCGCAGCATCCGGAGTCTATCGCCGTCGTCTCCGGATACGCCGCCGCCAGAACCACCAGGTTGAGCGCGAGAAGGACCAGTACCGCCGCGACGAAGATCTCCCTCGACCGCGAGGTCCAGGCAGCCACCAATTCCCTACGGAGGCCCTGATTGCCCGCTCATCTTAACGGTTCGGGTCTCTCGGCTTTACCGCCCAATCAGACCGCGCGCATACGGTTGCCCTTCGGGTTGTGCTCGACCTCGGCGGTCCCGAGGACCTCCATCACGGGCGGCACGTACATCGCGAACCTCCCCCTCAGCCCCTTCTTCAGCCCGTACCATCCGCCGACGGGGTTCTTCGCCGAGCGCCCCCAGGCTTCTACCGTCCCCTCCCTGGCTGGCTTCTGCTCGTCGGCGCTTCCGAGTTCCATCCAATCCCCGTGCTTCCTGAGCATCGCCCGGAGGTCTTCGAGGCAGCGAAGGTCGTACTTCAGCTGCGTCTTACCCACCTGTACCACGAGCACCGCAGGCACCGAGGCTTCGTCCCTGTACGCCTCAAACTCAGAGGTTCCCGGCGGGGTCTTCAGGAGCCACGGCTGTTCCTTCGTTCCCCCCCTCCCCTTGTTGACTTTGGACATCGACGGCCGATTCTCACCCCGCAGAGTAATAAGATGTGCGACACGCGTTTGACCCTCAGTTGCTAATTTTTGCGATGAAGGTCCGGGCATTCGTCGGCCTCCATCTTCCCCGATGGCGGACTCGGGGTCCGACGCGCCTGCTCTCCGCTCTGCCTAGTTGGCGGCGCGAGCGTCCAACCCTAGGGCCTTCAGGAACTTCTTGTACTCCGGCGGCGTCACCATGAAGCGGACGAGCTGAAGGCGGTCTAGGATCTTGGCGTCGTCAAGCCCCAGCTTCCTGGCCTCCTTCACCATGGCCGCGTACGCGCCGAAGACGGCCGGATTGGCGGCGAAGTCGGCCTCTGGGTCTTCGGTCTCCCCGCCCCCGGAGAGGCCCTTCATCAGGTTGAGGCACAGAAACGCGTCCAAGTAGAGTGACGTTACGGGGCCCCTCCTGAAGTAATCGCTCGCCACTATGAGGTGGCCGTCATCCTCGTTGGGGTATATCGTCGGGAAGGGGCTGTCGATGAACTCGACCTTGACGCCGCTGAGGACCTCCTCTGTCGAGTCTCCGAAGAGCTCTTTCACGGCCGGGACCTTCTCGAATCCGATGAAGTAATCGGGGAACGGGGAGAGGCTCGCAGGGGCCTCGCGCTTTATCTTGACCGGGAACTTGGTGACCCGCCTCGCCGGTTTCGACCCGCTCTTCTTCAGCTTCATCTCCTTGAGGAAAGACCGCCAGACCTTGGGCGGCGCCGGTCCCATCTTGAGGTACTCCGTTATCTCCTCGGGGGTCATGCCTATCCTCTCTGCCTCCCTCACGGTGTGCTCGTAGGCGGGTATCTCGATCGGGCTGGCGTAGTAGAGCGAACGGTCCTGCATGAACTTCATGAACTCCCTGTGGAAGAACCTCTCGTCGGTCATCCTCTGGTTGATGTGGAAGAGCTCGTGGACAACGTCGAGGTAGAGGGTCCTCAGCGGGCTGTTCTTGAGATGGTAGGTCCCGACGGCCACGTTGCCGTCGACGTCCCTTATGCCCATGTACATCCTCCTGTTGGGCATGAACCCTATGCGGAGGTTGCTGAGCACCTCATCCGTCCTGTCGCCGAAGACAGACCGGACGGCACCGACGCGCTCGAACCCCTGAAAGTACTCGGTGAACGGCGCGAGGGACGGAGTCGGCGAGTTTCTGTTTAGCTTGACCGGGACCCTGTATCTTCCGCTGGACTGTTTCACGGCTGGACATCCCGGGGAGCCGAGGTCTAATAAGCCTGCCTCGGGGATTTTTCCCTCTCCGTCCCCATTAATACTTTTGTCCGACCAGAGATTAGAACAGCTGTTCGTACACTCAGGATTATCCCCGGAGGACCGGTATCTGTCTGCGACGAAACATGCAAACAGCAGCAAACTCGCGGACGCAGAAGTTCATCGCGGTGGGCGCCGTGCTGGCGCTCGCACTCATCTCCCTCCAGGCATACACGCTGATGACCGACGGGGCCCTCAGCGCGGCCGGGATCCAGAAGGCCAGCGGGAGCACCGACCCACCCACGAACAGCACCATCTCGGTGACCGGCAACGGGCAGGTCGAGATCCAGCCGACAATGGCCATACTCACGATCGGCGTGAACGCCCAAGATCCCTCGGCCCAGACCGCGGCCCAGGAGAACGCGAACATAATGACAAACGTGATCGGCGCGCTCGAGAACCTCGGGATAAACAGCAGCAGCATCCAGACGGTCTCCTACAGCATCAATCCCCAGATCAACTATGACGCGAACGGCAAGTCTTCGGTCACCGGCTACGAGGTGGACAGCCAGGTTCAGGTGACTGTCACCGCCTCCACGACATCAGGTCAGTCCGAGGTCCAGCTCGGGACGAAGGTAGGTTCGGCCATCGACGCGGCGGTCGGACAGGGCGCCAACGAGGTCTACGGGGTCCAGTTCTCCGCATCGAGCTCCGCAGTCCACCAGGCAGACCAGCAGGCCCTCCAGCTTGCGGTCCAGGACGCGGCCAACCAGGCTAGGACGATCGCGACCGGTCTCAGCGTGACCATCACCGGAGTCCTCTCGGTCAGCACGAGTCCAGCCTACACCCCTTCCCCCGTGATCCAGGACGCGATAGCATCCGGATCGAGCCAGACCCCCATAGTCGCACCCCAGTCACTAACCGTCTCAGCCTCGGTCCAGGCAGTGTACGCGATCAGCTAGCACCCTTTGAGGGTGCTCCACCCTCCTTTTTCCGTAAAGTCACAGTTATTACAATGGTGGGCAGACCCGGTGCTCGACCGTGATTCCCGAGGTAGTATCAAACGTTAGAGCCCAGATTGGAGAGGGGCCCAGCTGGGACGCGAAGAAGAACGTCCTCTACTGGGTCGACATCACCGGCGGTGTGGTCTACGCCCACACCCCAAAGAAGCCCTTCGACGAGGTGGTCCAGAGCGTGAAGGACGTCAGCTCCGTCGTGCCCAGGAAGGGCGGCGGGCTGGCGTTGACCTCCCAGCACGGCTACTTCGCGCTGGACCTGAAGAGCAAGGACATCACGCCGCTCACCGCCTCCGTCGAGGCAGAGATTGAGACGAACAGGTTCAACGACGGCAAATGCGACGCTGCTGGCCGCTACTGGGCCGGGACCATGGACCGCCTTCAAAAGTCCCCGAGCGGGGCTCTATACGTCCTTGAGAAGGGCCGGAGGCCGAAGAAGGTCATCTCGGGAGTCACCATCTCTAACGGGCTCGGCTGGAGCCCGGACAACAAGACGATGTACTACATCGACAGCCCCACTAGGAAGGTCTCCGCCCTGGACTACTCCCTGAAGACCGGGGCGGTCAAGAACAGGCGGACGATAGTCGACTTCGCCGCCAGCAAGCAACCGGGTTCGCCCGACGGCATGTCGGTGGACTCGGAGGGGATGATCTGGGTCGCCCACTGGGGAGGCGCGAGGCTGACCAGATGGAACCCTTCGAACGGGAAACTCCTCGAGACAATCTCGGTGCCTGCGGAGCAGGTCGCGTCGTGCTGCTTCGGCGGAAAGAACCTCGACGACCTGTACGTCACCACAGCGAGGATAAGGATGGACGCCAAGACTCTCGCTGCCAAGCCCCTCAACGGCGCCCTCTTCATGGTCAAGCCGGGCGTCAGAGGACTGCCGACGAACGAGTTCGACGGCTGAGGTACCTGGCGCCGGACTAGCGCGTGCCTGAGCCGGATGAGTCGCCAGGTCGGGAGGCGACGGCATCGATGCCAGGCGGAACCGCGAGGCGGGGTAAGGGATCCAGCGGGACGCCAGTCACCGGGTATCCGCCCTCGACCCGAAGCGTCAACGCCGCGCCCGCCTCCTTCTCGAGTGACCTCTGGGCAATCTTCGCAGCGCCGAAGGCCCCTATGATCTGAGGCTCGGGCGGGATGAGCAGCTTCGTCTTGAGCTCCTTCTCGAGGGCGGCGACCATCCCGACGTTCTTCGCCACCCCCCCGCTGAAGACGACCGACTCCTTCACCCCGACGTACCTGACCATGATTGAGACTCTCCTCGCAATGGACTCGCAGAGACCGGCGGCGACGTCCTCCCTGGACCTCCCATTGGTGAGGAGGGAGATTACCTCGGACTCCGAGAAGACGGTGCACATGCTGT
Source organism: Nitrososphaerales archaeon (assembly GCA_050013375.1). Lineage (GTDB taxonomy): Archaea > Thermoproteota > Nitrososphaeria > Nitrososphaerales > Gagatemarchaeaceae > Gagatemarchaeum. Next base: position 11,279 of record JBEKFK010000027.1, on the reverse strand, counting down.
TTATCCTGGCCGGGTTGGTGCTCTTCAGAGAGAGCTCGCCCATCTTCGCAACCCTGACGTGGAGCACCCGGGCCATCACTTCGATGAACCTGCCGGTGCCGGCCGCGCACCTGTCGTTCATCACGAAGTTCGCCACCTGGCCGTCGTCGGTCAGGCTTATCGCCTTGCTATCCTGGCCGCCTATGTCGAGGATCGTCCTCGCGGAGGGGCAGACAGCCTTCGCTCCCTCGGCGTGGGCCGTTATCTCTGTGACGGACTTGTTGGCCTCGCTGAACACCTTCCGACCGTAGCCCGTCGAGACGATGAAATCGATGTCCCCCCGGGCGAGGTGGGACTCTTCGAGCCCCAGTCTCAGGGCCCGACGCGCTGCCCCATTGCCGTCATAGCCGGACGGGAGTATCTGGAAGGAGAGAACCTTCCCCTCAGCGAGGATGGCGACCTTCGTCGCCACCGCGCCAATGTCCACTCCCGCCACGGCCATCCGGGTGCACCTCGGCTCTTACGCTGAGCTGAGCATCTCAGTGAAGGCCTCGACCCTCGTCCTGATCTGCTCCACGTCCTCGGATCCGTAGTCGGTCTCGACCTTCAGCATCGGGACACCCGCCTTCTTCAGGGCCTTGTCGACCTTGATGGCCTCGATGTTGTAGGTGTGGCAGTACTGTAGCACGTTGTAGACGACCCCGCTGGCGTTGTACTCCTTGGCCATGTCGACGACCTTGGTCACCCTGTCGTCGTTGGGGGTGAAGCACGCGCACGAGATGTTGTGGTACCTGTCCCAGATCGCCTCAAGGAGGCTGTCCATGGAGTCACCCTTTGGCTCGACCAGGTCGGTGAAGTACCTTGAGCCGATGCAGCTCTCCTCGGCCACCACGGGCACCCCGGTCGACTCGATGATCGAGTGCAGCTTCCAGTTGGGGATTGCCATCGGGCACCCCGAGAACATCAGCCTCGGCTTGCTCGGGTCACCTACTCCGACGCCGTCCGCGTTCCTCTTCTCCAGCTCGTCCGCCAGCTCGTTCGTCTTCAGGGTGAACCTGTTGACGTCGTCGTAGAAGCTCACCTGGTTGACGAGCAGGGCGTCGAGGCCGCTGATCGGCGTGGGAGAGGCCTTGCGCGTGTCGCTCACCCTCTTCATCGCCTTCTTCTTCTCGTTGATCAGCCGGATGGCCTCCTTCAGGGAGTCCTTCTCGATGACGTTGCCCGTCAGGGTCTCCATCTGCTGCTTGAACAGCTTGATCTCGGAGAGCCACAGCGCCTTGGACTGCTCCGTGTCCACCTTGTGTGGGATCTCCATCACGTAGGTCGGCGTGTAGTCCGCAAGGACCTCGTAGACCTTCTTCTTGGCGTCGCAGGTCGTCTCACCCACGACCATGTCGCAGGAGTTGAAGTACGGGCAGGTCGCTCCGACCTTGAACCCGAAGAAAGACTTGACCAGCGGGCAGATGTTCCTGGGCAGAACCGTCTCGGCGTCGGGTATGGAGAAGTCGGCGCCCCCGCAGAGGCCCACCATGGTGGCGTCGGCGGCGTAGACCAACTCCTCAGGGACGTAGAGGCAGAACGCTCCTATGATCTTTTTGCCCGCCTTCTTGCGGTCGACAAGCTCCTTGATCCTGAGCCCGTGCACCTCCGAGATGACGAAATCGAAGTATCCCATCCCGGCCGGCCGGTTCTTCTGCGTCATGAACAGGTCCCCGTATCCCTTCGCCAGGGCGCTGAGGAGCACGTCGTGCTTCTCGAGGTTAAGGCCTAGATCCTTCCACATCTCAGCATATTGCTGGTTTGTCAAGCGCTTTCACTTACCCTGTAGCGGTTCTTGCGATATTTACGCAGAGCCCCGAACAGGTTGGGGGGTGTCACCGCCTGAGCGTGTTCGATTTTGCGCTGTGTTGCCCCGAACAGGTTCGTGCCTGGGGGTCCGGGCTCGTACTTGAAGCGCGCTGCGCCGATTCCTAGGGCTCTTCCCTATGCGCGGAACTCTTTGGAGTCCGCTGTGCCCTCGACAACGTCGACCGACTTCTCGGTCCACTTGTAGTGGCAGTGCTCGCACTCGTAGCTGGTCTCGAACGTCTCCGTCTCAATTGCGACCTCCTCGGATAACTGGTTTGGCGGGGGATGTTGGAGACTTGTGTCGTGCATGAGGCCCTCCGTGCGGCTCGCCAGGTCGAGATCTACGTGTTCCATGTGGTGCTCGGTCGAGACGAGCTCCTTCTTCCCCTTCTTCTCGACCGAGAAGTGCTTGCCGCAGTTCGGGCATTTCTTCAGCAGGTCCACGTTCCTCGCCTGACCCTACCTCGCGCCCGCGGCATATAATCGCGATGCAGCATCCCGGCCCTTCCGCGGGAGCAGCGGGAGGATGCGCAACCGAGCCCCTTCACCTTATATTTCGCGAGAACGGTACTCCGAGAGGATTGACAAACCGATCTGCCGGAGTACGCCACCGCAGTCCGAGCCCCTCATCGGCCATGGAAACCGTGCCCGGCCGCCTCGCCGGATCGGCGGACTTGTCTCTGGCTTCTGCACGCCGGTCGTGGTAGCGTCCGCAATCTCGAGCCAAACCGTGAAACCATGCCGCGCTCCAATCCTGTGTGGGTCGTCTCGATCCTCATAGCCTGCCTTGTCGGGTCCGTCGCCCTACTCCCGGTAGCGGGCGCAGCAACGGGCTCGGCGAGCACGGCGCTCTCCTCCGTCAGCCTCGGGACTGTCCCCAGGGGAGTCGCGGTCAACACGAACTCCGGCGTAATCTACACTTCGCTCTTCCTCAACGGGACCACCCTGGCGCTCTCTCCCGTCACATTCACGGTCTTCGGAAGGGTCGAGACGCCCTCCCCCTACGCCGTCGCCGTTGACTCGGTCACGGGCCTGGCGTACGTCTCCCAGGGCGAGCGGGCATCGATCGTCGTGCTGGACAGCTCCGGGAACACGGTCCTGGCGAGCATCACCGGGGCGGGGACGCCGTATGCAATGGTCGTCGACGAGCCCCAGAACCTCCTCTTCGCCGCGGACACGAGCGCCAACTCGCTCTGGATCGTGAACTGCTCATCGGACGCGGTGATTTCACGCTTGCCCATGGGCGACACCTCGGCGCTGGCGTTCGACTCCGTCAATCACGAGGCCTTCATCGGGAACGTCTCCTCCGGCTACGACGCCGGCTCCGTCTCGGTCGTGAGCAGCGACAGCATGAAGATAATCCGGACCATTTCGATACCGGTCGCCCCGATGAGCTTCGCGGTCGACCCCGTCTCTCACCTCCTCTTCGTGACCGGGACAGGGCCCAATGCCACCTCTCCCAACTTCCTCGCCATCAACGACGAGACATTCCAGATGGTCTACGAGCTGCACCTCGGCGACTCGCCGCAGCTGATGGCCGCCGCCTCGTCGCCCGACGTCTACGTCAGCGACCCCGGGGTGAACAGGCTCTATGAGGTCGACGGGGCCAGTGGCAAGGTAGTCCTGAACTCCACCGGCGACCCGTCCATCGGGATCGGCTTCGCGGCGATAACCTCGATGGCCTTCAGTCCGCTGACCGGCACCCTCTATCTCACCGAGAACGACGTTACGAGCCTGATAGTCCTGAGCGCCACCACAGCGACGTCCACCCCATCGCCTACTCTCGACGCTCCCGTATGGTACCTCATCGCGCTGATTCTCATCGGTGCTTCGCTGCTTGTGGCGCTCTTCCTCGTTCGGAGGCGGGAACGGAGGAGGCGAAGACCTGCAGCGGGTCGGACTGACGGTCTGCCTACGGCGTCTTCAGGTCCGCCGGGATGGACTCCGCCTCGGCCTGCATCCCATCACCGGCCTCTCCGTCCGACAGGTGGGTCTTCTCGGGCCTCTCGAGCACTCGTGTAAGGCGGAGGTGGTTCAGCGACCCGCCCTTTCGGGCGTGTATCACCTCGGCCATGATGCTGACCGATATCTCCTGGGGAGTTACGGCCCCGATGTCGATCCCCACGGGCGCGTAGACCGTGAGGATCTTCTCGAGGGGCGCACCCTGCTCGAGGAGCTGCTTGAACGTCTGATTGACCCTGTTCTTGCTCCCGATCATGCCGATGAACCTCGCCTTCGAGTTCAGGACCGTCTGGAGCGCCTCGAAGTCATAGCGGTGATCGGTCAGCATCAGGATCGAGTCGAAGGGCGTTATGGGTATCTCCTTGATCTTGTGCAGGACACCCTGGGTGTAGATCTCGCAGCCAGGGAACGACTCCTCGGTCGCGAAGGGGTCGAGCACGATCACGTCGTAGGCGAGCATCTTCGCGATCTGGGCGCAGCTCTTTGCGATCCCTCCCGAGCCGAACATGATCAGCCTTTCACGGGGTTGGACCAACTGCATCAGCATCTTGACCTTCCCGCCGCAGGACATCCCGATTCCGCTCCAGCTGTCGTCGCCGAGGTTGAACACCTCGACCTTGGTCTTGCCGTCCTTGAAGACGGCCCGAGCCGACTTGACGATGAATCTCTCAACGCAACCACCCCCGACGGTCCCGCACGTCGGACCGTCCTCCGATATCGCCATCGCCGCCCCGCTCCCCTGGGGGACGGACCCCTCCGACTCGATGACGCTCGCGACGACGACCTTCTTCCCCTCGGCCAGCCGCTTCCCGACAAAACTGTAGAACTCGTCCATCTTATCTCACCAGCGACTATTCCCCATGCCGGTCAGTCCCACCGCGCGCCGCACGGACCGATCACCGGCATCGGCTTCTCGACCCGGACCTCAGGGGACTTCTTTAGGAGGATGTGGAAGTCTGGACCGCTCTCATAGGACTTCACCACCTGCTGTCCGCGGTTCCAGCAGTACTTCAGGACGTTCTCCTTCGAGACGTGCTCGTTCACGATTATCTCGAGGACTTCACCCTGCGCCGCTTCCGATAGCGCCTTCTTGACCATGAGGATTGGTTTGGGGCAGAGCTGGTCCCTGCAATCGACGACCCGCGCCACTGCGCCCTGGAAATCGCCAACGACAGTTGGCATAGACGCCGCGGCCCCTTCGTGTTGAACCGAGACCGTCTTCTCCATGCTGAAAGGATGCGCTTTCTCTATTATATATGGGCCACGGTTTCGTCAAGGAAAACACATTACCCTCTCTCCCGGGGTTCTTTTCCACCTCTGGCGCAAGCCGCTCCAAGAAAGGTCGGCCCACTCAGAGGGTGAATCCTCTCGGCCCTTCGAGAATCGGGGCTGCTATAGGTCGTCAACGGTCTTCCTGACGGCTTCGCCGATGTGGTCCACTATCTCGAAGACCCTCGTGGCGGGCGTCGGGTTGGAGAGCGCCCCGGCGAGCCTGTTCGCCTTTGACGCGATCAGCCCGGCCTTGACCGGGTCGAAGCCCGCAGAGATGAGCGCCGAGACGATGCCGGTCAGGGTGTCCCCGGTCCCCCCGATCGGCTCCATCGCGGGGACGTCAGGCTCCGAGACGGTATGGACTATCTTGCCGTCCTCGACGATGAAGTCGGTCGGCCCCTTCACCAGGAGGTAGCGAGGGGTGTTCTTCGCCGAGTAGGCCTCTGCTATCAGTCTCGGAACCTCGGTCGTGTCGACCTCGAAGAGGGCCGCCTTGACGTAGGCCGGGTGACCGGCGTCGGGGTCGGCCAGGAACGATATCTCGCCCGCGTCCGGGGTGAAGAGGTCGAACTTGTCGCAGACCCTCGTCGCCTTGGCTATGAGGAGCGCGCCGGCGTCCGCCACAAGGAAGGGCCTCTTCGCCCAGTAGTCGGCCATCTCGACGAACCCGAGGAACTCGTTCCTGAGCGGGAGTATGTAGTGGAGCGTGACGATCGAGGGCCCGAGCCCTCCCGCCTCCTCGGTCAGGTACTGGTAGACCAGCTTCGACCCCGCGCCCTCGCCCAGGTCCCCGGCGACCACACTCATGGGTGGCTCAGCACCGAGGGCCTCCGTCGTCTTCAGCGCCGCGGCCATCATCGCCGTCGCGCCGATGGAGAGCATCTCCGGGGGTACCTCCCTGTCGCCTATGCTCATCTTCCGCCCGTCCAGCTTCACCCGTCCGACCGTGATCGGGACGTCCGAGGTGGGGAGCGTCCCGGAGAGCAGGAGCATGGCTATGCCGTCCCTTTCCACTGCTTTAGTGCCACTTCGTACGCCTTCTGGAGCGTGTAGGCGCAGAGTGTGAATCCCGTCTGGGCCGGCGGCGTGACCTCGGCCAGGCTCTTACCGATCATCCTCACCGCGAGAAGGGGGATGTCGGGGCATCCTCCGCCCGAGACGTTCACGATCACGCCCGTCTTCTTACGGTACGTCAGCTTCATGTTCCCGACCCTGACCATGATGTAGTCGCCATAGTCGACCTTCTTGAGGAGCCTGCTGATCTGTAGCTCCGGGAGGCTCCCGCTGAACTTGAAGATCACGTCCCAGACCTTGATCCCGTGCTCCAGCAGCTTCTTCTCAGCTCCCACGGTCTCGCTGGTCGGCACAGAGATCGAGAGGTCACAGCCCGTCCTCACGTCCGGCGGCGGGGAACCCGAGCGGGTGTGGAACCCGGCGTTGATGAGTATGTCCTCCCCCCTCATCCCATCCCGAAAGTGCTCGAAGAGGAAGATGGAGCGACCATCGTCTTTGGAGGGATCGGGGTCGGCAGCCACGGTCAATCGTCCCTCTGTCCAGGGTCGGTACCGCTCGGGGCGACCGTACGCGCTACATGGCGAGACTGCTCGAGCAACGCCAGGAAACCCTTATCCTGAGCATTTCAACCCTTCGCGATGACTTGACCGAGTTCGGAATCGTCCTCCGCGGCGGCCCCTACCAGACGCAGAGATGGGAGACCGCCTATGGGATGGCCGACGCCGCCCTGAAGCGTTCCGACGGTGTTACCATCTTCCTCTACATGGACGGGGTGTACAACGCCCTCGCCCCCCAGGACTTCGAATCGATGAAGAAGCTGCCCAAGGACCACGTCGAGTCCTTGCTCGACCAGGGCGCTCAGATCTTCGCATGCCTGACCTGCACCGACAACAGGGGGCTCGAAGACGGCAGGGCCTACCTGAAGCGCGTCCAGGTCACGGGTTCGACCGAGGCCGGGGAGATGGTCAGCAAGTGCGACCGGATCATCAACCTCTGAGGTTCTTGGCTTGGCAGTCTACCTGGTCGACGAGCCCTTCATCGAAATCGCTCTCGCCTATGCGGCAAAGGACAGCTCAGCGCGGATAGTCCTCCTTCAGGACGCCGTGTACTCATCGGCAAAGCTCCGAACGTCCGTGCCGGTCTACGTAGTCGCAGACGACGTAGCCCGAAGGGGGCTGGGCTCCAGGATTCCTCCCTCGGTCCAAACTATAAGCTACGACGGGCTCGTGGCGATGATGGAGAAGGAACGGGTCGTCAACTTCCTGTAGGCGATGGACCTGCCAAAGAAAGTCTTCATCTCGATTCTCAGGCCGCCCGTCGGCGCGTCTTACTACACGGAGGGTCTCAGGCTCGCGCTCGGGGTCCTCGGGGCGACTGACGACCACGAGGTCACCATCGCCCACATCGGCAAGGGCGTCCTGTGCGCGCTCAAGGGAGTCGACAGGTCCTACGCCGAGGGTTTTCCTGAACTGTTCCCGAAGGGAAGTGATGGCACCCTCTTCTACGTCGAGAGGGAGTCTCTGACTCAGGAGGGCGTGTCCGAGTCGGAGCTGGCTGATGGTTTTGGCGTCGCCTCCCGCGACGAACTGAGGGAGAAGATGCTGGACTCGGACGCCGTATTCAGCTTCTGAACCCGGCTCGGGGGCGCTCTCCCACCGAGCCGTCGAACCTGTGCGTCTACGGTGATGACAGAGCGAACGCCGTGACCCTCCTTACAAACTCCCTCGGATTTGTGACGTGAGGCGAGTGACCCGCCTCAGGGTCGAACTCGACCCTGGAGTTTGGGATGGCCTTCGCGATCGACTCGACGACCAGCTTGGAGCCGCGCATCCCCTTCCCCCCATAGGTCAGGCGCGCCGGTCTGTCGAAGCGAGAGAGCGCGTCGAGGTTGACGTTCGAACCTTCGGGGTCCCTGGTCTCGTCCAACCACGTATCGGCGTTCGCGGCCATCCGCTCCCTCGCCTGGGGCGACATCCTGTCCCAGGCCCCCGGTCCCGAGGTCAGCGTCTCGACGAACAGCCTTGCGGCGCCGACCATGTCTCCGCCCTCGAGCACCCGGATCACCTGGTCCCTGCGCCTGTTCCCCTCGGCCAGCGCTGACTGGACCAGGGGGTCGTCGTTGAGAAGTTTGAACAGGGGAGGCTCATGGGCCGTCAGACTGCGGAACAGCTGCGGTTGGGCGGCGGCCAGCTTGAGTGCTATCGACCCTCCGGAGGAGTTCCCGACGATATGGGCCGGTGACATCTCCAGCCGGGCGAGCAGCGCCGCGGCATCCCGGGCATCCTCCTCCCCGCTGCCCTGGGTAACTGGCTTCTCGCTCAGCCCGTGCCCCCTCCTGTCGTAGACCACCACGCGGAACGTCTCGGAGAGGCCGGCGACCACGGGGTTCCAGTTGGAGTGGTCCGTCCATGAGCCGTGGATGAGGAGGAGAGGGTCTCCGCGGTCCCCCAGCTGTTCGTAGTACAGTTTGACACCGTTGGCTTCGGCGACCGGCAAGTCACAAGCGGTTACCGGGCCGGCCAGTTAGTCCTTGCGGCCAGGACGAATCTTCGCTCGTCTCCTACCGCACGATGACACGTCCTACTAGACCGGGGGCCTACGCTTCGACCCCGGCTGGTAGACGACCAGTCGGGCGCTCTTCATCAGTGCCGGTTTCCCGCCGCCCTGGGACACGGTCAGCATCGACTCCTCGGGGTCGAGGATCTCCAGCGGCGCCACGGCCGTGACCCCTCTCGCGAAGAGGGTCGGAGGGAAGATGCCGGCGGTCATGCCGAGCAGCACGACCTCCCGCGCGCCCCCGCAAAGCTCGAGCAGGTGGTCGATGGTGCCGTTGCAGAGGGTGGACCCGGTGATGAAGACGACGTCCCCCTTGGGGATTATCACATCGGCGGCGGTGTCTGGGTAGTAGCCGCTCTCCCTCAGACCGACGCTCCTCTCGAGGACGAGGACCTCCTTCGCCCTGGGCCTGAGCTTCTCGACGCTGTGGCGCATGTTTCCCACCATCACGACGGTGTCCCCCCTTCCAACGTCCGTCAACTCCACGACATCCCCGTATCGCCGGGCGATGTCGCCGCCTTCTGTCCTGATGGCCAGCTGCGAGAGCGCGTTCAGGGCCGCGGTCCCAACCACCCTCTTGCTGAAGTCCCACGACTGCGCCATCTCTGCGAGCTCGGTCACGGGCAGACGGGTCAGGGTTCCTGCGTTGGAGAAGAAGTCGCGGCTCTCGGCTGGAAAATCCGAGAGGGGAGTGCTCGCGAGGCCGATGTCGTCCGTGGAGAGCCTGACGGCGGTATAGAGGACGCTCACGACCACCTGCTTGGTGGTGATTCCGCCGATCTTATCCCCAATCCTTTGCAAGACGTCTGCCAGGACGTCTTTCGCGAGGGCGTTTTGCATGGGTCTAGCCTCGCTCCTGCCGACACTCGGTTAAGCTTTCTTCGCTACGGCTGGGGCGGCGGACCCGGCGGCACCTCCGTCCTTCCGGGGCACCTGCCTCCCGTACTTGGTCGCCACGACTTCGGCCATGATGCTGAGCGCTATCTCCGACGGCGTCCTCGCCCCGATGTCTGCGCCGACCGGGGCCCTGACAGACGAGACGAACCTCTCGTCGGTGCCCCCGTCCCGCAGCTCGTCCAGGTTCTCCCTGACCCTCTGCCTGCTCCCGAGCAGGCCGACGTACCTGAGCTTGAAGCCGGAGAGCGCCTTCAGGACGTCCACGTCCCTTTCGCTGTGGGTGAGGACGACCACCGAGTCGGCCTCGCGGAACTCGAACGCGGAGACGTCGTAGTCCAGGTCGTCCACAATCCGATCCGGCTCAACCGTCAGTACGGGCTTGTGGTCTATCACGATCACCTCGAAGTCGAGGATCTTCGCAAACCTGACCAGACAGTCCTCGACGTCGCTCCTGCCGCCCTGCCCCACGATCACAATCCTCTGCTGCGGGACGTAGGGCTCGACGAAGACCTCCATGGTCCCCCCACAGTTCGTCTCGAGGTGGATCTCGTCCTTGTTCTGGACCCTGAATATCTGTCCGACGGCGTCTTCGGCGCTCTCGAGGAAGACCTCGACCGTCCGCGGGTTCCCCGAGCTCACCGCCTCCTTGGCCGTCTCCGATATCGCAGACTCGGGGCACGGTCCACCCAGAGTGCCGCAGACCACCTCCCCCTCCTTGGAGTAGACGGTCTTGAACCCGAGCTTCCCTAGCGTCGAACCTTCGACCCTGACCACGGTCGCGACAGCGAATGGCTCGCCTCTCGCCAGGAGCCCATTCATCACCTGGACTAAATCTCCCTGTTTCAAGGTACGGTCGACAGTCTGATGCGCCCTCCCAGCGTATTTACACGTATCCCGTCGGCCGGCCTCTCGCCAAGGGTAATTACCCCCTCCTTCCCTGGGTGCGCTGGATATGTTCTAGTTGGAAGAGTTCGACGCTCTGGTCGAGGAGGCGGCGAAGCTCAGGGGCCACCACTGCGTCGGCCTACCCCTCGGGGTCAAGATGGGCCTGGAGGGCCTCCGCCTGCTGAAGATGGAGGCCGAGGCAGACAGGCACCGGCTCATGGTCGTCGTCGAGAACAACAAGTGCCCAGCCGACGGCATCCAGGTGGCGACCGGCTGCAGCGCCGGGAGCAGGAGGCTGAAAGTCCTCGACTACGGGAAGTCGGCCGCGGTCTTCTTCGACGGCAACACGGGGGTGGGGTTCAGGGTGGCGACGAGGAAAGACCTCCCCCGGCGCGCCACGGACCTCGCCCTCAGAGAGGGCCTGGTCGCAGAGGGGCCCGAGGCCGGGAAGCTTTGGCCCCTGGACAAGAGGGTGGCGATGAACGCCTTCACGAAGATGGGCCCCGGCGAGCTCTTCGACGTCGCCAGGGTCACCATCCTCGGCGAGGCTCCCTTCCTTTCACGGCCCAAGGTTCCGAACGTCCCATGCGAAGAGTGCGGGGACGAGATAATGGACGCCAAGGGCGTGACGGTGGACGGCAGGACGATCTGCGGCTCTTGCGCGCACGGCGTGTACTACGCGCCTGCCTAGCCGCCCGTGCCCGGGCTACTGGATCGAGGAGCGGTCGAGCCACTCCGGCCATCTGCATATTCGCTAACAGGACAATCGGAGGCGACTCTCCTTCGCGGCTCCGTGGGCGAAACGGAGGTTGCCCTCAGAGGACCGGCGTGAGCATGGGGTACGGGAATCCCCTCGTGTAGTCGTA
>JBEKFK010000026.1:0-15932 GCA_050013375.1 Nitrososphaerales archaeon | reverse complement strand
CCGCAACCAACCCCTCGCCCCCGGCGTCGGCTCGGCCTTCCTCGCCTCGATCTTCTTCGGCGTCTCTTGGGCCGCCTTCGGGTTCGCAACACAGCACATCGGATACCTGCTCCCGGCGGTCGCCGTGAGGCTGGGGGGCGCGGCCGTCGGAGTCGCGTTGATTCCCGTCATCAAGCCAAAGTTCCCGACGCCCTCGGCAGGCTGGCTCCGCACGGTCCTGGTCATGGCGACCCTGGAGACCGTCGGGCTCGTGATTTTCAGCCTGGGCGTGACCATCGCCCCGTCCCCTGCGACCGTCCCGATCCTCGCGACCTTCGGGGGCATCTCCGCCGCCGTCACAGTAGCGTACGCAATCGTGCTGCTGAAGGAGAGGCTCGAGATAAACCACATAATCGGAGTGGTCTGTCTCATCACCGGCGTCGTGACGCTGCTCTATCTCACGAGCTAGGGGACCGCTTGAGGGAGAAGTACAGCCGCCGGTTGTTCTTGCCCTTGTTCTCGGCCTTGTTCACCACGATCTCGCCGATCTCCCCGGTGTTCCCGACGTGCACGCCTCCGTCCGCCTGGGTGTCGACGTCGCCTATCTGGACGATCCTGAGCACGTCGACCGACGGCGGGAGCGCGTTCGCGAGCTTGACGAGCCCGGGCATCTTGAGCGCCTCCTCCCTGTTCATGAAGTAGCTCTTCACCTCGAGGCCGCGGGCGACCACGTCGTTCGCCGCCTTGGTGTAGTCGGATATCTTCTCGCGGTCGAACTGCTCGAGGTTGAAGTCTATCCTGGACTCGCCGGGGCTGATCTGGTTGCCCGTGATGAGCGCGCCGGTCTCCCGGTTCACGATCGCGCACAGTATGTGGGCCGTCGTGTGCATCTTCATCACCTCGTAGCGCCTCTCCCAGTCTATCGACCCGTGGACGACCTCGCCCACCCTCAGGAGCTCCGGGTGGTCGACGATGTGGATCGCCTCCTCGTTCTCCTTGATCACCTCGGTCACGTTCGCCGCGCCCAGCTTGCCGATGTCCGAGACCAGGCCTCCCCCCCGGGGATAGAAGGCGGTCTGGTCGAGGACCACCCTGTTCCCTTCGACCGATAGGACCTTCGCGTCGAAATCGTGGATGTACATGTCCTCCCAGAACAGCCTCTTTGTCATGTGGTGCCTTCCCCACGTGGTGCCGGGCTAAGAGTCTTCAGTAGGCGGTTATCTTCGTCTGAGTGAGCTCCCTCGATATGAGCACCGAGGCGCCCGACCACTTCTTCCGGGAGATCTGCATCTGGCTGAGCCCGGCCTGCAGGGCGCCGCCGAACGTGTCGAAGCCCTCGGGCTTCTGCTTCATCAGCGCCCGTATGCTCTCCCTGACGTTCCAGACGCCCAGCGGGATGAGGTAGCCCGGGTAGGTCTCCCTCAGCACGATGGCCGCGGCCTGCCTTCTCTCCTTCTCCAGTTCTTCGGCCACCGCGAGCCGGGTGGAGTAGTAGCACCCTCCCACCTTAGCGTAGGTCTTCTTCCCGAAGTGCTCCTCGTAGTCCCCGATCATGTACGGCTCCTTCGTGTGCTGGTTCCAGGTCGTGTTCGGGAACCAGGCCTCGATCCACTCGAACCTCCACGGCTCGGGGAGCAGGATGGCGACGTACTGGTTGTCGTAGACGCTGTACCTGTAGACCCTGTACTCGTCTATGGTGGGGTAGGTCTTCACCTTCTCAAGGAGACGGAGGCTTATGCCGCTGTCGACTGCGGTTATGGACCACCTCGTGGGGACGAGCCTCCTCCTCGAGCCCTCGCCGAACATCCCTATGCTGAGTGCGCGCTGCAGCCTGGTCACGATTGCGCCGTCCTTGTAGAGCGAGAAGATCGCGTCGGAGGCCTTGAGGTCCCTGTCATAGTATGCCTTCTCGATCCTCTTGTCGACCGAGACGTTACCCGTCTTGAAGTTCTCCGTGGGCGCCGAGGGCCCGTACGGCTGAGAGTCCTCGCTCAGCGTCAGCATCTTCTTCGGGTGCCTCGAGAGCCTCAGCTCGGCGTCGACGGGGCGCGCCGCCATCGAGAGCTCCTGGAGCTTCTGCAGCGCCGACCCGGGCTTCGCGGCGTCCTCGACGAGGGCCCTCGTACTGCCTCTCACCAGCGAGTACCTGTAGTCGATGATGGTGTCGATCGGCCTCCCCAGCCACTCCTCGGGCGTGTCGAGTATCGTGGTGTCGCCGTACTGGGCCGGGACCATCGGGCCGATCGAGACCTTCGGATACCCGAGCCTGCCCACGAAGACGCCCGGAGGCGACGACCCTGAGATTACGTCGGAGTACGCCCCCTCGCCGACCCTCGCCATCGACTGGGCCTTCATGATGATCGGGCAACGCGGCTTGCCGCAGAGCAGCTTCGCTCCCCTGCAGGAGAGGCACATCCAGGCCGGAGGGTTCTCCACCACCTCGATGGACCTGGCCGCCTTCACCTCGAAGCCGATGGCCTCCGCGGACATCACATTGGAGAGCCATGTAATCCTCGAGGGCAGCTGAATCGGCCTGAGGAGCGCCTCCAGATTCTTAAACGTCTCTGTCTGTACGACGGACCAAGCGGTTCCCCTAGCCAGCGATCGCTAGTTCTCGAATCCGCTCATGACATGCGACCCGTCGGCCGCCGACTCGAACCTCCAGACCTGATCTACATCGGCGTTCTCGAGTATCTCGGCATCGTGGGTTATGATTATGATCTGCTTCAGAGGGCTCTGCTCTCCGCCGAGTCGGGAGATGATGTTGACCAACTTCGCCTTCCTTTCTGTGTCCAGGTGCACCGTCGGCTCGTCGAGGATGATGAAATCCAGCTTGTAGCCGCCCATGACATAGGCCAGCGCAAACCTGAGCGCGAGCGCGATCGCCACCTTCTCTCCCCCGCTCATGGAGCTCGTCTTGATGTGGCCCCTGGCCCCGTAGCACTCGATCTCCATCTCCCTGCGGGTCTCCTTGATCGTGATGCTCGACACTCCGATCTCGAAGAATCGGGCATACTCGGAGGCCTTCTTGCTCAGCTGACCAAGGGCCCACGACCTCACGCTTGTGGACACCGCTCCATCTCGGTGATAGACGCTGTTCCGGATCTTCTCGAGCAACCCGATGAACTCTGACGCGTTCTCGAGGTCGACCAGGGTGGCCTTCAGATTCCCAAGCTCTTCCTCTGCTCCCTCAGCCCCGGTCTTCCATCCGCCTGCGTCGCCGCTCTTCTTGGGGATCTTCACCTTCGTCACCTCATCCAGATCTCTCATCTTGGCCTTGTAGACCTCTGCATCAAATGTCGATGCCTCGGCGTGAAGGTCCTTCACCTGCTCCACGAGTGCCGCCGAACGGTCGTCGATCGAGAGGGAAGCAAGGGTACCGATTCCTTCAAACCTGGTGCTTCTCGGGAGACTCTCTGGAATGGATTTCAAGATTCGGACGACCTCGCCCAGCCTAGTCTCCCTCTTGCGCAAGTCCTCCTCGGAGGCAATCTTGTGGTCGCTCAGATAGGCGGTTGCAACCTCGATATCGCTTCGCCTTCGTCGGAGCGCCGTGAGGGTGCCTTCGATGGTCTGACTCCGCTCCCTCGCCTCACGCTGTTGCTCCTTCATCCTCGGAAGAGCCTCCAACCTCGACTGGAGTTCTCTCTTCTCCGTCTCGAGGCGTTCAAGGTCCTCCACGCCCGAGATTCCATGTTGGCTTAGCAGGGTGGATGCTCTGGCGCTCACTATCTTCTCGCCTTGAAGTCGTTTGAATTCCTTCCCGAGCCTCTTCTTCTCCTCAACGAGCTCCTCGATTCTCGTCTCGTGCTTGCTCAGGTGGAGCTCAATCGCGGCCGAGTCGAAAAGCTCGTCGATCTTGTCAACATGGCTCCCACAGATGGGGCAGATGTGGTCCTTGAACACGAGCCTTTTCGCAGTCGCTTGGTTCGCCTCAAGCTTCCCAATCTCGCCCTGGATTCGGGCAGATTCGGCGTCGAGGGCGCCGGTTTGCCTTTCGACCTCCGCGAGGTCTTTTGCGATGGCATCGGCCTTCCCAGTGAGCGAGAGGGCCTCTCCGCATTCCTTTATGGCTCTGTCCAGTTCCGTGGGTCTGCCTCTGAGTGCATCCAGACCCCCAATCGTGGCGGTCAGATCGCTCACCAGCGCTTCGCACTCCCTCTTCTCCTCATTCGCGGTCTGCTCTTTCTCCTTCACCTCCCCCTCTTGCGCCCGAAGCGCGAGATACCTTCCGGAAGCTTCGATCTCGGCCTCGAGACCCCGTCGCTCCTCGCGCATCTCGGCCTGCCTCCCAATGACGTAGTCAACCAGAGTCTCGAACTTGCTTCTCAGCAGGTCTCCCTTCTGCCTAAGAGGTTCGAGGAGCTCGAGTTCCTGCTCGAGGGCGTGCTCTTCGAGCCTCAGTGCGCCCAGCTCAGACTGGACAGACTTGAACATCGACCAGCTCTTCTGTGCCTCAACCTCCAACTCGGCTATCCTGCTGACCGTCTTCGAGAGGTCTCGGTCGTCGGAGCCGTACTTGTTCCTCACTATGGCTCGGAACGAATCCGTCACGTCCCGCATGGAATCGTACGCCAAGTCCAGCCTGTCGATTCCGATCGCGCTGTTGATCAGGTCCTTCAGCTCCTTGGCCTTCAGGTCGATGATCGAGTCAAGCTCGCCCTGCTGGATTACCCCCGCGATTATCATCTGGTCGTAGTTCAGGCCGAGTATCTTGGTCACCTCTCCCGTAAGCGACTCACCGAACTGCTTCCTCTCTCCTGCGGCGAGCTGCTTGGGGGGAGACCCG
The DNA here is from genome assembly GCA_050013375.1 of Nitrososphaerales archaeon. Lineage (GTDB taxonomy): Archaea > Thermoproteota > Nitrososphaeria > Nitrososphaerales > Gagatemarchaeaceae > Gagatemarchaeum. The sequence continues at coordinate 11,164 of JBEKFK010000026.1, read as the reverse complement.
GCACGCTCCTCTGTGAGGAGAGAGCGATCGAGCTGTCCCTTCCCGTTGATCTTCCTCTCGACCCTGTAGCTTCTGCCGCCCGCTGAGAACTCCAGGCTCACAGCCGCGCTGTCAGCCCTGTCCTTGACCAGGTCTACGTTGTCCCCGCGGGCGTGCTTCCCGTATAGGGCGTAGGTGATGCCGTCGATCACAGACGACTTTCCAGCGCCGTTCTTCCCGACGAAGACGGTTATCCCTTCACCGAGCGGCAGCGAGGTCTTCTTGTGGGAGATGAAGTTCACGAGCTCCACGTCCGTGATCATCCGACAACCTCCTTGAAACGCGACTTCTCGTAGGCCTTGTTCACGAGATCGAGAGCCTCGTCCTTCTCACCCCTCTCCAGGAGGGGGAGCAGCTCTCTTACGGCGAACGAGGCCCTCCTCTCGTCACCCAGCGCAAGGGTGGCGAGCCTCACCATCTCCTCCTGTATGTCGGTGGGCCGTTCTGTCAGTAGCTCCTGCCCCGTGGGACTGCCCTCGAGGATAGGCTCCCAGTCGGGATAGAGGCAGAGGTCCCGCAGTCCGGATATGGACGCCGCGACCTTTGCGTTGTCGATCTCATGCCCTTTGACCCTGACCAGGACCACCGGTTTCTTGGGAAGGGACTTCTCTTCGATCTCCTTCTTGATTCTCGAGATCTCCTGCCCGAGTCTGGCGTACTCCACATCGTACCTTAACTGCTGGCGTGACGAGTTCAGTCCGACCCACTCAGGGTTGGCTTCGCTCCCCGAGAGGTCCACTAGGAAGTATCCCTTCTTGAATTCCTTGATGCCCTCTGAGGGAGTCGGGTCGATGGACCCGGGGTAGCAGACGGGACCGGCGAGCCTTTCGAAGCGTTTCGCGACGTGGTCGTGGAGGTGGCCCATCGCGTAGTAGTCGAAGAGGCGGGGCAGGTCGTTGGCAGTTATCTCCCCGTAAGGATGGCACTCAAGGAGCCCCTGGTGGATCACCACGACCTTCTTCTTGTCAGGGTGCCCCTTCGCTATCTCGTCCGCGCGCTTGAAACCGTCGAAGAGCTCCTCCAGCTCTATGTTTCTCCTCTTGTGAAACCCCACAATGAACAGGTCTCCGTCAATCACCGGATTGCCGTCCCCGACGTAGGTGGCGAGCCCCAGCCTCTGGAAGAGGAAGGCAGAAGGCGTCCCCCTCATCCTGAGGATGTCGTGCTCACCGAGCGTGAAGTAGAACCGGATTCCGTGTTCCCGCATCGTCTTGATACCCTCGCCGAGCTTGACCAGGGGCCTGCCGGCGGGTCTCGGTACGTGGAATATGTCCCCGGAATGCACGACCGCGTCCACCCTGTCCTTCACGGCCGCGTCGACGATTTCCGAGAAGGCGTCGTAGACGTCCTTCTCCCTCTCCTCCAGGTCGAACTGCGCATACCCGAGATGGGTGTCGGACGTGTGGAGGATCAGCATGGCGCCGGCTACTCCACCATGAAACCCTTCGTGCTCTCGCGGGCGACCTGGTTCATTGCTTGCTGGGCCGCCCACAGCGCGGTGGCGCTGATGTCGGACCCCGTCTTCTTCTCGACGACCAGATCCAGCTTCACAACCGCGGGGATGTTCACCCACTCGCCGAGAAGCACCGCCTCGCCCGTATTGAGCGAAGGGAGGTTCTGAAGGAGGTCAGCGCTGATCGCCTCGCTCGCCTCAGTGACGTGGGCCTGGTCCTCCGGGTTCGTGAGCTTCATTATCGCGAACGACCCCATCTGGCTGAGCACGTCTTGGCTGACCCGCCTCGGCCGCTGAGAGACGACTATCAGCGCCATCCCGAACTTCCTGCCCTCGCGAGCGACCTTGGACGCGATGTAGGCGGTGTCGGAGTCCTGGTCTGCCGGGATGAAGGCGTGCGCCTCCTCTATGGCGCAGATTATCGGGGTCCTGAACCTGATCTTCGTCTCTTCGCCCCTGCTCCGCATGGCGCGCTTCCTGTCGTCGAGGATCTCCTCGAGGTAGTAGGTGATTGCGGCGTTCGCCTGCCTCTCGGTGAACTCCAGCATGTTGAGGATGTTCACCTTCGAGGCTTTGATCTGGTCTAGCACGTCCCCTATCTCCGGATCGACGACCGCCCTCATCCGCTTGACCGCGATCTGGATGATGTCCTCGACTCTCGGAGCGACTCGGGTGTACTGCTTCTCGTTCGCGCCTATGTTGCGTACGTTCTGGATGAGGCTGTCCCAGAAACTGACCGAAGCCCTGACTTCCTCGGTGAGGGCCTTCCCGAGGACGGTCCTCTGCACCTCGGCGTTCTCCCGCATGTCGCAGAGGTCAGCCAGCTGGTCAGACGAGACGAACCGTGGGTTGATTTTGCCTTCGGCGTGGACGACCCCCCTGACGTTGAGCTCCGAGTACTCGCCGTGGTAGTCGAAGACCACCATGGTACCCTGGAGCGACGCCACCTGTTTCACGATGAGCGCGAGGAGGTTCGACTTCCCGCTGCCTGTCACCGAGAGGATTGCCAGGTGCCTCGACGCTACCTTGTCCATGTTGACGGCGACCCTCACATCCCTGTTGCGCAGGAGGTTGCCTATCGGGGCCCACTGCCTCTCCTTCCTGTCGAAGATCTCGCTGATCTCCCCGCCCCTCGCCTCAAAGACCTCGCTTCCTGGCTCGGGCGGCAGGGATGGCAGCACCACCTTCCCACCTCTCAGCTGGTCAAGGAGCCCCACCACCTTGACCGAGGCGTTGTAGCTCTTGTCCCGGGTGTTCTTGATCGCCACCTTCCTCGCTTCAGATGCGGTCGTGAAATCGCTCATCTTGTCGAGCAGGTCGCTCCTGGTCGTGCTGTCCTCTGTCAGGCCGAGGATCCTGCCCGCGGGAGAGTCCACCGTCACGTACTCACCCATGCTGATCGCCCTCCTGGCAAGGAAGTGGAAGTAGTGCGGCTTTGTCTGGCCGACCACTATGCCGATGACCTCGGATCTACTCTCCAAGGACCTCTCTCCCCCCGAACTCCACCTGCAGCCCGAGCAGGTTCGCTATCTTTCCCATCTCCTCGCGGCTTACCTTGCCCTTCTCATGGGCGAGCCTAAGAACGTACGGGTATCCGTCGACGCTATCGTTGCCAAGCTGGCCCATCAACCTCTCGATCTCCTCCTTCCCCGCGGCTCCGGGTATCTCAAGCTTGATGCACGGCGTGTCCTCGGCCATGCGGAGGTAGCTGACGGTGACCCCGCTCCTGTCCAGGAACGGCGAAGAGTACCCCGGCCTCGAGGATACGCGGTTGAAGTAGAACATGTCGCCCAGACCGCCCCGGAGAGTCGTGTTGCTGAACGACTTCTTGCTTATGTAGAGTATGCCCTCGTGCTTCATGAGCTCCTTGGCCGTCTCGTAGAAGGAGCCCTCCTTCCGCCGCTTCCTGTCGTAGTATCTCGCAAGCACCGACCCATCCACGAGTATCTTGTCGGCCTTGCCGAAGCAGCTCCTCGCCTGTGCGAACTCATACTCCATGCCGATGCTCTCGAGCGCGAGCTGCGGACTGCTGATGTACTCCTCCCCCGACTTTACGCTCAACGTGCTCAGGCTCACGTCCAGGGACGGCGGGACCAGGTACGTCCCGTCACTCAAGGTGGAGACGGCATCGACCGCGTAGATGTAGAAGCCCTGGTATGGAACGAAGTTCCAGCTGCTGTCTATTCCGACCAGCTTCGCGGGGTCGCCCTTTCCGACAGGGTCGAATTCGGTCCAGACCTCGGCGGCCCTCCTTATGGTGGACTCGTGCTCTCTGAAATCTATCTTTGAAAGGATCTGCTCTCTGTTGTTCACCGCGTACTCGAAGGTCTCGACGAGCATGCTTTCCAAACGTCGGTATTCCGTTGGACATATAGGCGATGCGGTCTCCCGTTGGGATCCGCAGTCCGAGGCGCGACTCTGCCCGGTCGAGGTTAACCCTGGCAGGCCAGATTCAAGCTGGTCATTCCGAAGGTTTAAACCGATATTGCCGCATCGGATTCCGTTGAAGCTCCAAGACAAGGTAGCCATCATTACTGGCTCCGGAAGAGGTATCGGGCGGGCGATTGCGTTGAAGTTCGCCGAGGAGGGGGCCAGCGTGGTCGTGAACTCCGTCCACCGGGAGAGCTCGGACTCCACGAAGAAGGAGATCGAGTCGAGGGGCGGAAGGGCGATCTCCGTGCCCTGCGACATCTCCAAGGACGGATCGGTCGACGAGCTCTTCGCAAGGACGAAGCAGGAGTACGGCGGCGTCGACATCCTCGTGAACAACGCCGGGATCAACATAGTCAAGCCGGCGCTGGAGATGACCGAAGGCGACTGGGACACCATCCTCTCCATCAACCTGAGGTCGATCTTCGTCTGCTCCAAGGCCGCGGCGGCCATGATGATCCCGAGGAGGAGCGGAAAGATCATCAACCTCTCGTCCATTGTGGGGATCAACCCCTTCCCGAACAGGGCGCCCTATGCCACGAGCAAGGCCGGGGTGATCATGCTCACCAGGGAGCTCGCCACGGAGTGGGCGAAGCACAACATCACGGTCAACGCGATCGCCCCCGGGTTCATCCTGACGGACATGCTCAAGGGCAGGATTTCGGAGGGCGCGATAAATGGGGATGCGATACTGAGGAGGGTCCCCATGGGGAGGTTCGGGGAGGTCGATGACATCGCGCGCTCCGCCCTCTTCCTCGCATCCGAAGATTCCAGCTACATCACGGGCCACTGTCTGACGGTCGACGGAGGCTACACGGCGTACGGTTTCGTCGAGTGAGGGGTACGCCCCTGACCGCTGGGATCACCCGCGGATGCATGTCGAAAGCCCACGCTACGTCTGGGAGTCTCCCGTGCGTGAGAACCACGCGCGGGGGTGACTCGTGCCGGCCATAGTCCTCCTTCTGTTCTAAGTGGGATTCAGCTAAGCAGCCTACCCTGGTCTGGTGCAGGCGCGTCCACGACCACGTTCGGCCTTGCTCTGCATGGGTCGGCCGTTTCACCCCGCTTTCACCGATCTCGGGATTGCTCCGTCACCGCATTTGGTGAGGCGGGTCTCGTTTCTGTTCCGTAGCCAACCGTCTCCGGTTACGCTTCTCAGCGTCATGCATCCTGCAGTGAGGGAGGAACTTCCCCAGGAGGTCCCCGTGGCCCACGCACCGGCTCGCGTCGAGTCCAGTTGCTTCCCGCGCTACTTTAGTCTTTTCTACTCGGCGAAGTACTCGCGGAAGAACTCCCTCTCGAGGTCGCGGACCTCGTCCTCCGACTTCGCCTGGCTGTACTCCTCGAGAGGGTCGGCGTTGAGCGTCAGGAAGGTCGGGCCCCACTTGTATATCGAAAGGAACCTCTTTGCCTCTTCTTTCTCTCCCAGGATGTAGAGGGCCGCGGCTACGGCCTCCAGGGAGCTTAGCATCCCCAGCTTCGAGTAGTTCGTGGGGTTTCCCGCGAGCAGCGAGGGAAGCCGTCTGTGCTTCCCGCCCAGCTTCCTGTGGAAGACGTCCCGTGCGAACACCCAGGAACAGTCGATGTCAAGGATCCCCTTGCTGTCCTTGTCGACGGGCGAGAGGGTTATCTCTGCGAACGGGTTGAGCACCAGAATGGAGCTGGCCGCGTGGAACTTCCTCGAGACCTCGGTGGCAAGGTCCATCTTGACCATCTTCTTCGCCGTGCACTTGTCTGGCGAGTCCTGGCCATAGTCTATGATGAGGATGTTCATCTGGATGAGCGGCCCCGGCGGCCTTATTATACAATCGACCGGGCAGAGCCTCACGGCGCCGCGCCGGCTGCACCCCGCACACTCGTAACAGTCGCTCGGACAAAACTATTAATGAAAACAGCTCGGCGCGGGGCCAATCGGCATGACGCCCCGGAGATCCGCCGTAGGGAGAGCCGTCGTAGTGGTCGCGATCGTCGCGGTCCTTCTGGTGGCCCTAGGTGTGAACTTCCTCTTCTTCGCGTCTCCGGGAGCCTCGAATAGCACCTCCTTTCTTTCGAGCCCAACGCTCCCCCCGACATCCAGCTTCTCATCTTCGACCACTTCACAGGTGACCTCCAGCCTGAACCCGGTGACCGTGGACGCGAGCCTTCTCGGGTACTGTCCGAGCATCTCCTCCAACAGCTCCGGTTTCATCGGCGCGGCCGTGGGAGGGAGCGCCCCGTCCGTCATCTGCCTGAAGTTCTTCTACTTCAACGCGTTCAAGGGCTACAACGCGTCCTCGCCCCTCGTGCTCAACATCACCGACGCTCTCTCGATAACGGCGGTGGAGCCGGTCTACAGCGAGGGCCTGGCCTATCCCGATGTGTTCGACGGGTCGCAGAACTTCACCGTCACGGTCAGCCAGGCCCAGCTCGCCATAGGTGGACCGACCAACGAGAACGAAGGGGCGGTGGTCGCCTTCTCGCTAACGGCAAACACGGGGGCGAGCGGAAGCTACGAGCTGGGTCTCTTCCCTTCGACGAGCTTCAGCCTGTGGCTCCTCAACCCGCAGGAGCCTCAACAGTGCGGGTACTACGGCGAGCTCGTGGCAGCAAACGGGTTCCCGAACTACGCCCAGAGTACCGGGGGCTGCCTGACTTACCCCGCGTCCGGCCTGTCCAGCTCCTACACCATCGGGGGCGTCCCGTATCAGCTGATGATCGGCGACCTGTACTTCTCCGTGATTGGAGTAACAAATTCTACAGGGTACTGAGCGGACGGGCCTGGGCGCGCCCTTCACGTCGATTGAGGGTGCAAGGCGCGAAGAGCGAAAACACGCCCTAGTGCAATAAAAGGGCAACGGTTATTACTGTAGCCTTACGTGGATACGGACAGGCGATATTGGAAAATGCCCATGGCTTTCGTACTCATTAACGCGGACCTAGGCGCTGAAGAGGACCTCGTGAAGCAGCTGAAGGACATTCCCAATGTTGAGGAGGTCTACGTTGTCTACGGAGTCTACGACATCGTGGCCAAGGTAAAATCCGACACGATGGACAAGGTAAAGGAGACTATCACCTGGAAGGTGCGCAGGCTCGACAGGGTCCGCAGCACACTCACCATGATAGTCGTCGAAGGCGACTCTCCGGCCTAGACTCGATTCGTCGGCTTCTGCACTGCCGTCAGGATCTTTCTCCCTTAGGGGACCGGCTGGATCCTCGACCTCGCGGAGGCGCGGTTTCTCCTCGCCCCAGCTGCGACTGCGAGAATCAGGGAGGCCGCACCGCAGACCCACACCGCCCAGACGTAGCTTGACGAGATCGAGGACGAAGCGACCGTCGAGGACGAAGCCGCTGGACTGCTGCTGCCTGATGGAGTCGTGCTCGCGGAAGCGGAGCTGGAGGTGACCGCGGAGCTCAGTGCCGATGAAGTGCCCGATGACGTTGTCGGTGAAGCGACCGTCGAGGTCAAGCCTGAAGAAGACGTCGAGGTGGTCGAGGATGTACTCGAGCTCGTGGGGCTCGAGGTTGTCGTCGAGGAGCCAGCTGACGTCGATGACGTCGTGGCGGATGAGGACATCGAGGTGGTCGAGGATGTCGTCAGGCTGGTCAGGGTTGAGGATGTGGTCGAGGATTCAGTGGACGTCGAAGTTGCCGTGCTCGCCGAGGAGGAAGTGGTGGACGCGGTCGAGACGGCGGTCTCGGGGAGAGCCCCGCGGAGCAACGCCAGGAGGAGGGGGTGGGCCACCGGTGTCTGGACGTTCGTCCCCAGGGAGAAGTAGGAGAAGTAGGCCCAGTTGATCCCGTTGGCATTGCAGTAGGCCAGCAGCGACTGCGTGTCGGCCTGCCAGTTGGGATCGAGCGTGCTGTTGGACCCGGTGCTGCCAGCCTCGAAGGCGTCGAACTCCCCCATCCATAACGGGACACCCCAGGCCCTGGCGTTGCCGAGGAACGCCTTCACGTAGGGCTGCGCCGTCGACCAGTCGGAGGTGTAGATGTGGAACTCGTACAGCGCGTTGGGGACAGCGGGAGCCGAGCTGATGATAGGCGAGCTCTTCACGAGGCCCGGAGGAGGCTCCTCGAACGCCACCAGCAGGTGGGGGTTCACGGCCTCGATCGCGTCCCCCATCTTCGTGTAGAAGCTCGTCAGGAGGTCTCCGTCGGCGGTCAGGGAACCGCACGAGGAGTTGAACCAGGGCTCGTTGAACATGTCTATCCCGATCACGGTCGGATTGCTCGCGTAGCGGGAGGCGAGCATCTGCTCGGCGGCCTCCATCGCCTCGATCGGGGCCGGAGCGGCCGCTCCCACAAGAGATCTGTCGTTGAAGAAGCTGCACATCGCCGACGCGATCTCCGCGCTAGTGCTGGGCGACGTTATCCCGGGATAGAGCCATATCGGGTTGCCCCAGCCTTCGCACTCCCCTCCCTGGGTCTGCTCCGGCGCCTGCTGGAACGCCGCCGACAGGTCGACCTGGGCGAAGTCGAAGATCACCGCGACGTGCGTGCTGCCGAACTGCTTCACGACCGAGTCGAGCTCGTCGATGTAGGCCGTGTTCCAGTGATGGACCCAGGTCCCATTCGAGAGTAGGGTGGGGGACGTGGGCTCGATGTTCTCCCAGCTGATCGGGATCCTCACAGAGTTGAACCCCCACGCGGCCACGTTGGCGTATGAGCTCGCGGTGATGCCCCAGCCCTTCCCACACGAGTCGGGGCTGGTCGCAGGGTTCCCCGTGCCGAAGTCCAGCCCGTCGACGTCCACTCCGAGCAGGGGGACAGCGCTCCCGTTGCCGTTGTAGACGCCGGTGTTGCCAAGTTCCGTGTGAAGCCAGCCGGAGATCATCGGCGCGCAGGGCTGCATGGAGCAGAGCGGGTTGGGAGCGGTCGGGGCGGAGCCGGCTTGGGACGACGCGCTTGCGACCAGCGTGCCTGAGACGAGGATGAGCGCAACCGCCCAGATGACCGATTTCCAGGCCCGGGAAGTCAATCTGTCCCGCGAATCAGACCTTGAATCTCGCTTAATACCTTTGGGCCGGTATCCCTTAAATCGAGCCAGCCCTCCGCCTGGACGAGACACATTGCGGTGCCTGATTGCGTTCGACGACACTGACTCCAGGATGGGGCACTGCACCACCCACCTCGGATACCGGGTCGTTGGCTCACTCCTCTCCCAGGGGTGCTCTTTCAACCGATACCCGAGGCTCGTGAGGCTCAACCCGAACATCCCGTTCAAGACCAGGGGGAACGCGGCCGTCTGCCTGGACTTCGAGTCGGACCGCCCCGAGGACGCCTTCGAGACGGCCTGTTCCCTGCTGCGCGAGCTCTCGGACGTGGAGAACGGCGCCAACTCCGGCGCCGTCTTCCTCGCCGGCGACCTCCACACGAAGATCTTCCGCCCCATCTATGAAGCGGCGGTCTGCGGTGTGGTTAGCTGGAAGAAGGTCGCGAAGGTGCTCGGGAGCGAGGGCATCAGGCACACCACCTTGGGGAACGGCATGGGCCTGGTCGGGGCCGCCGCGAGCCTCGGCTTCGGCGAGACCGACGACCACACCTACGAGCTCATCGCGTACAGGCGCCCTGGGAACTGCGGGACGCCCAGGGGGATCGACGCCGAGTCGGTCAAACGGGTTGAGCGCCGGACGTACCCGCACACCCTGAGCTGCTACGACTACGGAAGCCGGCGACTGCTGGTCGCCCCGCACGGACCCGACCCGGTCTTCCTCGGGATCAGGGCGGACTCCCCCGCCGTGGCGCTCGAAGCGTTCGGTTCGGTGCGGTACGAGGAGGAGCTCGCGGGGCACATGATCTACCTCTCGAACCAGTGCACCGACGCCCATCTCGCATCACCGCTTGCCCTTCCGCTCGTCGCCTACTCCTCGGGGTGGGTCGAGGGGTCGGTGAGGTCTCTGCAAGCCGGTGAAGGGAGTCACCTCTACATCGAGCTGGAGGTCGGAGGGTCGGTCGTGCCCGCCGCGGTCTACGAGCCGGCGGGGGACCTCTCGCGCATGGCGAGGGGACTGGTGAGGGGGGACCTTCTGCGGGCCTTCGGAGGCGTACGCAGGGCAAGCACCAGGCATCCCGCCGTCCTCAACGTGGAGAAGATCGAGGTGCTCCACACCGAGCCGGAGCTGAGGCGCGGGAACCCGCTTTGCGAGGATTGCGGGGGGTCCACCAAGTCAGAGGGAAGGGCGAAGGGATACCAGTGCCGGTCGTGCGGCGCGAGGCTGCGCGAGGCCCGGAAGACAGTGACCGTCGTGCCCAGGGACATCGGACCGGGGGTGTACCTGCCCTCGCCGGGGGCACAGAGGCACCTCACGAAGCAGCTGATACGGTACGGGAGGGAGGTCCGCTCGCCACACGCATTAGTGGACGGGTGGGTCAGCCCATACGGGGTCAAACCTTTGCGAGTGCCTGCTCAAAGTCGGCGATGAGGTCCTCGGCGTCCTCTATCCCCACCGAGACGCGAATCAGCGTGTCTGATATGCCGGTCTTCTTTCGGTCCTCTGGGGTGAGCTGCGTGTGGGTCATCGCCGCCGGCTGGACCACCAGGGTCTCGACCGCTCCCAGGCTCGCGCCCAGCGTCGCGACCTTGAGGGATTCCGTGAACCGCATGGCGTCCTTCATGCTGCCCTTCAGCTCGAAACTGAACATCCCTCCGTAGCCGGACATCTGCCTCTTGGCGAGCTCGTGCTGCGGATGGCTCCTTAGCCCCGGGTAGTTCACCCTGCGCACCTTCCCGTGCGACTCGAGGTAGGCCGTCAGCGCCCCGGCGCTCTCGTTGTGCTTCTCCATCCTTATGGCGAGCGTCTTCATCCCGCGGATAACGAGGAACGCCGCGTGCGGGTCGAGCGTCCCGCCGAGCACCTTCCTCATCCTCCTGATGCTCTGGATCGCTTCCCTCCTCCCTGCGGCCGCCCCCGCCATCACGTCCGAGTGGCCGTTGAGGTACTTGGTCGCGCCGTGGACGACCATGTCGGCGCCCAGCTTCAGCGGGAGCTGTCCGAGCGGCGAGCAGAACGTGTTGTCGACGATGAGCATCGCCCCGACCGAGTGCGCGATCTTCGCGGCGGCCCTGATGTCCACCAGCTTGAGCGTCGGGTTGGTCGGCGTCTCCACGTAGACGATCTTCGTGTTCGGCCTGACGGACCGCCTCATCGCCTCAAGGTCCTCGGTGTCGACCAGGGTCGTCCGGACGCCGAACTGCGGGAGGATGTCGTGGACCAGCCTGTATGTCTCCCCGTACAGGTCCCTCGTCGCCACGACGTGGTCGCC
>JBEKFK010000025.1:0-15951 GCA_050013375.1 Nitrososphaerales archaeon | reverse complement strand
GGGAAGTGGAGGTCACCCCGGCAGGGTGGAAGAAGCCGCATCCGATCTATCTGTACCAAGTCTGAGAGAGGAGACCAGCCATATGCGGGCCATCGTCCACAGCATCCACTCGCAGGTAACAGAGACCATCTCTTCCCTAACCCCGCGGCCGAAGGTGATAATCAGCCTAGACTCGCATCTCGACGTGTCTCTCGGAGGTGACTTGGCCGTGTATCCAAGGGAGCTTCGCCTGTTCGCAGAGCGGACCAGTGTGCACGCGGCACTGTGTGGGGTCTCGGGAGGGATGCCGGCTGCCAAGGGTAGCCCCTCGCGGCGCAGACGCCCTCCGGAGGTAATCGTGGCGATACCCGAGAGGATGCTGGCGAGACATGCTTCAGACATCGAGCAGAAGCTGCCACCGACCCTGAGGGTGCGAGACGTCCAGGAGTCAGTCTCTTCCGTGGTAGACTTCCTCGGGGCGACGATCGGACTTGAAGTGTATCCGAGCCCTCCGAAAAGTCTCGCGGCTCTTGCATCGAGGGTCGAGGGCGGAGGAACCTGGCTTCTCGATGTGGACGTCGACTACATGCGAGAGATGCAGGCCGAGTGCTACACTCAGATCAGGAACACGGCGCCCGGGGTGCTGCAGTCGATGGCCAACGTTCTCCAGCTCATAGAGGACTCGAGGCCCTCAGTCATCACAATCTCCGAGGTCAGGGTCTCGGCGATGAGGGACGCGGGAAGCAGCTTCTCCAGATTCGCCGGAGCTCTAAGGGACGCGGGGTATGTGATAGAGGAGCGGGGAGTCTACGGGAGCGACGAGGAGGTCCTCAGAGGGATTTCGGTCTGCAAGGAGTTCTACCGCACGGTGTCTCGACGGCTGGCGACCGACCACATGGACGCGCTCATGCGAGGGGAGCTCGCGGGCTTCGAGAGGGAGGAGAGGGCGACGGCGAGGGAGTTCTTCAGAGGCAAAGGATACTCGGTCTAGTGCCGGGTCGTCGATCATCCGCTTGGTCGGCCATAACCCGGATGCTTTGCAGAAGCCGCGGGCCCCCTGCAGGTCCTTCGGAACGGCAATCCGCCGTAGGAAGTTGGCGGATGGTCCGGGTCGGGCTAGAGCAAGCCCAGTCTGTGCCGCTTCTCAAGCAGAGTTCTTCGAGATTCTCGTCCTCAGCGCGGCACCCCCACCGAGGACCAGGAACAGTGCGGAGCAGATGGTGATCAACCCGAGGTAACTCGCTGGAATCGACGAGCTGCTGGAGGTGCTGCTGGCGGTCGCTGTGCTGGACGGGATGGAAGCGGTCGAGGAGCCCAGGGGACTCGTTGTGCTCTGAGTCGAGACGGAGCTCGTTGGAGTCGACGAAGAGACGGTGGCTACGGACGACGTCGAAGTGACCGCAGCTGAGCTTGAAGTGGGGGTTTGGCTGTTAGAGGATGTCGTTGTCGCTGCGCCCAAGGCGATTACTGAGACGGTGTTGGGCGCGGAGTTGGCAACGAACATCTCGTTCTTGCCTGAGTCGTATGCTATGCCATCCGGGTACTTCCCTACCACCAGCGTCGAGACTACGGAGTTTGTCGCGCCGCTGATCACAGAGACGGTGTTCGTCCCGGCATCGGCAACGAAGACCTCGCCGAGCGCCGGGTAGTAGGCCGAATAGAAGGGATTGTCACCCACGTTCAACGTGGCGACGACCGAGTTGGTTGCATCCGAGATCACCGAGACGGTGTTGACTCCTGCGGACCAGTTCGCCACGTACAGGTCCCCGTTAGACGGATCGTAGGTGATGCCGCGGGGGAGCGTCCCCACCGTCACGCTCGCTACGATCTTGTTGGAGGTCGTTGAAACGACTGAGACTGCGTCGTTGCCGGTCGAGACGAACAGCTCGGCCTTCGCCGGGTCATAGGCTATGCCGGTGGCACCCCCGGGGACGCCGATAGTCGTGACAACCTTGTTCGTGCCGTCTGAGATCGCATAGACCGAGCCGCCGTCGGATCCGGACGGTTGTGACGTGGCCACGAAGACCTCGCCCAGGTCGGGGTCGTATGCGACGCCCCGAGGTTCTGTCCCCACGGGGATGGTCGCCAAGACCGCGTTGGCGGCGTCGGAGATGACGGAAACGCTGTCGACCGCCGAGTTCGACACGAACATCTCTCCCTTTCCTGTGTCATAGACGATGTCGGCCGGGACGCTGCCCACGCTGATGTTGGCGACGACCGTATTCGTAGTGTCGGAGATCACCGACACCATCAGCGAACTGGAATCGACGACGAAGACCTCGCCCCTCACCGGATCGTAGGCTACCCCGTAGGGCATTGTGCCCACGTTGACGGTTGCGGTGATCGCGGGCTGGCCGTGCGCGAACGGAGCGAGGGAAGAGCCCAGAATCATCAGGCCCAGAAATAGCAGAGCCACAGCAGCGTGGCTGGTGCAACCGACTCGGAGATAACGCATCCTCGGCCCGTAACATATGACATCTCAATTTAAGGATTCGTCGCTACGATCCACCACAACGACAAATTCACCCAAGTCGCTCTAGCTCGACACTACCGGATCTGCCGAAAAACCTCCCGACCTTCGCCGGTGCGAACACTTCCAGTCACCTTTATCACAGGGCACCAAGGAGATTGGAGCCCCAGAGTCCATAGCATGTCTGTCAGGACAGATCTCTCAGGGACGAGGCCGTCCACCCGGGCTGAGCCAGAAGGAAGAAGCGGCCTCAGATGAGGGAGAGAGCCCCCTCAGCAGCCCGTCGGCGCGTCCGAGTGACGCCTTCGCCGGGTACCCGCCTGCTCACTGTGATAGGGGCCATAAACTGGGATGTCAGTGTCTTTGAAGAGCGGTTCGCACGGGCCGGGGAAGAGGTCCCCGTCCTCAGGGTAGAGGAGTTCTCTGGCGGGAAAGGAGCCAACGCAGCGGTGGCTGCGGCCAGGGTCCTCGGAAGAGACAGAGTCGCTTGCGTCGGCGCCCTGGGGGACGACGAGGTGGCAACGGCTCAGCGGTCTGAACTTGCCTCTGAGGGCGTCATCGTTGACGGAGTGATCGAGATCAAGGGATGCCGGTCGGGACAGGCGTACATCCTGATCGACGGAGAGGGCAAGAAGACGATCCACACCCACTTCGGAGCCAACGCGAAGATAGCCCCACTGCACATCAGCCAGGGCGGATGCGCGGGGGTGCTCTCTAGGACAGGAATGATGGTGGTAATGGACCCGCCTACCCCCGTCGCCCTAGCAGCAGCCCGCGCTGCGCGGTCGAGCGGCGCGAAGGTCGTCTACAGCCCGGGAGTCCGGACCCGAGATGGGGTGAAGAGCCTTGACGCTATCCTGAGGATATCGGACTACCTGGTCCTGGATCGGATTGAGCTGATGAACCTCTGCGAGGCCGCCAGCGAAGAGGAGGCAATGGGCAACCTCCTCAGCGGCCGCCCCGGGCTCACGGTCGTCGCCACCCTGGGGTCCGCGGGCTGCCTGGTCGCCGAGAACGAGAGCGTGGACAGGGTATCGGGCGTCGACGTCGCTTCACTGGGGAAGAGGGTCCTGAACACCACGGGATGTGGCGATGCATTCCTCGGGGTGTTCGCCAGCTACCTGGTGATGGGCCACGGAGCCCTGGAGTCCGCCCGGTGGGGGAATCTCGCGGGCGCGATCAAGGCAACCAGGCTGGAGACACGAGGGAGCCCCGCGAGAGGCGACCTCGAGCGCGCAATGGAGACCTTCAGGGCCGGCGGTAGCTAGCTCCGGATTCCTGTGCCTACGAGCCATTCCAGCACGGCTGCCGCTCCGTAGAGCTTGTTCTCTCCCTGGCGCCAGACTATCGACCGCGGCCCTTCGATGACATCATCGGTGATCTCCAGCCCCCTGTGTGCGGGCAGGCAGTGCATCACGCTGACGTCCTTCTTCGCCGCTCGAAGGATCTTCGCGTCTATCTGGTAGCCGCGGAATGCCCTGAGCCTCCCTTCCTTCTCGGCCTCCTCGCCCATGCTCACCCAGACGTCGGTGTAGAGGACGTCGGCGCCGGAGGCGGCCTCTGCCGGATCAGTAAGGACTTTGACCTGGCTTCCTGTGGAAGCTCCCAGCTCGACCGACCGCTTCAGTATCCTCTCGCTTGGCCGGTAGTTCTCGGGGCATCCGACGGAGATGTTCACGCCCATGGTCGCCGCTCCCAAGAGCAAGGAGTTGCAGACGTTGTCCCCGTCACCGATGTATGCGATCTTGAGTCCCTTCAGCCTCTTCTTCACCTCTAGAATCGTGAACAGGTCGGCGACCACCTGTGTGGGGTGCTCGATGTCGCTTAGAGCGTTGATTGTCGGCACCCCGGAGAACTCGGCCAGCTGAGCCACGACGTCCTGGGAGTAGACCCTCGCGACTATGGCGTCCAGATAGCCGCCTAGGATCCTCGCGGTGTCCTTCACTGGCTCGCCGCGGCTGAGCTGCAACTCGTTGGCGGAGAGGTAGAGCGAGTGACCGCCCAGTCTCAGGGTCGCGACCTCGAAGCTCGTCCTGGTCCTGGTCGAAGGCTTCTCGAACAATAGCCCGACGACCTTGCCCCGCAGGGAATCGACCTCCTTCCCAGACTTGATCTCGCGCTTAAGCCGTCCCGCCCTCCGGAGCAGAGAGCCGAGCTCCTCCGCAGAGAGGTCCGACATCGAAAGAAGGCTTCTCACTGAATGGGCCGCCTGCAACACCTGCGTTCCGGAGGTGTTTAAGCAGACCGGCGGTCGGGACCTCGTCCGCCGGTCAGGACACCTTCGGCAGTGACTCCAGCGCCCGGCCGATCGTCGCGTCGTCGGGGGAGTAGTCCACTAGTGCCCCGGTCATCTTGTCCTCGTAGGCCTTCAGGTCGAGGAGGCCGTGGCCGCTCAGGTTGAAGAGGATCGTCTTGGGCTCGTTCTTCTGCTTGCACTGAAGCGCGATGTCGATCGCGGCGCGGACGGCATGGCTCGTCTCCGGAGCGACCACGATTCCCTCCGTCCTGGCAAAGGCGATGGCGGCGTCCATGGCCTCGTTCTGCGAGTACGCGACGCTCCTCATGTAACCCTTGTTGATCAGCATCGACATGGACGGCGCCTTCCCGTGGTAGCGGAGGCCTCCTCCGTGGATAGGAGGGCACTGGAAGGTGTGGCCGACTGTGTACATCTTGAAGAGGGGCGTCATCTCCCCCGTGTCCCCGAAGTCGTAGCGGTACTCGCCCCGCGTCGTGGAGGGGACGGCCTTCGGTTCGACCGCGACGAACTCGGCGTCGCTCTTCCCCCTGAGCTTCTCCCGCATGAACGGGTAGGCGAGACCGGCGTAGTTGCTGCCCCCGCCTATGCAGCCGACAACGTAGTCCGGCTCGGCGTCGAACATCTTCATCTGCTCGACAGCCTCCTGGCCGATGATGGACTGGTGCAGCAGGACGTGGTTGACCACGCTCCCGATCGCGTACTTCGTCGTGTCGTGCGTGACGCAGTCCTCGATGGCCTCACTGATCGCTATCCCCAGGCTTCCCGGGTGGTTCGGGTCCTGTGCCAGGAAGCCCTGCCCCACCTTGGTGTTGCTGCTCGGTGACGCGAAGACGTTCGCCCCGTAAACCTCCATCAGGGTCTTGCGGTAGGGCTTCTGCAGGAACGCGCTGCGCGTCATGTAGACGGTGCACTCTATGTCGAAGAGCGCGCAGGCCATGGCGAGCGCACTCCCCCACTGCCCGGCTCCGGTCTCCGTCGTGAGGCGCTTCGTGCCCTCCTTGGAGTGGTAGTAGGCCTGCGCCAGGGCCGTGTTCGGCTTGTGGCTCCCCGCGGGGTTCAGGTCCTCCCTCTTGTAGTAGATCTTGGCCGGAGTCTTGAGCGCGGCCTCGAGCCTCGTCGCGCGATAGAGGGGCGACGGGCGGCCGAGACGGATGTAGGCCTCCCTCACGCCCTCAGGAATCGGGATGTACTCCTCAGTCGAGACCTCCTGCATGACGCACTCCTTGGCGAAGAGGCGGAAGAGCGGCTCGGGAGACATGGGCTTCAAGGTCGCCGGGTCGAGAGGCGGGGGAAGCGGCTCCGGGAGGTCGTGCTGGATGTTGTACCAGTTCCTCGGCAGGTCGTCGGGGTCGAGCATTACCTTGATCTGCATTGCCCCCGGAATTTGGTCTGTCCTTATTTATGCATTGGCAGCCGATTCTGTACAGCCTCAGGTTGGGAGCGGGGCGAGTTCAGGAATGTGAGGTCCCCTTCGCTACGACGGAACCGCCTGGACTCACGGGGGAAACTTTAATCCGCCTTGGCCTCGCCGCCCTGATTCTTGCAGCACAGGCCTGACGCGAGGGAGGACCTCTACTTCGTGCTCACCTCGTTCGCCCACGTGATCATCACTGTCCTGTTCGGCGTGCTGCTCGACCCTGCGCAGTTTCCCGCCCTGGTCATTATCACCTTCGCAGTCAGCTCGAAGGCCTTCGCGCTCTTCGCCGGCGAGAACGAGAGGTTCTTCTCCCACATGCGCTGGGCCGCCCTGCCGCTGGCCGCGCTCTCGGTGGTCCTCCTGTTCCTTCTCCCGCCGCTCGACATCGTCCTCGGCGCGGCCGTCATGCTGCTCTACGTCAACTACCCCCGCCTGATCAGGGCCCGCGAGAGGTCACCCCTCGACGTGATCTTCCACGGCCTGAGGTATGCCCTGCTCTTCTGGCTGGGATACGGGGGGTCCGCCACGCTCGCGAGCGCGACGGCCGTCACGGTCGTGTTCCTCTTCGGAGTCTCCGGGGAGCTCCTGGTCGGTCTCCGGAACCAGGGCACCTGGAGGACCACCGCATCGGTGCTGGGTACGGCGAGCACAGTCAGGATCGTGAACATACTCACCTTCCTGCTCATGGTCCTCGCTTCACTGGTCTTCTCGGAGGAGGTCAACTTCCCCCTCGTCGTCGGCCCTGTCGCCATACCGATCCCTCTCATCGTCGGAGCACTGCTGGCTCTCTTCATCATGCGCCCTGTCTCGCTGGGGAGGAGCCTCCTGGCCCCGCTCTCGGTCCGGAGGCGGGAGCTCGTGGCCATAGCGCTGGTCGTCCTCGTCCTCGTCTCCACGCCCGCCCTTACCAGGGTCAACTTCGAGAAGTCCGCACCCGGGCCAGGCTACTCGGTGACCGTGGGCATGCAGACGTTCGTAACCGGCCCGAACCCGTGGGACGGGCAGTGGATCATCTTCAACTACCAGAACCCCCAGAACTTCTGCTACGTGCTCCTGCACACCGACGGGACGCTCGAGCTAGCCCGAGAGGCCAACGGCACGCGCTACGCCAACCTCGACGATGTCCAGACGGGTCTCTCCCCCTTCGTCTGGCACAGCTACCAGATCACGGTCGTCGGGGGTGTGGCTACGATCTCCATCGACGGAAGGGCGTACGAGAGCGCGCAGGTTGGAGCCGTCGGCGGGGAGGTTCTGATATCGCAATCCCTGCCACACCCCAGCCTCTGGGTCGTTAGGGTCACCGAGTTCCAGGTCACAGCTGCCGGCTAGGGGGCGGCTCGAGCCCGAGTTCGCCCGCATGGCGGCTCCTGGACTCCATGACGTCGCCGAGGGACCGGATCTCGACCTTGTCGTATACGAATGTGGCCATCGACCCCATCGAGATGCACCTCGCCGCCAGCTCGTCAAACCCCAGGCGCCGCGCCGACTCGTCGACGTCCTCGACCTTCATCCTCGTCCTTGGGTGCCGGGAGACTATTGAGCAACAGTCCTTGTAGTCCAAGATGGAGGTCTCGTATGTCCCGATCTGCCGGGCGAGCTGGATTATCTCGTCCTTGTCGTAGCCGAGGAGCGGGCGGAGCGTCGGCAGCGAGCCCCCGCTGTCGATGCAGGCCATGTTCTGGAGCGTCTGAGAGGCCACCTGGGCGAGGTTGTCCCCGGTAGAGATAGCGGGGAACTCGAGTGCCGAGGCCAGACGCTCGGCAACCATCCGCATGAACCTCCTGAAGACTATCGGCTCAAACTCAGGGGGGAGGTCCGTGGTAGCGACCTGGTAGGGGCTGAAGGGTATCAGGATGAGGCGGGACTCTTCGCCGCCCTGGGAGAGCCTTCGGACGAGTTCGCCGATCTTGCTCTCGAGGATCGGTTCGGGCCCCGGTGCCACATAGAAGTGGACGTAGACCGGCTTGCAGCCGCGCTTCATCATCAGCCAGGCCGCGACCGGGGAATCTATCCCGCCGGAGAGAAGGTGAAGCACGCGGCCGCTCACCCCGACCGGGAGGCCGCCGGGCCCCTTGAGGTGCTCCCTGTAGACAAGGGCTTCCTCAGATATCAGGTCGACCGAGAGGGTCGCGTCAGGCGCGGAGAGGTTCACCCCCAGGCCGAGACGCTCGATGACGTCCTCGCCGAGCTTCCGCGCTAGCTCCTGTGAGGTCATCTCGAATGACTTGTTCGGCCTCCTCACGCTGACCCGGAAGGTCATCTCCTTGGGCACTCCGCCGAGCGCCCTGACGGCGGTCTCCCGTATAGCGTCATAGGAGAGGGGGACCGACTCGACCTGGGCAAACCAGACGATCCCGAAGATCTTCGCCAGGCTCAGCTTCGCGGCCGGGACCTTCTCATCATCGAGGAACACGAAGAACCGGTTGTCCACCATCTTGACCCTCACATCTCCAAGGGGGCCCAGGGCCGAGAGGATGTTCCTGCGGAGGCTGGCCTCGAAGACCTGCCTGTTTCCGCCCTTGGTCCCGATCTCGCCGTAGTGGACCACGATTCTGGAGACCAAGGCCGGGCGCGCGAACGGGTGCAGGTATAAAAGCTCAAGAAGCTCAAACGTTCGGCGAAGGCCCTTGTTGAAGGAAGGTCTTGGGAAGGTCGACCGCGATTTCCTCGGGCGCGTCCTCCTGAAGCACACCGGGGCCGACAGCAGGTCGGTCATCGTCGGGCCCGGCATGGGGCTCGACAACGCGATCGTCTCGCTGGGCCGGGGCAGGGTCATGGTCGTCACGGCCGACCCTCTCTCGATCATCCCCTCCCTGGGGATGGTCGAGTCCGCCTGGCTCACGGTCCACGAGCTGGCGTCCGACCTCACCACGAGCGCCGTCGCGCCACAGTTCGCCGTCCTGGACTACAACCTACCCCCGTCCCTCAGTCCAGACGACTTCGAGAGGTACGCAATCGCGGTCAGCGACGAGTGCAAGAAGCTTGGCATATCGATAATCGGGGGACACACGGGACGATATCCAGGGTCCGGGTTCTCAGTGGTGGGTGGCGGCATGATGATGGCGATCTGCGGCGAGGACGCCTACGTGACGCCCAGGATGATTCGCCAGGGGGACGCACTGATCATGACGAAGGGTGCCGGCATAGAGGCCACCGCGGTCCTAGCGCTGGCCTTCCCCCAGAGAACCGAGGAGAAGGTCGGCGGCAGGATCACTAGGAGGGCCGCCTCCTACCTCCGAAGATGCTCCACGGTCGAGGATGCACTCGCCGCGGGCTCCGTGGGTGTGAGGTCGGAGGGGGTCACGGCGATGCACGATGCCACCGAGGGAGGGGTAATGGGCGGTCTCTACGAACTGTCTAGGACGAGCGGGCGGACCCTCCACGTGGAGAGGGAGAGCCTCTACTTCTCTGAGGAGACCCGGGCCGTCTGCGCCGCCTTCGGACTCGACCCGCTGGTGACGGTCAGCGAGGGGACCCTACTCATTTCCTGCCGACCGGACCGGGCGGAGGAGGTGCTCGGACGTCTCGCTGCGAAGAGAATAGACGGGTTCAGGATCGGGACGGTCGGGGCGCGCGGTCCCAGGCTGAGCCTAGGTGAGAAAGGGTCCCGCCGGACTTACGTCCCGCCGAAGTTCGACCCCTACTGGGCAGTCTACGCCAGAGGGGTGAAAAGAGGCTGGAAATGAGGCCGAAAAATTGTTTTTCAGGTGGTTAGAACCGGGCTGGGCCATGAAGGGCAGGAAATCATTCCACGTCCCGGGGTCCCGGAGGCACTACCTCCCCGACCGCGATTACCAGACAGACCACATCAAGATCGAGATCAAGGTTGATCCAGAGAAGAAGACCATCGAGGGCAGCTGCTACCTGAAGATAACGCCACTGAGGCAGGATCTCCTCGCCCTCAGCCTGGACGCCGCCGAGATGAACGTCGCCAGGGTCCAGCTCGACGGGACGCGGGTGAGGTTCGACCACGACGGAGAGAGACTTACCGTGAGGCCGGCCGCCCCTCTGAGCCAGGAGCCCCACCTGCTGGTCGTCGACTATTCTGCGACGCCGAGGCACGGAGCCTACTTCGTCCATCCGGACGAGAAGCACCCCGAGAAGCCCGTGCAGGTGTGGACGCAGTGCGAATCCGAGGCCGCGCGTTACTGGTACCCGTGCTACGACCACCCGAACGACAAGTCTGCCTCCGAGACCGTGATAACCGTCCCCGATGGATTCGAGGTTGTCTCGAACGGAAGGCTCGTCTCGCAATCGGCGGCGGGGGGATGGACCACCTTCCACTGGCACGAGAGTGCTCCGCACTCGGCCTACCTCAACTCATTCGTAGCGGGGAAGTTCATCAAGGTCGAGGACAAGGCCGGGAAGGTCCCGCTCCAGTACTACGTGCCAGGGAACAAGGAGAAAGACACGTGGAGGTACTTCGGGCAGACGCCCGACATGATGAGGACGTTCGTCGAGGTCACGGGCGTCGAGTACCCCTACGAGAAGTATGCGCAGGTCGCGGTCCACGAGTTCATCTACGGCGGGATGGAGAACATCAGCGCGACCACCCTGGTGGACACCAGGTTCCCTGACGAGCGGTCGGAGGAGGACTACTCTTCGAGGTACTCACGGCCGGACAAGAACCACGTCGAGCTGGTCGCCCACGAGCTCGCGCACATGTGGTTCGGAGACCTCGTCACCATGAGGCACTGGCCCCACTCCTGGCTGAACGAGGGGTTCGCGACCTACATGGAGGCGCTCTACCACGAGAGGCGGTTCGGGACTGACGAGTTCAGGCAGAACATGGACTTCAAGGCCCACTCGTACTTCGAGGAGGACGAGGGGCGGTACCGGAGGGCAATCGTCGAGGACGACTACGTCTACGCCGACGACCTCTTCGACGCGTGCACCTACGAGAAGGGAGCCTGGATGATCCACGAGCTGCGGGGGCTGCTAGGGGACGAGTGCTTCTTCAGGGGGACGACCGAGTACCTGAAGCGGTTCGCATACAAGAACGCCGAGACCGACGACTACAGGAGGGTCATGGAGGAGGTCAGCGGGGTCTCCCTAGGGCTGTTCTTCGAGCAGTCCTTCCTCAAGGGCGGACACCCCGAGTTCGAGGTCGAGTACGCGTGGGACCAAGGGAAGAGGACGGCAGAGGTCTCTGTGAAGCAGGTACAGCAGACTGACGAACTGACGCCGATCTTCGAGCTCCCACTGGACCTCGTCTTCTACACACGCCTGGGAAGGCAGGTGAAGAAGGTCCGCGTCAGAGGCCCGAGCGAGAGCTACCATTTCGAGCTGGAGTCAGAACCGACGATCGTAGAGTTCGACCCTGAGGGGCGGCTCCTGAAGAAGGTCAAGTTCAAGAAGAGCTACAGCATGCTTGCGAGCCAGCTCCTCTCGAGCATCGACGTCCTCAGCAGGAAGTCCGCCGCCGAAGACCTGGCCTCGTTCAAGGGCCCGGCGACAATCCAGCTGCTAAAGGAGGCCGCGTCTAGGGAGCAGTACTGGTCGGCGAGGGCTCAGGCTATCACATCGATCGGGAAGATAGGAGGGTCCGAAGCTCTGGAGGCGCTCCTTGCGTTCTCAAGGGCCAAGCCGAGACGGGTGAGGCGCGCCGCCATTGCCGCGCTCGCGGAGTTCAAGGGTGACGGGAGGGTCGGCGAGGCGCTCAAGGGGGCGCTCCTCGGAGACGAAAGCCCGTTCAACCAGTGCGAGGCGGCCCTCTCGATCGGGAAGATCGGCGCGAAGGACGCCGTTCAGGTGCTCACTGAGGCGATGAAGCTCGAGTCGCCCGAGAGCGCACTCGCCGAGGCCTCGCTGGAGGCCCTTGGATACACCAAGTCGAAGGAGGCCAGGGAGATAATCAGGGCGAACCTGGCTGACGGCAAACCCCTCCGCGTGAGGATAGGGGCTCTGAAGGGCTACGACAGGCTCGGCTCGCTCGAACCGGATGACCTCGAGATGCTGAAGGAGATCGCGGTGAAGGACCCGGACTTCGCGGTCAGGGACCAGCTGCTCGAGCTCGTGGCGAGCCTGGGCGACAAGAGGTTCACGGAATCGCTGCGGAAGGTCGCCGAGCAGGACAGCGACAACCGCAACAGGAGAAGGGCGATCGAGATCCTTGAGGACTTGGCCGTCCTCGACCCATCTGCGGCCGTCTCCGGGCTCAAGGACGAGGTCGAGGGCCTCAAGAGGGAGGGAAGGGAACTGAGGGACTCGCTGTCCCGGATCGAGAGGGGCTGAAGGCCCTAGACCAGCTCGAGGAGCGCGGAGAGGGAACCCAAGATGTAGTCGCTCCCCTCGCTCCTCAGCCGCTCGTGGGTGTACCTGCCGGTCGTAACCGAGGCGACCTTGATACCTGCGCCCTTCGCGGCCTTCACGTCGATGACGCTGTCCCCGACGTAGACCACCTCTTCCTTCGGCAGCCCCATCACCTTTAGCGCCATCAGGAGTCCGTCCGGGCTGGGCTTCAGCGCGGGCACGTCATCCCTGGTCAGCGTGAAGTCGAAGCGCCTGTAAAGGTCGTGTTTCTTGAGCAGCCAGTCAGAGGGCACCCTCCCGCTGTTCGTCAGGGTGGCCAGCTTCACGTTGCCGGCCCGCAGGCGGTCGAGCACCTCTCCCGTCCCCTGGATGGGCTCTGCCAGTACGTTCCAGCTCATCTCGAGCTCATCAAGGGCAGCGAACAGGGCGGCCCTGAACGGCTCGAACTCCACCTTGACTGCCCCGCTCTCGACCTGCTGCCTCGCGCGGTCAATTACCTCCTGGGTGTGAAGCCGATCAGTGTCCATGGAGGATGAGTCGAACCCCGCCCTGGCGAGCTCCCTCGCGGTGGTCGCACGGAGCTTCTCCACGTCCACCTTCAGGCTCACCAGAGTACCGTCGACGTCGAATATCAGGCCCCGCATCCACCGCCACCCCCTAGATCTTGTCTTTGGCGAAGAGGAGCAGTATCGCTATGCCTGCGATGCCGAGCGCCACGGCCAGGATGGCAAGCGCCTGAAGGGTTCCCGAGTCGAGGTCCAGCGGGATTGGAAGCATCGCTAGGAAGGAGCGCGCCCTTGGCCGACTTAAGTATTTCTGATTGGCCTTGGCTGCATAACACTCTTTTAGCTGGGGAGTTCACGGTCGGGGCAATGGAGAACGCCGACCTCCCGCTGGGGACTTTTCAGGCCGAGAAGGACACCCTCCGCATCTACGGGTTCTCGTTCCAGTACCCCGCGACCTCCAAGCTCGAGTTCAACCCCAAGTTCAAGCGGTCGGACGGCGACGTGGCGGTGAAGTCCCCGGACAAGGCGAACATCTTCGTATCCTGGGGCGACCTCGACAAGGTGGTCAAGAAGGCTCCGACAATCCAGGACCACGCCAAGTTCAGCCTCGACCGGGTGAAGAAGAGCGTGCAGGGCAAGATGACGACGCTGGAGTCGAAAGACATCAAGGTGGCTGGCCACGACGCCGTCTTCAACCACGTGAAGATAGAGGTCCCGCGCAGGGGCCTCTTTGGGAAGGGGACGGTTCAGGAGGTAAGGTCTGTCCACCTTCACTGCGACCAGACCCACAGGTTCTATGTGATCTACTCCACCGCGACCGACGTGAACAAGGACGTGCAGGGCCGGACGATGCAGGAGATCGTCGACTCGCTGCAGTGCCACGGGTTCTGATCCTGCGGCCCGCCAGTCGGGCCAGTCTCCGCGATGGCGACCTGACCCTATGGCTGCTCACCCCAGAGCAGAGAGCCGGTTGGAGACAAACATAGAAATAACATCGACTCGCCAAAGAGCGTCCGAATGATCAAGGAGAACGTCAAAGAACTGGCTCAGCTCTCGATGCGCGAGGCCGGGGGGCTCGGGGCGGACTACGCCGAGGCGAGGGTGCAGAGCAGCATAGGCTCCGGTTTCATGCTGAAGAACGGGGAGCCGCAGCCGTCGATGATGGGCGACAGCTTCGGGATCGGGATCAGGGTCCTCTGCGGCGGCGCGCTCGCGTTCAGCTCTACGAACATCATGGAGAGGGCGGCCGTGAGGTCCCTGACGTCTAAGACAGTGAAGATGGCCAAGGCGTCCCAGCGCCTGGTCAAGAAGAGGGTGGAGCTCGACGATTCCAGGCCTGTGCGCGGGAGCTTCGGGGCGGCCGAGAAGGAGAGGATCGAGGGCGCGGACGCATCGTGGCTCAAGTCGATCCTCCAAGAGATCGACAGAAGGGTCCAGGCCGGCAAGGGAGCGAAGATACCGAACAGGATCCTCGTGGCGGCGTCGGGGGTCGACGAGAAGTACTACATCAACAGCGACGGAGCGGAGACGGAGAGCCGTGTCCCAAGGGTGAACTTCTTCGGCATCCTGACCGCCATCTCCGGCGGCGAGGTCGCGCAGAGGCTCATCCAGCAGGGGGAGACGGGCGGGCTCGAGGTCGTGAAGAGGCTGGACCTGGTCTCCAAGGTCGAGGAGGAGGCAAGGGTGCTCCGGTCGGTGATCGAGAAGGCGACCAAGCTCGAGACCGGGAAGATGGACGTCATACTCAGTCCGGAGCTCTCGGGGATCGCCGCCCACGAGTCGGTGGGGCACCCCCAGGAGGCCGACAGGATCCTGGGGAGGGAGGGCGCGCAGGCGGGGGAGTCGTACCTGAAGAAGGACAGCCTGGGCTTCAAGGTCGGGAGCAGCGAGGCGAACGTCAGCGACGACCCGAACCTCGTGAACTCGAACGGCTACTGCCCGGTCGACGACGAGGGGGTGAGGGCCGTGAAGAGGCGGCTCATTGTGAACGGCAAGATCGCAGAGTTCCTCCAGAACAGGAGCACCTCGGCCGAGCTCGGGGTCAAGAACAACGGGTCGGCCAGGTCCGTCGACTTCAACAGGGAGCCCATCATCAGGATGTCGAACACCTTCGTCGAGCCCGGCGACCACACGGTCGAGGAGCTCATCAAGGAGGTCAGGCACGGAATCTACTTCAAGTCGTTCACCGAATGGAACATCGACGACAAGAGGCTCAACCAGCGTTACGTCGGCCTCGAGGCCTACAGGATCGAGAACGGGCGCCTGGGGACCCTTGTGAAGGCGCCGGTCCTCGAGATAACCACCCCGGCCCTGTGGGGGAGCGTCAAGGCGAGGGGGAAGACCGTGGAGTTCGAGTCGGCGACGTGCGGCAAGGGGGACCCGATGCAGGGGATCCCGGTCTGGACGGGCGGGCCTGACACGCTGCTCGGCGGCGTGAGGATAGGGTCGAGGTGAGAGGATGATACCCACAGAACTCAACGAGAAGGGGCTGAAGGCGGCCATCCGGCTGGGGGTCGACGAGGCCATCTTCGTCTCGGAGTCCGGCAGCGACCAGATGATCAGGTTCGCGAACGACTCGCTCACCGTCGCGAAGAAGACCGAGGAGAGCGTGGTCTCCGTGTATCTCGCCAAGAACGGCAAGCGGATAGTGGGCGGGTCGACGAACACCGACGAGGAGGGGCTCGGCGCCTTCGTCGAGCGGCTCTACAAGACCATGGTCAACCTCACCAAGGAGCCGGTCTACGCCAAGCTGCCGGACAGGCCGAGCAAGCTCAAGAGGGCGGGGGCCTTCGACAGGGGGCTCGGCGACGCCGAGAAGGAGGTCTCGGAGTTCGCGAGCGAGGCCATCGCCGCCGCGCACGCGGCGGGGGCCCGTAGGAGCGCCGGCGCGCTGGAGGCGTCACTAGTCTCGAGCTACCTCCTCTCGTCGAACGGGACCGAGGGTCACGACACCACGTCCAGCATCCTCCTCAACATCAGGTCCTTCACCGAGAGGAACGCGAGCGGGCACGGACTGTCTTGCTCGTCGACCATGAAGGGGTTCCGCCCCGCCGAGGCTGGGAGGAGAGCT
>JBEKFK010000024.1:0-15981 GCA_050013375.1 Nitrososphaerales archaeon | reverse complement strand
CCGACGGGCCAGCAGTTGCACCCGACCACGATCACGTCGGAGGGGTTCGCTGTCGTCAGCGTCACCGAGCAGGAGCCGACATACCCGCACCCGTTCTTGGCGCTACCGTCGAGTGAAGGGGGAGTAGTGGCTTGTGCAACCACCGTAGCGGTTGCCAAGATGCCGAGGCTCATTAAGAGCACTAGGGCAGCACAAGCGACGCCACGCCGCATCGGCCATCTAGTCGGCCGGCTAATATTAAAACATACATTATACAGAATCACAAATTTCATGTATCTGAGAACCTGTAACCCACCCGAATGACAGATTAGTGAGACTCTTGAAGAATGTTCGGAAGACCACGGCCTACGCCACAGCAGATAGACCACCGGTCGCTAGAGTCCGCTACCTTCTGACTTATGTGAGGGCACGGTATCAGCTTGCGGCGCATGCCCCGAATCGGGTCCCCAAAGCCCGCTGAGTGAATAGACATGAAGGTCAGCATGTTCGTCGACAAACCACTCCCAAGCGAGCGACCCACCGGCATTGGCGTCGCCGCCTTCAACATGGCCCTGGCGTTGTCGAGACGGGAGATCACGGTCAGATATGTTTGCAGAGGGGGAAAGGATGGGGCTTTTTCGTGGAACGACCACCTGACCATACAGACGATCGCCAATTACTCAAGGGGTAACCTGGGCGCCGCCAGGAACCTGCTGAGGAACGAGGAGTTTGACGTGGTCCATGTTCATTCCAGCGCGGCCCTCCCCTCCCTAATCCTCGCGCGGGCCCTAGGGAAGGCCGTCGTGATGCATTCCCACGGAGATGAGCCTCTGCACCCCATCAGGCTCGCCCTCATGCGCAAGGTTGGGATGAGCTTGAGTCAAAGGGTCATCGCCGCGAGCAACAGCAACAGAGACGAGCTGATCAGGAACCAGCGCCTTTCACCAGGAAAGATCTCGGTCGTGTACAATGGTGTGAGCACAGAAGCCTTCAAACCGTCTGGCGGGTCTGCCTACGTCCGGCCTCGGTACGGCCTTGAGGTCGGAGGCAAGATCATCTTCTCGATTGGCACAGTTCAAGGCAGAAAGGGGCAGTCGAAGATCATACAATGTCTGCCGGAGATACTGCAGAGGTGGCCAAACCTGACTTACGTCAATGTGGGTAGGGCCTACGATCCTTCCTACCAGGACCGGCTCATCAAGGAGGCAGAACGGTTGGGGGTCGCGCGAAGGATCAGGTTGCTGGAAGAGGTGCCGCAGGACGACCTAGTCGCACTGATAAACTCGGCTGATGTGTGCGTCCACGCGGCTCTTCGGGAGGGCTTCGGGCTCGCCGTAGTGGAAGAGATGGCCTGCGGGAGACCGGTGGTGACCTTTGATATCCCGACGATGGCGGAGATAATCGAGAGTGACGTCGACGGAATACGGGTTCAGCCGAACAATCGGGAGGACCTCACCAAATCCATCCTGAAGCTCCTGGAAGACCCGCATCTGTCAAGGAAGCTCGGCGACGCGGCGAGGGCAAAGGTGATCGCGAAGTTCACGTGGGATCGAGCAGCTTCTCGTCTTGAAGCGCTCTACGGTGAACTTCTTTAGGATGAGTGGCGACTGGATACCAGCGTCGCCGCGGGTCTGAAGACATTCAGTCCTGACCGGTTGTGCCTGTCTCTAGCCTGTTGCTAGAGGAGCGCACGGAGGCAAGAACCGTGAGCGCTACCCGAACGAGGTCATGATGAGTGACCGCGACCCAGTGGTCATGCGAGAGATTGCCCGAGTGCCCGGGACGTCTCCCATGGGGACCTTCCTGAAAGTAGATCGGCCTTGCGGGTTCCAGCCGCGTCGAGAGAGTCAAGAGCTTCGCGGAGAAGCGAAACTCCTTAAGCGCTCATATAGTGCGGAGGCCCGGCCTGCAAACGTGAGGATTTCGCAGAGTGGCAAGGTCACTGCGATCGTCGTGGGTCTGGGACTCCTCCTAGTAGTTTACCTCCCTGTGCAGTCTCGCGCTGCGGTCTCGACCAGCCCTATCTCTCTCGACTCGTCCAGCACTTCCGGATGCAATGGTTGCACCCACCTGTCGATAGGGCTGCAGGTGACGCAGGGCGATCTTGTCATCGTCCAGTCGGCCCTCAGTCCTGAGAGCGTGTTGTCGCGCGGCGGCGGCTACGCGGTCCTGACCTCAGTGACGAGCGCATGGCCGGGGATGCCATTCCAGCAGAGATACTCCTACCTTACCAAGCCCGGCGGCGGCGACGGCAGCATGGTGTGGGAGGATTATGCTGTCGCTCCGGTGTCCGGGACCGTCACGATCACTGGGACGACCAATAGCTCTGAGGCGGCGTGGGACATGATAGGGTACAGCGTGGAAGGGGCAAACACGACCGCTCCCTTCGATGCCAACCCGGGGGTTCCAAACTATGAATTCAGCGATTGCAACCTCGTCGACGGTTGTTCTGTCACATTCTCGACCACCAGCGCTGAGACGTTCGTCGTAGCCGGGATCGGTTCTGAATCATGCTCAAGCGCAACCGCCCCCGGCAATTTCACACTCATTGGGTCGACCTGCAACTCCGGTTGGATAACAGACACGGTCGCATATCACGTCTACTCTTCCCCGCAAACGGAAACGAATACGGGGAGCTGGGTCCTAAACCCACCTGAATCTGCGCTGTGGTTCGTCGACGCAATAAGGGCCTGCATGGGCCCGTGTCCGACTACGAGCTCCTCGTTGGCCGTCATTCAGCCGATCTCGGTCGCCGTTGGCAATTCGGCACCGGATGCGAACGTCACGGTCAACGGATGCTCCTCCAGTCCATCGATATTGCCCAGCGACGGCAAGCCGCACCCCGTAGTGATGATCCCATCCTGTGCGTTCACGCTGTCCTATTCGAACGGGGGTGACGTCCGGGACGGGTTCTCGGTCTCCGGGTCCTTCACACCGACCTCACCGTCGCAAACCTCTTGCTCGACCGGGACCTGTCAACCGATTCAGCTGTCGGCCTTTGAGCAACTCCTGAATTCCTACGGCGCCAAGCCAGTCGACCCCGACGCGTGGGACGCAGCGCTCACAATCACAGTGTCAGGGACGCAACTGGGCGTGGCTGGTCAGAGAGGATGCTCGATCTCAACGGCGAAGGAGGGAGGGGTCGCCAGTTGCACGGGATGGTTCGATTATCGCACGCCGGTCGAGATAACGAGTCCGGCTGCCGTCTCGGATACCGAACGGTGGGTGCAGTCGAGCGGAGCCAACTTCACTCAGACTACCGCGGGCAACCAGGACACCGTGGGCTTCACCGACCAGTTCCAAGTCAGCTTCGCGGTGGACCCTTCGGGGGCCGGGACTACGAACCCCTCTGGCTCGGGGGTGTGGGAAGACTACGGGCCTCTTCCGATAACCGCAATCCCGAGCGAAGGCTACCTCTTCAACGTCTGGTCGACCAATCTCGGAGGTATCTCGCTCTCCTCACCTGGGAGCGTCTCGATGACGGCGACCATTCTCGGCCCAGGAACCATCACTGCGACCTTCTCTGTCCCGGTGACCCAACCCATAACGCTCGCTCTGGCAGGGCAGCAAGGCACGCCTGCCAACTTCACGCTCACGGGTTGCTCGATCTCGCCTCTGTCTATCCCCGGGGATGGCAAGCCGCACTCCTTCTCCGCGCTCCCCTCGTGCCAGCTAACCATAACTGTCGCATCAGGTTCTCCGAACGTCAGGTACGGCTTCGACTCGGAGGACACCATCTCGACCACGAGTTCGGTCATGACATGTCCAGGACTGACCTGCTCGGTATATTCGACCACATACTACGAACAGGTCAGCCAGCAGTTTGCGTATTCCGTCGTTGGAGGCGCCGCCCCCTATGTCAAGGCTCCAGTCCTCAGTTACACCGCGCTGGGATCGTCGGCATCGTACACGGAGACTGGAAATCCCACGTCCCAGTGGGTCGACTTCGGAACACCCTGGTCGTTGGTCAACCCGCTCCCGGGTTCGGGTAGTTCGGAGCGGTGGATCGCTCTCGCAGGGGCCTCGGGCACTGCCACTGCAGGTGGTGAGAACGTCACGAGCTACCAGCACCAGTATTCCGTCCTGATTGAAGCGAGTCCGGCGGATTGCGGAAGCGCCGCACCCTCTGGCACCAACTGGGAGAACGCTGGGATCAACTTCCAGGTTACGGGGGAAACGGACCCCGGTTGCACTTTCTCGGCATGGGAAGTGACCGGAATCGTCACCGTGGCCCAGCCGGGCCAGCTCTCGACGACCGTATTCGCCGACTCCAACGGCACCCTGACCGCATCCTTCGTCAGAAACGCGCTTCCAGCCTTCTCGACGAGCGAGCTCGTCCTGATTGCCGGGGGCTGTGTGGTTGCAGCCGGCGGCATAGGGACGGTCTTGCTGGTCAGGACCAGGACCTCTCGGTCCAGAATCCCGCGTCAGAAGTGATTCGGCGACTACCATGCGAATAGCCATCGTTCAACGGTCCTTCTCCCGTCAAGGAGGAGCCGAAAGGGTGATAGACGAGCTGATTCGCAATTTGGCAACTCGTCACGATTTCGCTCTGTTTACTCTCGACTACCAGACGATGAACTATCAGCATCTCGACGCGGCGAAGCGGTTCGTGATTGATTCCCAGAAGGCCGTCCTTGGACACTTTCGTCGCTACTTCGAGGCGAGGCAATACCGACTTCTCAGGGACTCGATTAGGCAGTGGCGACCCGATGTGGTAATACTCAACAAGGAGATCGATCTTGAGGAGTGGATGTCGAACGACTTTGATGTTCCCGTGGTTCCATACTTGCACGGATACATGGAGCTCAGCACCAAGTTGGCCACCGGTGAATCTTCCGCCGCAGAACGTCGCCTCGATGCGAGTCCCTCGCGCCTGTATCGTCGATTGGCAGGAGAATCCAATCCGAGCAGTCCAAGCCCCGGAAAATGTAAAGTCGTCATCTGCGTGAGCGAGTCCACCGCTGCTCAGCTGGGCAGGTACTGGCCGCATGTGACGCCAATCGTCGTGCGGAATGGGGTAAACCATTCAAGGTTCTTCCCGACCTGGGAAGATCGAGGATACGCGCTGTGCATAAGTCGACTGGTCCCGCACAAGAACCTTGAGCTACTTGTAAGGTCATTCAAGTCAACCAACTATCCCCTGATTATTCACGGAAACCTGGAGGTGGGATCTCAACGCGCAGCGGAGTATCTGCACAGGCTCGAATCACTAAAGGGACCACTGACGAAAATCGTCATACACCGAGATGAGGACAGCATGGTAGAGCTCTTGCAACGGTCAAGCATCTTCCTCCACCCAGGGAGAGACGAAGGTTTTGCTCTCGCTCCGCTCGAGGCCATGGCTTGCGGGAAGGTTGTCGTAGGGCACAACAGCGGAGGCACTCCGGAGGTGATCAGGAATCATGGATTCCTCGCCGGTGACGACGAATCAGAATGGGCTTCTATCGCCAAGAGACTGATGGACTCAGTCCCCTTGAGAACAAGCATGGGTCGTGACGCCTACGAGTATTCGACTAGCTATTCGTGGGAGAAGACCAGTGCCGAGTTTGAAAGAGTGCTTGAATCAATTGTCTGACGATTATTCACGAAGATTACGTCTTCAGGACGAAGGTACCAAAGGCTGACGGCTCATAGCAGAGTCACGGAGCTTATTGGGCCACTTCCAATACTAAAATCTCTTATCACCTCGAGACGCCCAAGGCAAGAAGACAGTAGTGCGAGAGGGGCGCGTGGACCCGAGACTCCACAGGCTAAATACGCTCGAAACATCATCAAGCCTATGAAGCCTAGGGCTGGCACTAGGTTCCAGAGGCTTCTATTGGAGACTAAATACCTCAGAATCCTCGGCCGTAGGCTCCTACCCGCCTACACCACCACGTTGGATGACGGAACGCGGATAAAGCTCAGGCTAGACAGCCCCGACTATGACGTCCTCAAGGAGATCTTTGAAAGGAAACCGTACGAGAAGTACTTCAAGCCGAGCTCAGGCACGGTGGTCGTCGACGCCGGGGCCAACATCGGATGTTTCACCGTAAGAGCGGCACTCTTGGTCGGCGAGGGCGGAAGGATCCTCGCTTTTGAGCCTTCCACGTCCAACTTCAAGCTTCTGCAGGAGAACGTCTCACTGAACCATCTAACCAATGTCACCCTGTTCCACTGTGGCCTAGGAGAGTCAGAGGGTGAAGCGACGCTGAACCTCTACGACGACCCGGGAGGAAACACGTTCTTGCCAGCGAGAGACGAAGACGGAGAGAGGATGTCGGCCATAGGGAAGGAACGGACGAAGCTACGCACGATCGACGGAGTGGTCAGCGAGCTTGGAGTTGACCGAGTCGACCTCCTCAAGATTGATACAGAGGGATTCGAGTTGCCCATCCTGAAAGGAGCTCAGAAGGTGATACGATCATATCATCCGAGAATCGTCGGCGAGGCCCACTCGGAGTTCAGTGAAGGTGGCGATGCCATCTTAGAGTTCTTGAAGAGGCTCGGTTACGAGGGGAAGGTCGAGGCGTACCACGAGAATCTCCAGCTCTTCTTCGCCTGGGTCGAATGATATGCCTCGGGGCGGCCCCGTCATGCTGCTTCGAGACAACAACTCTGACTATCGAGGCTTCTGGGCGGAGAACGCCCGGCGATTGCTATAAGGACCTGGCATATTCTAAGTCTCATCATTCCTTTTCACAACCACGGCTGTTGTGAGCCCTGGGAGAAGATCAGGCCCAATGCTTATCCGATGCAAGGTTTCCACTTTTCGACAAGACATTATCGTACGCGGCGATTACCTTCGCCACCACCGCATCCCAAGTAAACATCTCTCTTGCCAACGCAAGTTCGGTCTCGGAAAACTCCGTTCGGATTTCTCTCTCTCGGATAGTCTCCATCGCCCGTGATATCTCTGAGATGGCGCCATTGTGCAACAATACCGTGGGGCAACGGCCAATTTTGTCTTTGAACACGTCCAGACCGTCTGCCCTCACAATCATAGGTCTCCCCATCATGAGAGTTTCGGCGAAGGTTAGGTTGAAGTTGGTCCGCCTTCCGTTAAGCAGGATAGCATCGCAAGCCGCAAGGAATGCCGGGACCTGCAATCGTTCAATCGGACCTATGAACTTGACCAGGCCTCCATTCGGATTCCCTTCAACCAGTCGGACGAGGTCGTCATAGTATCGGCGTTTCTCGCCAATCTCTCCCACAACGAGTAGAATGTCTGTTTGTTTGGCAGAATTGAGAAATGAGAGTATTACTTCTCGTACTCCTTTGTCGTCCTCAATCCGTCCTAGGATTCCAAAGACGAAGGTACTGTCACTTATCCCGAAACTCGCTCGACTCTTGGCTCTCGACACTTTGCGTGGATCAAACAGATCGGTGTCGACCCCGGCGAAAAACTCAGAGACGCGCTCCATGCCCATCATTCTAGCCCTGCGAGCAGCCCCGCTCCCATCTTCGTGCATTACGTACCAGCCATATCCCAGGCAGAAGCACAGTTTATCGTAAATGCGCGCCTTTATTGACGTCGCCCAAGCTGTACCAGGAAATGTCACAACGACAGGTGTGCGAGTGAGAAATGCTACGGGATACAGACTGACGGCCGTCCTCGAGTCAAAAACATGCAGAACGTCAGGACGCTCGGCAGATATCACGCCGGTGAGCCACGTCGACAAACGCCAAGAAGAACATGGCACATAACTACTGTAAACAAAGAACTGAGTGAGTAGGCTAAGTGGTTTGCCGAGGTCTGACTTATGCCGAAATACTCTGTCGACCAAGCTTGCGAATAGCCATTCGACTCTCCTGGGGAGATAGAACTGAGAGCGGCGTACGAATAGTCGTAGGACATGCACTTTCCCGAGGCGCTCTTGTGACGGCAAGTCACGTCTCCTTGTGAAACACGCCACTACGACTTCGATGTCCCGATCCGCGAGGCGTTTCGTTATTTCGTTAATGAGTGTCTCATATCCTCCTAGTTCTGGAATAAATCGATACGCCAAAACGAGGACTTTCAAGATATCACCTGTGAGTCATCTTCTGAGAAAGCAGCATCCCGTGTCTCCTTCATATCGAAGCGAAGTCTCTTAAGGGGTTCGATTGACGCATGGAAAACAGAGGCTGGAGCTCTCCAAACGGAAGCCCTGGCCAAGACCCCGAAATCATTAGTTATGTACCTCTGCCCCTCAAAGTCCCTAAACCCGCGAAGCGAACCCGAGTGAGTGTCGATTCGGAAACATGAATTGTCTTTTGCCTCCCAAGAGAACAGATGCTATTGCGTAGAAGATCGGCTCCAAACCCAAATCCCACGAAGCCCTGAAGGGCTCTGGTGGATCAATTAGCCACCCCGGGAGAGGCTTTGCTCGGTTTCCCTGACAAGAGAACGCGGCTCCCATCTTTACTACGGTGCAGCCTCCTTTCATCTCGAATCACATCTATGCATGGTCATGAATGACAAGCGGACAAGAACACAAGGCATCTTGCAACTGCATATGATTTATCAACGTCAAGATAGCTGACGGGCAGGTCAATGCGCATCGCGATTTACCAGCGGAGTTTCCCGATGCGGGGCGGTGTCGAGCGCGTCCTAGACAGTCTGGTCGCGATACTGCGGCGAGACCACGAGGTCGCAATCTTCACCTTGGAGTATACGGGATTGGGACTCCCAGACCTAGATTCGGTCACGAAGTACCAGATGCCAGCGAGCGGCAGCTTACTTGCACATTTCGGAAGATATCCCGAGCGAACTAGATTGATTCGCTCGGTGAAAGAGCTCAAAGAATGGAACGCGGACGTAGTCATAATCAACAAGAACTGCGGACTTGCAGGCTGGATGAGCTACGAGCTGGATGTCCCACTCGTTGCCTACATCCACGATCTCTGGAGCCTGACTCAGGCGACAATGCCTCGGGCAGGCATGACCAAGAGGAGTGCGGCAATTATCAGGCGTATGTACCGCTACAGGCACTTCTTGGATCCCGATGGTCTTATCCATCGTGGCTTTGGCAGGACTCGTCTGGTGGTCTGTCCCAGCAATTGGTTGGCCGGTGAGGTGAAGGCAAAATTCCCCGGCGTCAACTGCACAGTCATCCCCCATGGGGTTGACCACGCTCTTTTTGCACCAACGTGGGAGGACAAAGGGTACGCGCTCTGCGCTGGGCGATTGCATCCAGAGAAGAACTTCGAACTGGCGATAGGGGCCGCTGCCTCGGCTGGATTTCCCATGGTGATATGCGGGTCCACGGGTCAGGGCGGCGTCCACCTCCAAGCGCTGAAGTACATACAGAAGCTCAGGGGAATCGGAGGTAGTCAGGTGCGGTTCGAATTGGACATTCCAGATACTGCATACGTTTCCCTGCTGCAGGCGTGCAGCGTCTTCCTGCATCCGGGCAGGAAGGAAGCGTTCGGACTGGCGCCCCTAGAGGCGATGGCTTGCGGCAAGCCCGTTATCGCGCTCAATGACGGTGGGACTCCTGAATCCGTAGGAAGCGGTGGAGTCTTGCTTGGGTCCGACCCCAAGGACTGGGAGAGGGAACTGGGACGCGTCATGAAGTCACCCACTCTGAGAACCGAACTCGGAAAGAAGTCATATGAGTACTCGGGACAATTCACATGGGAAAGAACGGCGGAGGAGTTATCTTCGGCCCTAGCTTCCGTGCTGCGAGCGAGTGGTTGAAGCCAAGGGTGGCGTGGTCCCGGGCTTATTTGCTATCGAGGCGGCGGAAAATGGATGAGGGGACCACCCGTTTGAGAGAGGTCCCGCTGGGAGCGAGAACGTGACACAGCATCATCCATGCTCCCCTCTCTCTCCATCCACAGCACCTCCTCAACCCGAGTCAAGATACTCTTGAAAGTGCTGTTTCAGAATCACACGGTCCGAAGGTTCAACGAAGGTCTCATATCTGGCTTGAGAGATATGGGTCATCAGGTCGATGCATTCTGGCACAAGCATGTATTCGACTCGCTGTGGGAGCTCGGCACGCCCGCGATACGACCGATGGCCCATTCCATCCTGGATGTCAAGAATTTCGGTGGCCCGGCGAAAGAATCCGAGGTGATACATCTCAACGACCCGTTGGATGGTGAACTAGGAGTTGTAGCCAAGATCGAACGGAGACCCCTCGTCGTGACACTCCACGGCACCCCCGTCGACCATCGCGAAGGGGCGGGCGGGGGCATGAAGGGAATACTGACGTACAGATTGCGATATGCCTACCTCAGCCTTCTCCATGATCTCGGTGCGCGCGTCACCGTCCAGAGCCAATTCTGTGCCAGGTCTCTTTGGAGCTATTCCCACATACCTGCAAGAGTGATCTACAATGGGGTCGAGACCGATGTGTTCACACCCGGAAGACAGCGCGGGTATCTTCAGGGAGCTCTAGGGATCCCCAGCACGAACAAGGTGGTCCTTTGGGTCGGGCGGGGGCACCAGATCAAGGACCCGTTCACTTTCCTCACAGCCGCAGAGGCGGTTGCCCGCAAGCGCTCCGACACCTCGTTCGTGATGCTCCTCTGGTACAAGGGACCCCTCGACGACCAGATAGAGGATTTTGTCAAGGGATCCGAGGTCCTGAGACGCTCGCTCCACTTTGTCAGGAAGATTCCCTGGACGCAGATGCCCGAGGCCTACGCGTCCTCGGACCTTGTGGTTCACACGTCTCCCCGCGAAGGGTTCGGCAATGCGGTCTCAGAGGCCATGTCCTCGGGAAGGGCGGTCATAGCGGCGGACAGGGGCGGCCCCTCGGAGTACATACAGGACGGGGGACTGCTCTTCAAGAGCGGAGATCGCGACGACCTGCGCGAGAAGATGGAATGCCTGCTGTCTGATGACGGACGGCGAAAGGGCCTGGGTGAGTCTGCCAGACGAATTGCCTGTGCCAACCTCAGTTGGGACAGAGCCGCCGCCGAGTACTCTGAAGTCTATGGGCTCGGATAGCGCCGTGGATTTGGGTCGGTCGTTTGCGGCTTGAACATGCGTCCAGGGGACCGCAACTCAAGGTCCGTGCAGAAAGGGTTTATCAGCACGGAACCGGCCCGACGGAATCGTAAGGTATGGCGGTCGACTACTCGATATGCATGCTGTGCTACAACGATTCAGAGCGGTTGAAAGAGAGTCTCGACAGCATCGGCGAGCTCTCAGATCTTGCGTCGATTGAAGTGATAGTCGTTGACAATCTGAGCAGCGATGGGTCCCGGGAGATACTCTCCGATTACCAGAGGAGAGGTCTGATCAAGTGCATCGAGAGGAGATGCACGCGGGGAATGGGCAGACAGATTGCCCTGGAGGCGAGCAGCGGTAAATACATACTCGCACACATGGATTGCGACGATGTCTTCTCGTCCCTTGGAGTCAAGAGCCTACTGACTCTGTACCACAAGGACTACGAGGGAATGATGCTCGTGACGAAGAGGACGAAAGTCGACGAACGGTCGAACATCACGATTGGGCCGAGCGACCTGTTCCGCCGCCTTGGCTGGCGGGACATCAACTGGTTCGAGGATTGGGACCTCTGGAACAGGGCAAGGGCCGAGGGCAAGTACAGGTTTCTGGATTATCCGGAGTCCCTTCCGCCGCACAAGGCCATCAAGGTCAGGGTGTCCAGAAGAAGGGGGCTCTTCAGCCGAAATGTGATGACTTTCGGGAGATACAGGGACATGTACAGGATAGGGAGACCGGTCTTCCCGAAGGGTGACGCTCCATTCGGCCAGCGGATGCTGTTCATCATGGCCCGGGCCTACGTCTTTCTCGCCCGGTCCAAACTCGAGCCAGTTCCCGACCCGACCTTCGACTCGAATAGGGCCTGATAGCTCACTCCACCGGATAGGTCCAGATCCTCTCTTTGGCAAGACCGCCTGTGGCCAGTCTCTCGGCGTGGCGCCTCACGATCTCGGTCTCGCTGAGTCCAACCTGTGATCCGTAGCCCGACAGGTTTCTGATCTTACCTTCGATCACGCCTGAGACCTCGATGGAGACGGGACGAAGGTCTGAATCGAAGAAGGCGACGTGCCTCTCGATCCCCCGGAGCGAGTAGCGGATGGCATAAGGCAAGTCTTCGTAGAAGTAGAGTTGCGAGGCCTTCTTCCTGAGACTTCTGCAGGCGCTTGCGACCGCGATGTGGTTGGGATGGTTTCCGAGCCCGAGCGGTGAGACCAAGACTGCGCGTGGAGACCGTTCGAGGAGGCTGGCGATCTGCTCCCGGAGCGTCGTTCGAAGTCTGTCGAACCTCGCGATGCGGTCCAGGAACTCCGACCTCAACGCCTTCGGGGTCCTCGACGCGACCTTCCGCGCCCCCCGCTCGACCCGATTCCTGGGCGGCGGCCAGCCGCAGAGGAGCGAAGCGGACATCAGGAGAGGGAAGTAGTACTCTCCGGTCTTGCCGCTGAGACCGGCCTCCGGGAGACCGGACCTCAGGAGCCGAGCACCCACCTCCTTCGCGAAAGCGTCGTCCTCGGCGGTCCTGAGTGCCGTGACCTTTCTCATGTCGTGCTCCCCTTGGATGTACCCGCCCGAGATGCTGAGCGTGAAAGGAGTGAAGATGAGAAGGGGTCTTGGGAAGAAGCCTGTCAGAATCGCCCCGCCCACCGAGTATGCCGCATCATCAGAGTGAGGCGAGATCACTACGGTCGAGACACCCTCGTTCAACACTAATCATCCCACGCAACTTGGTGGAAGGAGGTTCCGGTTAGGGCCTGCAATCTTCCACCAGCATGAATCAATCGCTTCTACGCCGGCCTGGGGTTGGCCCCATCCTGCATTCCGGGCCGTCTCCTCCTTCTAACCAGCAGGAACGCGAGAGTCAAGACCTCCACTGCGATCGCCGCCTCGAAGACAGTGACCACCAGCTGCTGTGGAAAGACTGTTGGAGGCGGCACGGGAGGCGAGTAGAAGGCGAACCGCAAGGTGTCGACTCCGGTGGACTGATACTTCACGAAGAGGCTGTCGGTCTTTCCATCAAAGTACCATCCTGACGTCCCGTTGTAGAGCTGGCCCACGGAAGACGCCTGGGGGAGGCTCGTCCGGTCATTCAGGAGGATCTGTCCCACCAACTCGTTGGTCGAGATTACGACGAGGACAGACTGGTTGTACTTTCCGAGGATGGAATAGAGCGCCTGATCAGGGTAAGCGAACTGTGTCTGCACCAGTCCCGACGAGTAGCTGATCAGCGGTTCGCTCCTGGGCACGATGAGGACCCCGATCAGGGCGCCCGCAGGGACGGTCGTCTGTATCCTCACGTCGGGTCCGGATCCGAGGCTCACGGTGGGACCCGGTATCTGCACGGTCTCCCAGGATGAAGGGACGCCGTAGTAGCTCCCGTTCAGGTCGAGCGTGAACGTCGCGGCCGAGGTCGCAGAGTTGAATATCCACAAGAGCAGACGATTTGCGTACGTCCCTTCGACGCTGTACGTCCCCATCGAAGACGCCTGGGCATCTGTGGACTCGTACCAGAGCGGGGGTTTGGCGCCGGCGGCGTTGGCGATGATGTTCGATACGACCACAGACTGGTCATTTGTCTGAGGCACTGACGAACCGCCAAATCCCACGAAGACGACTTTGCCGAGTCCCACGACTCTCGCGGAGATGAGCAGCGCAGTCGATCGGGCGGTCAGAGTGGTATTGGTCACTGCCTCCTGGAAGGAGCTGTTGGTGTACTGCGTGTGGGCCAGCGCGGCCTCTAGGAATGACGGTCCGTCCAGGGCAGGTACAGCGGAGGTATTGGTGCCAGCGACGGGCGCTAGGGCGCTCAGGTTATCGAGCGACGGGTCTGTCGTCACGAGTTCGCCCCCATAGCGCACGTACAGGCTGAGCATGGCCGCAACCGAGGGCGGGATGGCTTCGCTGGAGGGGGACATCCAGAGGACGGCCACGAAGGATGAGAGATTGTTCTGGATCCGGAGATCTGGGTTCGTGCCGAGGTTGACGTAGGTAGCGTTGAAGGCGTTCGAGAGGTAGCTCGTCAGGTTTGCGGCGGTCTGATCACCGACGACGAGGACCCTTGTGGACGTGCTCGACCCATAGGAACTTCCGAGGTATGGGAGATAGTTGAGCTGGCTCGCCAGGTCCTGCGCGCCGGAAGAAGCGCAGGTCTGCAGAAGAGAGAGAGGGGCGTAGGAGAACTGGCCGACCCCTGAAGCCAAGGCGCTCCGCTCGTCCCCGAGGAACTCCGCACAGGTAAGCGTCGAGTTCGTCGTGGGAAGGACCACCATGTCCTTCAGGTTGAGGCGGCTGAGGACGTTCTCCTGGGCGTTCCCGTAGAACTCGAAGCTCCGTCCCGTGAAGTTGGAGAACCACTGCGCGACCCCGCTGAAGGTCGAGAGCTCGGACGCCTGGACATAGGCGTTCCATCCCTTGAGAGGTCCGCTCGAGACGGCGAAGTCGTGGTTCGTCAGCAGGTCGTTGGCCTGTGCCTGAATGCCATACTGGGGCGGCAGTGCGATCGGCGCCTCGAGGAGGTACTCAGAGATCAGTGCCGTCGTGTTGCTGATGTCCTTCCAGGTGAGACCGTTGTTGTTCGAGACGACCGCGCTCGAGTTGGCGGGCACTGCAGGGGCCCCGTTCAGGTAGTTCAGAGAGCTGATCTGATAGCCGCCTCCGATTGGATGTATCTCAATCCAGTACTCCTGGCCCTTCTGCAGGTTGGCGACCGAGGAGAATTGGACAAACTGCGGACCGTAGTCTAGGGTGATGTTCCCCGCATCGTACACCCCCGACCCGATCGGGGAGACGGTGGGCTTGCCATCGGCCCCGGTCGGACTTATCGAGATGAGCAGGTGGGGGCCGGGGATCAGCGGGCCTATGTAGACCCCCTCTATCGATGTATCGGACGTGGCGATGAATGGCTGGGCGAAGATGCCGTTAGAAGTCAGACTCGTTCCGACCGACCCCGCGACGAACGTCCCGAGGGTCTCCTTCGAGAGCGTGACGGTGAATGCGTACTCCGTGGGCCCCTCGGAGGGGTTGTACCAAGAGGCTCCGCCGTTCGCGGAGGAGAGGACAAGGAACTCGAACGGGCTGGTCAGTCGACCGAAGGTGAAGTGCTGGGTGGAGTTCGCCGAGAAGACGATCCAGTAGTCGTCACCCGCGGTTACCGTTGTGTTGAACCCCGTGACTTTGAGGAGGCCGTTCTGCGGGACCCGCGTCCCCGGGACGGTCAGCTGCTGAAGAGAACCCTCGGGAGCCGATCCGTCGGGCTTGCTTCCCCAGATCGAGACCGATATCGCTCCGGAACTGTAGTTCTGATTCGTCCCCTGGCTGCTGGTCATGAGGATCTGCACCGATTTCAAGGTCTCGTTGGCGCTCGGTGAGAACCTGACCGCGTCCATGTAGCCGTTCGTCACGGCGTCGTTGCCGGTCGAGGTCATCCCACCCCAGTCGCGGAGGCCCTGTATCCAGTCGACGTCGGCCAGTTGGAAGAGCAGCGTCTGGCTCTGGTTCTGGAACCCCGCCTGGGCCGGACTCGTGGTGACGTACCTCATCACGGTCGTCCACGTGACGGACGGGTCGGACATGGTGAGCAGGTACTCGTGGCCGGGCACGGTCGTCACGCTTGTGTTGAGAGCTATCGGAACCCAGTTCTCCAGCCCTCCAACCAGGGCTTGGCTCAGCAGGCCGGTCGCGACCACAATACCGCCGTCAGAGGTGTCGGTTACAGTGAGGGTCGCATTGGCCTGGTTGTATGCCCTGTCCGAGAGGAAGAGGAAGACGGTGTTGAACGTGAACGCGTGCGTCGCGGTAATCGTCTGCTCTGGTGCACCGACGCCGGCCTCCTGGTATGGGTAGATCTCAAGGCTCTTGCCAGCCTGGTTCTCCAGCCAAAGTATCGTCGAGCCTTGCTGCAGGCCCGGGCCGATCTCGGACTGTGCGGCGTAGGCGGTCGCATTGTTGATCAGGTAGTCCTTCAGGTAGAACGTGTAGAGGTTGTTCTTGTCGCTCGAAGGACTCGAGAACTTGACCCAGTACCACCCTGCCGAGAAGGCGCCCTTCACCTGTATCCCGTCCTGCCAGCCGGTGGAGTT